>CAMOPD010000068.1 GCA_946622085.1 uncultured Prevotellaceae bacterium | reverse complement strand
CCCCTCACCATCTGCGTGTTCTTAATGCGCGGGGTGAAACTGATGTGGCAAACGCCGTCGCCGTCGGTCTTCATGCGGTATTTATACACCTGATGGTTTTTTCTGTGAAAAGGAGAGAGCAACTGATTGTTCACCAGCGTCACATTATAAAGAGTAGGGGTGAAATAGCCCAGCAGAGTGGGGAAGGCGTTGCGCTGTCGGGGGAGTGTGGTCACGTAGAGCTGCCGGTACACATCATATTTATTAATATCCTTGAACACCAGCCGTGAATACGTCTCAGTGATGTATTCGCGCTCCTTGCGGCGGGCCAGGAAATACATCGAGGGCACAAGGCGCAACGTGGGGTTGCGGCGCTCAATCTTGATGGTGGAGCGCATATACACATTGGTTGACGTTCCGTTCACGTCGGCATTGACACCTTTCTTATATTCAAACACATGGTGAAGCACCAAGGGCACAGGATGTTCCTTGGCCTGAGCATTGCCACCTGCCAATAGGCAGATTATGATAAATAGCAATCTTCTGATATAAAATATCCACGCTCTACTCACTGAAATGCAAAAATACAAAAAAGTAGGGAGTTGTGCAAAAAGATGATGCCATTTTTTACAACATTTTTTACATCCTGCATGATTCTGTTGAGCTTTAGTCTGGAAGATAGTCAGAGAGACGAGAATTAAGCCCCGATTAAATTTGTTTTGTCAAAATAATTCAAAGTTTATTTTTCTGAAACAAAAATCTTGCGTTGAGTAAGTGGCGTTCTCACGTTGAGTAAGTGGCGTGCTTACTCGTCGTGAGTGGCGTTCTTACTCATCGTAAGTGGCGTGCTTACTCAACGAAAATGGCGCACTTTTTTCATCGCATTTTCTATGTGTCTATAAATCAGCAAGTTAGAAAGGCGTTTTGAAAATCAGCATTTTTTGGAGGAACAAACTCTCAAAAATATCACAAATGTTACTTTACGTTCTCAAAATTTGTAAAATAAATTCACAATTAATTTCCCTTTATTTGTGATTAACATGAAGGTGTCCCGATTTAAATAAGTATTTCATATAATCGGCATTATGATAAATAGAATAATGCTGCAATACTCTCTTCAAAGAGAGTTAAACTCCATTATAAGTCGTTTGGGGTTAGTTCGAGGATTTCTGAGTTATCAGCAGCGAGTGTCGAGTTGTGATTACCAAGGGCGCATAAGGCTATTCACAGCTTGAAAATTGTCACAAATAAATCAGAAATCCCTGACTCCCTCAAACACATGGCTACAAAGAGCAAGTGAACTTACGAAAGAGATTAAAGATAAGATAATGATTTACCCCTTTCGTTTAGGCAATAAAATCGGTGGCTAAAATCGCTTCACACGATAACGGAGAACCAACAATAAAAGCCAGTTAACTTTTTTTAATTACAATTTTATTGTGCCAGGAGAACAACCTAACGATATTTTTTGTAATTTTGCAAGGCTTAAAGGAACGAAAGTTATATATAAGCCTGGTTTTCAGGAATTTACAAAAGATTTAAGGTAGTTAAGATGAGACAATTAAAGATTCAGAAAAGCATTACGAATCGCTCCAGCGAGGCGTTGGATAAGTATTTGGTAGAAATAGGACGCGCCCCGCTCATTTCAATTGATGAGGAAATAGAACTCGCACAAAAAATAAAGAAAGGTGGACGTGAAGGAGAAATTGCCAAGGACAAACTCGTTACGGCCAACCTGCGTTTTGTGGTGTCGGTTGCCAAGCAATATCAGCACCAAGGACTCACACTTACCGACTTGATTGACGAAGGAAACATCGGACTGATCAAGGCGGCTCAGAAATTCGACGAGACGCGCGGCTTTAAGTTCATCTCCTACGCCGTGTGGTGGATTCGCCAGAGCATCCTGCAGGCCATTGCCGAGCAGAGCCGCATCGTGAGACTGCCGCTCAATCAGGTGGGGTCTCTCAACAAGATAAACCACGAAATCAACAAGTTCGAGCAGGAAAACATGCGCCATCCGTCGGTATCGGAACTTTCTGATGCCACCAAACTCGACGAGGAGAAAATCGGTCAGAGCCTCATGGCCGACGGACATCACGTGAGCATCGACGCCCCCTTCCAGGACGGCGAAGACAACTGTATGCTCGACGTCATGGCAAGTGGCGAAGACAGCCGCACCGACCGCCAGGTGGACCACGAGAGCATGGCGCAGGAGCTCAACTCGGTGCTGAATAAAGTACTGAAAGAGAGAGAGATAACCATTATTCGCGAATGCTTTGGTATAGGCTGCCACGAGAAGGGTCTGGAAGAAATTGGCGACCAGCTGGGACTCACCCGTGAGCGCGTGCGCCAGATTCGCGAGAAGAGCATTGCCAAGCTGCGCGACAGCGGCAACGCCAAGATTCTGATGAAGTATCTGGGCTAATGCCCGGCATGAGCAAACAATAATGAAGAAGTCCCGGTGTCACCACCGGGCTTTTTTTGTTTCTGCACTCCCCTCTTTGCCTGATTTTAGAAAAATTGTGAGCCACATGGGGCTATTGTCAATTAAAATGATTACCTTTGCAATCATGATGAAGAAAACCTTAGCAGCCCTTGCAGCCGGCGTGGCATTGCTCTGCTCGTGTGGCGGAGGCGAAGCAACGACGGCCACGGTGGACGGCATTTCGTTCGACAGCATTGTGGTCGACACCACCGTGCAGTTGATTGGCGACGGGAGCAAGTCGCCCGAATGCCGCATCAGACTGAGCATGCAATATGCCAAGGGCGACAAACGGGCGGCACTGATGAACGACTCGCTGCTGCATAGCGGACTGCTTGTACCCGACTATCTGGCACTCGGCAACGAACAGCTTGATTTCAGCCATGCCGTTGACTCTTTTGTCAGTCGATATGCGGCCGACTATCAGCGTGACTACGCCCCACTCTACCGACAAGACCAGCAGAACGAGGCTTCCTACAACGCCGAGTATAGAGTGACGACCAGGACGCAGAATGGCCGCGACAACGTGGTATGCTATCTGGCCGACGTCTACACCTACGGCGGTGGAGCCCACGGCAACAGGCAGACCATTGTGAAGAACATCAACGTGGAAACGGGACATGTGATGACGCTCCATGACGTCTTCGCCCCCGGCTTCGAACAAGGCCTTTGCGAGGAAATCATGAAACGGCTGTGCAAGGCCTATGATGCAAAAGGCATTGAGGGACTGCGCCAGCAAGGCATTCTCGTGGGCATTGACCTCTACCCCACCGACAACTTCGTGCTCGGCAAAGACGAAATCACATTCATCTATGTGGAGGACGAGATTGCACCCCACGCCACCGGCGAAATAAAGGTGGTTATCCCCTACTCCGATTTGGACCACATACTAAAGCAGAAGCCATGAAACTGATACTGAAATATTTCCCCCAACTCACCGACAGGCAGCGAGAACAAATGGAGAAGCTCTATGAGCTCTATGCCGACTGGAACCAGAAGATAAACGTCATTTCGCGCAAGGACATTGACAATCTCTACGAGCACCACGTGCTCCACTCGCTGGCCATAGCCAAGATGATTAATTTCAGGCCTGGCACCCGTGTGCTCGACTTTGGCACTGGCGGCGGCTTTCCGGGCATTCCGCTGAGCATCATGTTCCCGGAATGCTCGTTCAAACTCATCGACGGTACGGGAAAGAAAATACGCGTGGCGCAGGAAGTGGCCAATGCCATCGGCCTGGAGAACTGCTCACCCGTGCAGCTGCGTGGCGAGGAGGAGAAAGAGAAGTTCAATTTCATCGTCAGCAGGGCTGTCATGCCGTTGCCCGACATGATGAAAATCGTGAGAAAGAACGTTGGCGGCAAACAGCTCAACTCACTGCCCAACGGAGTGATATGCCTCAAGGGCGGTGACGTGCAAGCCGAGACGGCCCCTTTCAGGAAAGTCGTCGAGGTGTACGACCTGAGCCATTGGTTCAGTGAAGAGTGGTTTAAGGAGAAACATTTAATCTATGTGCCATGCTGAATGTAGAACGTTTTGTATGCAACATGTTCCAGGAGAACACGTTCATCGTGAGTGATGAGTCGAATGAATGTGCCATCATTGATTGCGGCGCACTCTATGACTCAGAACGACAGTCGGTTATCAACTTCATTGAGACTGCCGGTTTAACCCCCGTGAAGTTGTTGTGCACCCATGGCCACATCGACCACTACTTTGGTTGCATGATGATCAACGAGGCCTACGGACTGCTGCCTGAAGTCTCGGCCGCCGACCAGTTCCTCATAGAAAAGATGCAAGAACAGACACAACTCTTTGCCATGCTCGGCGACTACGAAGAGGCGTTTCCGCCCGTTGGCCGTTACTTCGACCATGGCGACAACATAAAATTCGGCAACCACACGCTGGAAGTGCTGGCCACGCCAGGCCACACACCCGGTTCGGTGTTCTTCTACTGCAGGGAAGAGGGTGTGGCCTTCTCTGGCGACACGCTGTTTCAGATGAGCATCGGGCGCACTGATTTTGAGCGCGGATCATTCCCCGACATCATGAATTCGCTGCACAACGTGGTGGCCAAACTGCCCGAAGAAACAGTGGTCTATACGGGTCATGGACCCAAGACCACCATTGGCAGGGAACTGACGTACAACCCATATATGAGAGGCTGAGTGCGAGTGAAGGCAGAACGCATCATACTGGGCATCGACCCAGGAACCAACATCATGGGCTACGGGCTGATACGCGTTGTGGGCAACAAGGCTGAAATGATAGCCATGGGCGTGATAGACATGCGCAAGATGAGCGACCCCTACCTGCGGCTGGGCAAGATTTTCGAGCGCGTCACAGGCATCATTACTGAGTTCCTGCCCGACGAAATGGCCATCGAGGCCCCTTTCTTCGGAAAAAACGTTCAGTCGATGCTCAAGCTGGGACGGGCGCAGGGGGTGGCCATTGCGGCAGCCATAGAGCGCGACATCCCCATTCACGAGTACGCTCCACTGAAAATCAAAATGGCCATTACGGGCAATGGCAGCGCCTCGAAAGAGCAAGTGGCAGGAATGCTGAAACGGCTGCTGAACCTGAGTGCCGAGGAAATGCCCCATTTCATGGATGCGACCGATGCCCTGGGAGCTGCATACTGCCATTTCATGCAGTCGAACCGACCGGAAAGCCGGGTGTCGTATAAGAGCTGGAAAGACTTTGCCCAGCGAAACCAACAGAAAGTAAAGGGGCTCTGAGTGGCCCACGACAACAATCATAGCATGCAGGAAATCATACATATCAGCAAAGGCGTGCCACGAATGGCCGAATGGCGCATGGCCCAACCCGTGGACTTCTCGCTCTGCGATGGCGAGCACGTGGCCATTGTGGGGCCCAACGGCGGCGGAAAGTCGATGCTGGTAGACATGATTACGGGGAGACATCCGCTGCTGCCCGAATTTCCACGCTACGACTTTTCGCCCAGCAAGAAGACTCTTGTCAGCGAAAACATCTGCCACATTACGTTCAGAGACACCTATGGAGGAGACAACGACCGCACCTACTTCCTGCAGCAGCGATGGAACCAGATGGAGATAGACCCATCGACGCCCACTGTGGGCCAACTGCTGGACGATGCCTACCGGATGGCCGGTGAGGACACTCCCGAGCGCCGACAACTGAAGCAGCATCTCTACCATTTGCTCGACATGGACTATCTGCTGGACAAATATATCATCCTGCTCTCGAGCGGAGAACTAAGAAAGTTCAAGTTGGCCAGTGCGCTCTTCGGCGAACCTCGGGTGCTCATCATTGAGAATCCCTTCATCGGCCTTGACGCCCCGACACGCGCGCAGCTGAAAACCCTGCTGAAGACACTGGCCGAGGAGCGTGCATTGCAGATGGTGCTGGTGCTCTCGAAGAGCGACGATCTGCCCGAATTCATCACCCATGTGGTGGAAGTAAGCCAGCGCATCGTAGGCCCCAAGCAACGCCTGGCCGACTATCTCGGCAAGCGGCCACCCTACCCCAAGAGCCTCTTGGGCGAAGAGAAGAAGAACGCCCTGCTGACACTGCCTTCCGACAGAGAAGCGTCTGGCGGCGACGAAGTGGTCAGAATGACGGATGTCACCATACGCTACGGACGGCGCATCATTCTGAAGAATCTCTTTTGGACCGTCAGGAAGGGCGAGCGATGGGCCCTCAGCGGCCAAAACGGTTCGGGCAAGTCGACACTCCTGAGCCTGGTGTGTGCCGACAATCCCCAGGGCTATGCCGCCGACATAGCGCTCTTCGGAGTGCCTCGGGGCAGCGGTGAAAGCATTTGGGACATCAAAAAGCGCATTGGATATGTGTCTCCCGAAATGCACCGCGCCTATCAACGGGACATGCCTGCCATAAGAATAGTGGCCAGCGGTCTGAAGGACTCCGTGGGGCTCTACGTGAAACCCAATGACGACGACTATGAGAAATGTCGCTGGTGGATGCGCCTGTTTGGCATTGCTGAGTTGGCCGACCGCAGCTTCATGAAGCTGTCGAGCGGCGAACAACGACTCGTCCTTCTGGCCAGAGCTTTCGTCAAAGACCCGCAGCTGCTGATTCTCGATGAGCCCCTGCACGGGCTGGACGACTACAACCGGCGCATGGTGAAAGAGGTGGTCGACGTCTTCTGCCAGCGCCCCAACAAAACACTCATCTACGTGACTCACTATCAAGAAGAGCTGCCAAGCTGCATAACCCACTACAAGCAACTGGAAAAGCATGTTTGAGGCCAAGACAACCAACGGCATGGCTATAGGAAATAATATAATGTACGCGTGAGAACAGAAACATATTTAAACCAATAAAGAACTAAAAAAGAAAAAAGACATGAAGAAAATCATTTTATTAGCAGTGCTCTGCTTCTCGCTTACCACTGCCAACGCACAGAAGGTCTACCGGAAGATTCTCAGTCAGTCGCAGCAAATTGCCGTGAACAGACAATTGGACATGGAACTCAGAAAGGTGGCTCAGTTTAAAGTGGATGCCCTCAACTATATGGCTACTAAGGCCAAGGAGCTGAAGCCCGACATGACCATCGGCGAACTCGACCGCCAGGCCTATGCCATGAACGAATTTGTGAACACCTACATTGACAAGCTGACTCAATACACCAGTAAGAAAGGACGCGCCTGGGTGCTGCAGATATTCCGCGATGCCACCAACACACATACGCTCTTTGGCGACATGGATCGCGACATGGTGCTGAGCTACTACAACAACAAGAACTATCTGACCCAATTCTCGCTCGACACCGACTGGGAGAAAGCCTTGGCCGAAGCGCAGAAATCATTCAGATAGGATTGGCTACACAACGAATGTAAATCCAACTGCCTTTTTCTCCCTCACGGGGACACAAAAGGATGTTGGTACTGGAGAGCAAGTCTGTTTACCCCCTTGGGGAGACGACTTGCTCTCCAGTTGTATTGCTGCCAGAGATACATAAAAAAGGGTCGGCAAACAAAAAGAAGTCGAAAATTTGGTGATGTCAAGAAAAATACTTACCTTTGCAAACGTTTAAAACACAATCACCCGTTTCCCTTTTTCTGCTTTAGGCTTTTCTGCCCATGCAAAGGGTAAACAATCCCCAAAATCTTATCAATTTTTCAGAATCACAAATCTGTATACTGCAATATGTATAGCAAAGACGAATTACTTTCAAAGAATATCTCCGAATTGGAAGATATTGCTAAGGAGTTGGGCTCCAGCATGAAGTCTGGCGCCACTCAGGATGACATGATCTACGCCATTCTCGACAAACAGGCCGAAGTGGAAGGCAACAAAAACCCGCTCGGCACGAAGAGACGCAGAGTGCGTATTGTGAAAAAAGATACCGACAGAGTGTATTCCGTCAATGGAAAAGACGGAGAAAACTTCGACTCGAAAAAGAACCGCAATGCTGCCAATGAAGTGATGCCCCTCTTTAAAGACATCCCCGCAGAAGCCTCTCAGCAAGAGAGCTCAGCCGACGCCAGCATCCCCGCAGAGACGGCACCCCAGGAACCTGCTGCGGCCGACCTGCTTGCACAATTTCCTAAGCACCGCGGACGTAAGTCGAAAGCCGAACTGGCGGCCATTGCCGCCGCTGCCGAAGCTGCGGCCAAGCAGATGAGCCAGATGGAAGACAACAGACAAGAGCAACAGGCCGATGCGGAACCAGCAGAATCCATCGCTGACGACGAGCCGTTGGTGCCTGAAGCCGAATTTGCCAGCAGTGACCATTCGGCAGACAATGGGCACTCAGAAGATCTCATCGCCCAACTGCAAGCCAAGGTGAATGCACACAACGAGGTGGAAGAAGAAAAGCGCGAAGCCATTGCCGAAGGCGTGTGGTTTGGCGATCCTGGCGACGGCACCGACTTTATCCCCGTTGTCGACCTGCCCATCGAAGACCATTCCGCCATGCCCACCTACGACATCTTCGACAATCCCATGACACCCATACAGGCCGTTCAACAGCCTTATCGCAATGTGGCGCCGGTGGAGACGACCGAGAAATATGATTTTTCTGATGTCATCACTGCCAATGGAGTACTCGAAATCATGCCCGACGGCTATGGCTTCCTGCGCTCGAGCGATTATAACTACCTTTCTTCGCCCGACGACGTCTATGTGGCCATCAATCTGATTAAGCGCTACGGCCTGAAGACAGGCGACGTGGTGGAATGCCACGTGCGGCCACCCCACGACGGCGAGAAGTACTTCCCCCTGACAAGCATCGACAAGATCAACGGACGTCACCCGTCGGAGGTGCGCGACCGAATACCCTTTGAACACCTCACTCCACTCTTCCCCGAAGAGAAGTTCACCCTTTGCGGCGACCCCGCCACCACTAATCTCAGTACGCGGGTGGTAGACTTGTTCTCCCCCATTGGCAAAGGTCAGCGCGCGCTCATCGTGGCGCAGCCGAAAACCGGTAAGACCATCCTCATGAAGGACATTGCCAACGCCATAGCT
The DNA here is from genome assembly GCA_946622085.1 of uncultured Prevotellaceae bacterium. Lineage (GTDB taxonomy): Bacteria > Bacteroidota > Bacteroidia > Bacteroidales > Bacteroidaceae > Prevotella. The sequence continues at coordinate 2,245 of CAMOPD010000068.1, read as the reverse complement.
GCCAACCATCCCGAAGCCTATCTCATGATGCTACTCATTGACGAACGCCCCGAGGAGGTCACCGACATGGCGCGCACGGTGAATGCCGAAGTCATTGCTTCAACATTTGACGAACCGGCAGAGCGCCACGTGAAGATTGCCGGAATAGTGCTCGAAAAGGCCAAGCGAATGGTGGAATGCGGCCACGACGTGGTCATCTTCCTCGACTCCATCACCCGACTGGCCCGCGCCTACAACACCGTTTCGCCCGCCAGCGGAAAGGTGCTCACCGGTGGTGTTGATGCCAATGCTCTGCAAAAGCCCAAGCGCTTCTTCGGAGCTGCACGAAAGATTGAAGGCGGAGGCTCGCTCACCATCGTGGCTACAGCCCTCATCGACACCGGCAGCAAGATGGACGAAGTGATCTTCGAGGAATTCAAGGGTACCGGCAACATGGAACTGCAACTCGACCGCTCGCTCTCCAACAAGCGCATATTCCCCGCCGTCAATCTGGTGGCTTCGAGCACGCGCCGCGACGACCTGCTGCAAGACAAGACCACGCTCGACCGTATGTGGATTCTGCGTAAGTATATTGCCGACATGAACTCCATCGAGGCCATGAACACCATTCACGACCGCATGCTCCAGACTCGAAGCAACGAGGAGTTCCTACTCACCATGAATTCTTAATAACAAGACAAATAATCACCAGCCGGCGGTTGCTCGTTTGCATACCGTCGGCCTTTTTTTTCGACCCTATAAAAGAAAACAAGCCATGAAGAAACTGCTGTTGACGCTCTGCTGCCTGGCGGGCCTGACGGCTTGCCATCACCATGACGACGAAGCGCCCGAAGCCAAAACACAAGCCGAGCGCACCGTCATTGTGTATATGGCGGGCGAGAACAATCTGACAGATGCCGTGTGGGATGACCTCAACGAAATGAAAGAAGGTTCGCGCTTGATTGGAAATAACCATTTGGTGGTCTTCGTCGACCGAAGCAGCCAAAGGGAACTCCCCTGGATGGCATGTCTGAAGAACGGGCAGATAGCCGACTCGGTATCCATCAGCGATGTGGGCATCGGCAACACAGACATTTACTCAAGCGACCCGCAAGTCATGGAACAGATATTCCGCTATGCCGTCAACAATTATCCTGCATCAGAAGATTTTGGACTCGTTCTCTGGGGACATTCTTCCGGATGGCTCGTTCAGGATTCCATCCCCAACACCCGCGCTTTCGGCATAGACAACGGACGCAACGACACCAGCATGTCGGGCTATTGGATCAACATTCCCACCCTGGCCACCGTCATCGCCAACAGTCTGCCCCACCTGAAGTTCATCTTTGCCGATTGCTGCAACTTCATGTGCTTAGAGTCGCTCTATGAGTTGCGCCATGCTGCTGACTACATCATCGGATCGCCAGCAGAAATACCCTACGACGGAGCACCTTACGAGCGCGTCGTTCCGGCACTGTTTGAGAAAACGGCGTTCGCCACCTCCGTAGTAGAAGAATATCAAAAAGACAATCCCAATTACCTGCCTCTCTCAGTGGTGAAGACCAGCGAAATGGAAAATGTGGCACAGGCTACTCGCATTGTGCTACAATCGATGAACCATGGTGCCACAGACTCCTACCCCGACATGACGGGACTGATATATTACTATTACATGGGGGTTACTAAAGACTTCCAGCCCGAAAACCGCATCTTCTTTGATGCTGGCGACTACATACGCACCCACGCTTCTGCTGCCGACTATCAGCAATGGAAACAAGCGCTCGACAAAGCTGTAGTTGAAAAGGTGATGGCCACCCAATGGCAGACAGACAAGTTGTGGAAGGACTTTTATAGTGACTTCAACGTCACAGAGGAATCATATCATGGAGTTAGCATTTACGTGCCACAAGATCCCCATTTGGGCTACAATTCGAGCTACCGCAGAGATGTCGAAAAATTTCAGTGGTATCACGTCGTAGGACTATAATTTCACAAAGGATCTTGCTCTACGAGCTCGAGACGACGAACAATGGTACGAGGTTTCAAGAGCGTGCCTGGAGAAAGGACGGCATTGGCACCTATGCGACAATCATCGCCCACGAGCGAACCAAACTTTTGGAGTCCGGTAGAAATGCGGTGCCCATCCACATGCACATACACCGTGTCGTCGAAGCGCTCGTTATAGTGGTTGCAGAGAATGGCACCAGCCTCCACGTTCACACCCAGACCGATTATGCTGTCGCCCACGAAATTGAAATGAGCGATG
>CAMOPD010000067.1 GCA_946622085.1 uncultured Prevotellaceae bacterium | reverse complement strand
ACCCGAACAAGAAGAGAGAGCCCCGGAGAACATGATGTTTTTCTCCTGGGCTCTCTTGGAATGGTGGCTATATATGCCGTGGTTTCTAATAATCGTCTTCGGCCACGTCGACGGCATCGAGGCTGAGGTCTTCGGGGTCGGTCTCGAAGGTGGTGCGATAGCTCTCCTCGGTGAGCTTGTCCTCGTCGTAGTCGTCGTCATCGTCTTGGTCGTGATAGTGGTCTTCCACGATAACGTCTTCCTCATCCTCCTCGCCTTCAGGCTGCTGGCTGGAGTCCTTTTCGTCTATGTCGAACTTCATCTTGGGCTTCTCCACTTCGGGCTTGGCCTTGGCAAAGATGGCCTCCACCCAGGTGCCCTTGGCTATTTCGAGCACCTCGAATCCGTCGGCCACCTTCTTCTCATACATGCCCCCGGCCTTGTGGAGCCGGTCGGCGGGCAGCGTGGTGGTGGAGATGTCGAATCCGTTTTGTATGATGTCCTGAATGCTCTGTGAGAGCGAGTCCCAGCCCCCGCCGAAGTTTCTGTCGATGACTTCGAGCAGCTTGGCGGCGCTGATGTGGCGAATGTTCTCGTAGGTGAGGTCGGTGACGCGCAGGATGGGGCGTTTCTTGATGGCCCATTTCACCTTTGTGGAGTCGTCGATGCGCACCTGTCCCACCTTGAAGCCCCGTGCTTCGTATTTCTTGATGACTTCGGGCTTGTCTACGGTTACTTCCTCCATGTCGAAGGCGCTGCGTATGATGTCGGAGTAGTGGCGCATGTTGTCCTTGAGGTCGGCATCCTTTTCGGCTGCTTCCCACATGCGGAAGATGTCGTTTTCCTGAATGTCCCAGACGTTGCTTTTGGTAAGTGTCTTGAGCGATAGTGCTTTCTTTGCTGTTTCTTTCATATTCTGTTGCTTGTTTTTTTATGTTCAAGTTTTTTTTGAGCGAAGGAGCAAGAAGTGAGTAGAAAAGTAGGAATGACTGTAGCGCATGGCATTTTCAGCTTTTCAACTTCTTGGCCTTTCAACTGTTAAGCCGTGGTCGCGTTCGCGCAGCACGGGGAATTTCTCTCTGAAGCGCAGCTGCGCGGCGAAGTCCACTTCGGCGGTGACGGTCTGCTCGTCGTCGGTGGTGGCAGCGGCCAGCGTGTTGCCATAGGCATCGATGATGGCACTGCTGCCCGTATAGACGCTGTAGGGGTCGGAGCCCACGCGGTTGGCGGCAATGACGCAGCACTGGTTTTCTATGGCGCGGGCACGTGTGAGGATGTGCCAGGCATGCTGCCGGTTGCTGGGCCAGTTGGCGGCAATGATGATGGCGTCGTAGTCGTCGGCGTAGCGCATCCATAGGGGGAAACGGGCGTCATAGCAGGTGATGAGCAGGAAGCGCACCCCCCTGAAGGTGGCCACGCAGCGCTCGTTGCCCGCCGTGAAATAGCGGTCTTCATGGCCATAGGTGAAGAGGTGGTGCTTGTCGTAGCTGTAGCACCGTCCGTTGGGGCACACGAAGTAATGGCGATTGACGTATCCTTGCTCGCCCGGCAGACCGACGGCCAGCGTGCCGCTGATGGCGGCATTGGCGTGCTGGGCCTTGCGCTTCATCCATTGCAGAGCCTGGCCTCCCTCTTCCTCGGCGATGCCCTGAGGCTCGGTGGCAAACCCCGTGGACCACATCTCGGGGAGCACGTAGACATCCGATGCCGGGGCTTGGCTGATGAGCCGGTCGGCGCGACTGATATTGGCCTCCGGGTCGGCCCAGACGATGTCGGTTTGAAGGATGGTTATTCTCATGTCTGCGGTGGTTCTTCTGCCATGAATGGCAACAAAGATAGCACTAAATTTGTAATTGGCAAGTTTTTCATGTCGAAATTTTCATAATTGCAATAATATTTTTATTTTTGCACTCAATATGTCACAACCCTTAGCAGAACGATTACGCCCGCTGTCGCTCGACGACTACGTGGGGCAGAAGCACCTCGTAGGTCCGGGTGCGGTGTTGCGCAAGATGATAGAGGCGCGCCGCATTCCCTCGTTTATTCTTTGGGGGCCTCCGGGGGTGGGCAAGACCACGCTGGCGCAGATCATTGCCCATCAGCTTGAAACCCCTTTCTACACACTGAGCGCCGTGACGAGCGGCGTGAAGGATGTGCGCGACGTCATTGAGCGTGCCCGCAACGGGCGATTCTTCTCTCAGTCTTCACCTATCTTATTTATTGACGAGATTCACCGCTTCTCCAAGAGCCAGCAAGACTCGCTGTTGGGCGCCGTGGAGAAGGGCATCGTGACGCTCATCGGAGCCACCACCGAGAACCCGTCGTTCGAGGTCATACGCCCGTTGCTCTCGCGGTGCCAGCTCTACGTGCTCAAGGCCCTCGAGAAGGACGACCTCATGCAGCTGCTCCAGCGGGCCATTACCACCGACGTGGAACTGAAGAAGCGCCACATAGAGCTGCGCCAGACGGGGGCCATGATGCGCTATAGCGGCGGCGACGCCCGAAAACTGCTCAACATACTCGAACTCGTGGTGGAGGCGGCAGGCGAGGGCGACGTGGTCATCACCGACGAGGTGGTGGAAAGCCGACTGCAGCAGAACCCACTGGCCTACGACAAGGACGGCGAGATGCACTACGACATCATCTCGGCCTTCATCAAGAGCATTCGCGGCAGCGACCCCGATGCCGCCCTCTACTGGATGGCGCGGATGATAGAAGGCGGCGAGGACCCGCAGTTCATTGCCCGGCGGCTGGTCATCAGTGCCGCCGAAGACGTGGGCCTGGCCAACCCCAATGCCCTGCTGCTGGCCAATGCCACTTTCGAGGCCGTGATGAAGATTGGATGGCCCGAGGGCCGCATCCCCCTGGCCGAGTGTGCCGTCTATCTGGCCACCAGCCCAAAGAGCAATTCGGCCTATCTGGGCATCGACAGGGCGCTGCAGCTGGTGCGGCAGACGGGCAATCAGCCCGTGCCCCTGCATCTGCGCAATGCTCCCACCAAGCTCATGGCCGACCTGGGCTATGCCGACGGCTACATCTATCCGCACGACTACCCCGGCCACTTCAAGGAGCAGCAATACATGCCCGATGAATTGCAGGCTGAGCGGCTCTGGCATGCGCAGCACTCTCCGGCAGAAGAAAAGCTCTACCGGCAAATGGTGCTTTGTTGGGGCAAAAGATTTGAGAAGTAAGGAGCAGTGGGCGGTGGGTGATGTGTATTTGTGGCCCTGTATAGCCAGCTCTACCCGTTTACTCACTCTCTCCGCCTGAAATTCCTCTCCACTAAATAAGCAAAAGACAATCAGCCAACACTAAAATGATAACAACCGACTACTCCGCTCTTCAGCAGCTCATCGAGTTTCTTGGAACCTTTGCCTTTGCCATATCGGGCATACGCATGGCTGCCGCCAAGCGCTTCGACTGGTTTGGCGGCTATTGTTGCGGCTTTGCCGTGGCCATAGGCGGCGGAACCATCCGCGACCTGATGCTGCGCACCACTCCTTTCTGGATGACCACGCCCGTCTACGTGGTCTGCACGGCCTTCGCCCTGCTCATCGTCATCCTTTTTGAAGAGCGCGTGAACCATCTCTACAACATGTTTCTTCACATCTTCGACACCTTCGGGCTGGCGCTCTTCACCATTGCCGGCGTGCAGAAAAGCCTCATGTTCGGTCAGCCCTTCTGGGTGGCCGTCATCATGGGGTGCATCACTGGAGCCGCAGGAGGAATCATTCGCGACATCCTGCTCAACGAGGTGCCACTCATCTTCAGAAAGGAAATCTACGCCATGGCCAGCGTGGTGGGAGGCATCGTTTATTGTGGACTCCTGGCGCTCCATGCCGACGTTCACCTCAATATTCTCATCACCTTTCTGGTGGTCTCCGTCATCAGGCTCCTGGCTGTGAAGTATCATCTCTCCTTGCCCCATTTGCGGCAAAGAAAAGAAGCCGGGGAATGAGTAGAAGACGCCTCTGCTGCAATGTAGGGACGCGGCGAGGCGCGCCCCTACAGGAGGCGTATTAAACAGCCCCAGGAAACGCTCGTGTTTTGTAAAGAAAATTCACAGCTTTTCATGCCCTCGCATAACGCCTCCGTAAAGTGCTGAAAATCAATATTGGCGAGTAAGGACGCCACTTACGGGTAGTGAGCACGCCACTCACGCCTCGTAAGCACGCCATTTACTCATCGTGAGTGGCGTGCTCTCTCAGCAAGGGCGAACGAGGCGCTTCCCGTTTTGTAAAAATAATTCACAAATAATATAGCTGCCATTCTGAAAGCTGATTCCTGTTGATGTGCGGACAGCTTTTCATGCGGGCTCATGGATTGAGATGAACTATTGAGCGAAACATTCCCGCCCTGTGCACTAATATTTTCTTTTGGTCTACGTGGCTGCGTCAGTTGATGGCAGTGCTTAGTGTCTGTTGGCGTTGAAGCATACTATATATATAAATAGGTATAGGAAATACAGTCCACAACGTGAGTTCGACGAAAGAAAAGAGTTGAGATAGTAGCGTGGGGGATGGATTGCTTTTCATCTTCTTCAAATCCCAGGATAAAGGCTTCTCTCTGCTACGAAATAGCCATCGAAGCGGCAGAAAAGTAGGGTGGTGAGTGGAAAAGATGCTGCGGAATGAGCCTTTTTCGGCTTAATGAAAGAAAAAATCAAAAAAACTCCACAAAAAGTTTGGTCAATCCAAAATAAGTGCTTACCTTTGCAACCGCAAAACAAAAAGGACGGCTCCCTAGCTCAACTGAATAGAGCATCTGACTACGGATCAGAAGGTTGTGGGTTTGAATCCCGCGGGAGTCACCAAGAAGAGGCGGGTTTATCCCGCTTTTTTTTATTAACAAGAAGAAAAGCACAACAAATGAGCATAAAGCAGTTTCTTTCGTTGGTATGGCTGTTGCTTGCCGCAATGGTGGCGCCAGCCCAGGAGCAGGACGTGCGCAATGATTCCACCGTTGACGTGATAGGCTGGTTTTGCACGGGCGACACTTTGGTCTATCGTTTCTCGTCGGTAAGGGCCGAGGTGGCGGGCACCGACACCACGGTGACGGAATCGAACGGGAACAAATTCCGCATCTGCGTGAAGGACTCAACCAAGAAGGAATATCTCATGGAATACACTCCGCTGGAGGTGAGCGTGAGCGACTCCACTTCGGCGCAAGGCCGCATCAGACTCTTGTCGGCCCGCTCGCTGCTGGGCACCAAGGTGCTTTTCAAGACCACCGGGCTGGGAGCTTTCAAGGAAATAGTCAACTGGAAAGAGGTCTACAATGCCATTCTTGCCAACAGCATGCACGTGGTAGACCAGATTTACTTGGAGAATCCCACTCTGCCTTCGGTGAAGACAAAGCCCGAAATGCTGAAGGAACTCCGTGAACTCTGCGCTCAGCTGTATGGCTCGAAGGAGAAACTGGCAGAGGCGTTCATGGCTCCGCTTACGCTCTTTTCCTATCATGGCAAGGAGTTTCCCGTGGGCGAAAACGATGCCGAGTCGGACGAGGGAAGGGTGCACTACGACATCACCAAGGGCATGCTCGACGGCGAGGAAACGAGCGACGACGACGAATATCAGCTCTATATGAAGGTGGACATGCCCGACAGCGCTGGTGTGAAGACCACCATCTACTACTCCTATCGCTATTTTGCCGACGGCTGGCCCCGCGACTATCTTGTCACCGTGAGTGAAGAAAACAACGGCAAAGAAACAATCACGCAAATGAATGCCGAATGGGAGTCGAAATCGTGGAAATGACGCTTTGCCGGTGGATTTAGAACATGGGCTGATGGTTTTTTCGTTTTCTTTTACTACCTTTGCAACTGTGAATCGAACCAAATGATTAGAAAACAAAAGAATCATACCATGAAGAGAAAATCTTTAATCGTATTTGTTTTTTCCTGCGCCGCCCTTTCCCTGTCGGCGCAGGGCAGTTTGAAACCTGCCATTCCGCGCGATGAAGCCCTGGAGGCAAAGATTGAGCAACGGCTGGCCCGGATGACGCTCGACGAGAAGATTGGGCAGATGCTGGAACTCAATCTCGACGTGATGGGCAAGATGACCGCCGCCAACGCCCGCGTAGACCGTGACAAGGTGGCCAAGGCCTTGCGTCAGTATGGCACTAGCGAGGCCGAACTGTCGAAGTTGCTCAAACTCTCTGACAAGAAAATCATCGAGCGCTTGGGTGGCTACAATCTCGACATCTATGAGGGCAAGTCCCAGATGACGTGGCAGCTCAACGAGACCATGCTCGACACGCTCATCTCCAAATACAAGGTGGGCTCCATTCTCAACGCCCCGGGCACCCGCGCCGCCACCGTGAAGCAGTGGCAAGAGTGGATAGGGCTCATCCAGAAAAAGTCGATGAAGCACATCGGAATCCCCGACATCTACGGACTCGACCACAACCACGGAGTGACTTACACCCAAGGCGGCACGCTCTTCCCGCAGCCCATCAACCTGGCAGCATCGTTCAACACCGAGCTCGCACGGCAAATGGCCGAGGTGACGGCCTATGAGAGCCGTGCCGGCAATTGCCCGTGGGTCTACAATCCCGTCGTCGACCTGGGACGCGACCAGCGCTGGTCGCGCATCTGGGAGAGCTTCGGCGAAGACCCCATCGTCAACGCGCGCATGGTGGAAGCCGAAATCAGAGGCTACCAAGGACCCGACCCCAACCACATCGGCCCCTACAACGTGGCTACCAGCGTGAAGCATTACATGGCCTACGGTGCGCCCTGGACGGGCAAGGACCGCACGCCGGCCTACCTGTCTCCCCAACTGCTGCGCGAGAAATACTTCGAGCCCTTCAAGGCTGCAGCCCAGGCCGGAGCGCTCACCATGATGGTCAATTCGGCCAGCGTGAACGGCGTGCCCGTGCATGCCAGCTATGAATACCTCACCAAGTGGCTCAAGGAAGACCTCCAGTGGGACGGCATGCTCGTCACCGACTGGGCCGACATTAACAATCTCTACACCCGCGAGCACGTGGCCACCGACAAAAAGGATGCCATCCGTATAGCCATCAATGCCGGCATTGACATGAGCATGGACCCCTACAGCCCCGACTTCTGCATTCTGCTGAAGCAACTCGTCGAGGAGGGGAAAGTGAGTCAGGAGCGCATTGACGATGCCGTGTGCCGCATTCTCCGCGTAAAGTATCGTCTGGGGCTCTTTGAGCAGCCCAACACCGGCGGCAAGGGCTACGAAAAGTTTGGTAGCCAGGAGTTTGCCGAGAAAGCCCTCCGTGCGGCTGAAGAGTCGCAGGTGCTGCTGAAGAACGACGACGGCATGCTGCCCCTGGCCCCGGGCAAGAAAATCCTTCTGGCCGGACCCAACGCCAACCAGATGAGATGTCTCAATGGCGGATGGAGCTACACTTGGCAAGGCTCCAATGCCGAAGACCTGGCCGAAAAATACAACACCATCTACGAGGCCCTCTGCGCCACCTATGGACAAGAAAACATCATCCTTGAGCAGGGTGTCACCTACAATGAGGCGGGAGCCTACTACGATGAGAATGAGCCCCAGATAGAGAAAGCCGTTGAGGCGGCTGCCAAGGCCGATGTCATCATAGCCTGCATAGGCGAGAACAGCTATTGCGAGACGCCAGGCAACCTCTCCGACCTCTGGATGTCGGAAAACCAGCGCAACCTCGTCAAGGCACTCGCGGCCACCGGCAAGCCCATCGTCCTCGTGCTCAACGAAGGACGCCCACGGCTCATGGCCGACATCGAGCCGCTCGCCAAGGCCATCGTCCACATCTTCCTGCCCGGCAACTACGGAGCCGACGCGCTGGCCAATCTCCTCGCTGGGCGCGCCAACTTCTCAGCCAAGATGCCCTACACCTATCCGCGCGAAATCAACTCGCTCGCCAATTATGACTACAAGGTGAGCGAAGAGGTGGGCACCATGGCCGGAGCCTACAACTACGACGCCAAAGTGTCGCTCCAATGGCCCTTCGGCTACGGACTCAGCTACACCACCTTCCAATACTCCAATCTGCGCGTAGACAAGACGGACTTCAATGCCGACGATGAACTCACCGTCAGCGTAGACGTGAAAAACACTGGCAGCAAGGCTGGCAAGGAGCCCGTGCTGCTCTATTCTTCAGATGTCGTTGCTTCTGTTGTGCCCGACAACAAACGGCTGCGACAGTTCAAGAAAATCTCCCTTCAGCCTGGTGAGCAAGCCACCGTGGTGTTCAAGCTGCCGGCCAAAGATCTCGCCTTCGTGGGAGCCGACGGAAGATGGACGCTCGAAGAGGGCGACTTCATCCTGAAAGTAGGATCGCTCACGCAACGGCTTGCATGCTCCAAGACCAAAACATGGGACACGCCTAACATAGAGTAATCGTAGCATGGAGCATCGCCAGAGATGACCCATTCTTCCCCCATCCAACTTTTCCCCCTCCTGCGCATTGCCGTGTGTCTGATTCTCGGCATTGTGCTGGGGGATTTGTTGTTTCATGGGGCGTCTTCTTCCGTGCAGCAGTGGAGTATGGGGCTTTTCGTGGGGCTTGTGGTCGTGACGGCGGTGCTTCGCAAGCATCCCCTTCTTCAGAGTGCATTGATTCTTGCGGCCACCTGTTGTCTGGGCGTTCTGCTCGTTCAGAGGGCAAAGACAGAAGTGGAGCTTCAGCTGCCGGAAGATGAGGTGGTCTACAAAGCAGTAGTGACCAGCGAACCCGTGGAACGTGGCAAGGTGGTTCGTTGCAATTTGCTCATCACCACTGGTGAGTTTGAGGGGAAACAGGTTCAGGCGGCCATCCTGCGCGATACCGTGGACTGCCTTTACAAGCGGCTCCATGTGGGTGACGGCATTTTGGCGTCATCGGTCTTTGAGCACCCCCATGACTTCGGCGCTTCCCATTTTCGTTATTCCACCTATCTTGAGTCACATGGCATCGTTGCCACCACCTTTATCTTTTGGAGCGACTGGCGGAAGGCCATTGTCGACATGAGTCATCTGTCCCGTTTGTCGCGCATCAGGATTCGGGCCATGAAGCTCAGGCAGAATCTGCTTCAGCGCTATCAGGAGTGGGGGCTCGGAGGAGAGCAGCTGGCAGTGGTTGCTGCCATGACATTGGGCGACAAGAGTCTGCTCAACCAATCCACCCGTGAGGCCTATTCGGTATCGGGAGCCTCGCATGTGCTGGCCTTGAGCGGCTTGCATCTGGGCATCATCTATATGTTGTTTCTTTTTCTCACCATGGGCCGTCGCCGCCAGTTGCTTGGCGAGGCCTGCATCGTGATGGCCATCTGGGCTTATGTGGTGATGGTGGGAATGCCGTCGAGCGTGGTTCGTGCAGCGCTGATGATAACCATCTATTCGGTGGTCGGACTGATTCAGCGCGACAGGATGTCGCTCAACACGCTTTCGCTCACGGCGATTATCATGCTGCTGGCGCGTCCGCTGAGCGTTTTCGACTTGGGCTTTCAGATGTCGTTTCTTTCGGTGCTGTTCATCATCATGCTCTATAGGCCCATTTATTATTTGATTTCTCCGCGTTTCCTTTTCGCCCATCGTTTCCTTGGCCGGCTTTGGTCTATGGTGAGCGTCTCGGTGGCTGCCCAGACGGGTGTGGCGCCGTTGGTGGCCTACTATTTCGGCCGCTTCTCCTGCTGTTTCCTGCTGACCAATTTCGTGGTTATTCCCGTGGCCACGCTCACGCTCTATATGGCAGCTCTTTTGTTTCTTCTTAGTTGTTGGCCTGCTGTTCAGCATGCCCTGGTGGTGGCCATGTCGTGGTTGGTGGGGCTGCAGAACATCGCATTGGAAAAAATATCCTCAATACCGGGAGCCAGTATTGAGGATATAGATGTGAATGTATGGCAAGTGCTTGTGCTTTATGTGATGATTTTCATGTTGAGTCTGCTGGTCGTTCATTCCTCGAGTTCGGGCTTCAGGAATCGCGGTGTGTAGCCCGCCGTGCTGTTGGCCACCTCTTCAGGCGTTCCCGTGGAGAGGATTTGTCCTCCGTTTTGTCCTCCCTCCGGTCCCATGTCGATGATGTGGTCGGCAAGTTTGATGACGTCGAGGTTGTGCTCAATGATGACGACGGTGTTGCCCCTGTCGGTGAGTTGTTGCAGCACGTTCATGAGTATTCTGATGTCTTCGAAATGCAGTCCCGTGGTGGGCTCGTCGAGTATGTAGACGGTGTTGCCAGTGTCTCGTTTGCTGAGTTCGGTGGCGAGTTTCACGCGCTGGCTTTCTCCCCCCGAAAGGGTGTTGCTGGGCTGTCCCAGTTTGATGTATCCCAGTCCGACGTTCTGTATGGTTTTGATTTTCTGCAGGATGCTTGGCACGTTCTCAAAGAATTCCACGGCCTGGTTGATGGTCATGTCGAGCACGTCGGCAATGCTTTTTCCCTTGTAGCGCACTTCGAGCGTCTCGCGGTTGTAGCGCTTTCCGTGGCACACCTCGCATGGCACCATGACGTCGGGCAGGAAGTTCATCTCGATGGTCTTGTAGCCATTGCCCCCGCAGGCTTCGCATCGTCCGCCTTTCACGTTGAAGGAGAACCGTCCGGGCTTGTAGCCGCGAATCTTGGCTTCGGGCAGATTGACGAAGAGAGAGCGGATGTCGCTGAATACGCCGGTATAGGTGGCGGGGTTGGAGCGCGGTGTGCGTCCCAGTGGCGACTGGTCTACGCTGACCACCTTGTCAACATATTCGAGTCCCTCCACGCTTTCGTATTCGAGGGGTTTCTTCAGCGAGCGGTAGAGGTGCTGGCTGAGTATGGGCTGCAGGGTCTCATTGATGAGCGTAGACTTGCCGCTGCCGCTGACGCCGGTGACGACGACGAGCTTGCCCAGAGGCAGCTGCAGGTCGACGTGCTTCAGATTGTTGCCGCAGGCGCCATGTATGGTGAGGCATTTGCCGGTGCCCTTGCGTCGGCATACGGCCCCCTGTTCATCGCGTGGCAGGCTGATTTTCATCTTGCCGTTGAGATAGTTGGCGGTGATGGTGGGCTTGGTGAGCATGGCCTGGGGCGTGCCCTGGAACACCACTTCGCCTCCCCGTCGGCCTGCCTTCGGCCCGATGTCTACCACGTAGTCGGCGGCGAGCATGGTGTCGCGGTCGTGCTCCACCACGATGACGGTGTTGCCCATGTCGCGCAGCTGCTGGAGCGAATGAATGAGCTGCTGGTTGTCGCGCTGGTGCAGTCCGATGCTGGGTTCGTCGAGGATGTAGAGCACGTTGACGAGTTGTGAGCCTATCTGCGTGGCCAGCC
>CAMOPD010000066.1 GCA_946622085.1 uncultured Prevotellaceae bacterium | reverse complement strand
GCAGATGACGCCGATGCTCGCAGATTAATACATTCTCTCTGCGTTCATCGGCGTCATCTGCGGTTTCTCTTTATGCAGGAGGAATCACTGCTCGGTGTAGAGCACCTGCACCACGGTCTGGCCTACGGCCTGGAGCGTGTTGCGGTCGATGTGCTCCATGTCGTCGCTGACGGTGTGCCACGTGGGTCCGAACGAGCTCTGCGGGCAGTCGGGATAGTAGGGAATGATGTCGATGGTGGGGATGTTGGCCTTCTCGTTCACGGGCACGTGGTCGTCGGTGATGCCGCCGCCCTCGCGCTTGGGGAAGAAGCTCTCGTAGCCCACCACCTTGGCGGCGTGCCACACGCGCTTCACCACGTCGGGGGCATACATCTTGGAGAAGCCCTCCTGATAGAAGCGGGCTCCCTGGCCGCCCACCATGTCGAGCAGGATGCCGAAGCGGGCGGTGTAGCCCTCGCGGTGGGGGTTGACAGCCCAGTGCTGGGCACCGAGCGCCCACGAGTCGCCCGAGTTGACGTCTTCGGCCCACTGGGGTGTGCCCCAGTCTTCGGCATCGAAGCAGATGAAGTCGATGCCAATGTGGGGTGCGGGAGTTTGTCCCGACGATTGGAGCAGGCGAGCCAGCTCGAGCATCACGGCCACGCCGCTGGCCCCGTCGTTGGCAGCCATGACGGGCTTGCGCCAGTTGGCCGAGTCGGGGTCGTTGTCGGCCCACGGACGGCTGTCCCAGTGGGCGCAGACGAGTATGCGCTCGGCTGCGTCGGGGCGGTAGGAGGCTATGATGTTGGTGGCGTGGAGCGTGGTGCCGTCGTAGCCGGCCACGTCGGTCTGCTGCATGGTGACCTGCATGCCGAAGGCCCTGAACTTGGTGGCTATCCACTCGGCGCATCGCTCATGGGCGGGGCTGTTCATGGTGCGCGGTCCGAACTGGCACTGCGCCTCGCAGAAGGCGTAGGCACTGTCGGCATTGAAGGCTGGCCCGGCGGGCAACATATTGGCCGTAGCCTCTTCGGCTTCGGGGTCGGGCTGGGAACTGTGGGTTAGGGCGGGCACGAAATAGGCCGCCGCCGCTATGACAAGAATGGAAATGAGCATAAGGGGGAGAAACTTTTTCATGGGTTAAGTCAAGAAATTGTCAGGGAGTTAAGGAGTTGTCAAGGAGTTTGGGAGTTATGGAGTTAAGGAGTTAAGACATTACATTTTTCGGGGGTGCGTGGGGCGATATATGTTTTTAAGCGCTCGGTACTAATCTCGTACCTTCGTACCCACGCACCCACGAAAAATAACGAGAAATCACTGCCGCTCGGGGAACTTCTGCACTTCGGCCATGACGCGCAGCCAGTTGCCGCCCCAGATTTTCTCGATGTCGCGCTCGCTGTACTTGCGCCGCAGGAGCTGCATGGTGAAGTTGAGCATCTCGCTGCTGTCGCGCAGGCCCACGATGCCGCCGTCGCCGTCGAAGTCGGTGCCAAGGCCTACGTGGTCGATGCCCATCACCTCGATGGCGTGCTCCAGATGGGCCATGGCATCGAGGATGGTGGCCTGGCCGTCGTGGCGCAGGAATCCGTTGTAGAGCGTGATGTGAGCCACTCCGCCGCGACGCGCCAGCCGGCGCAGCTGCTCGTCGGTGAGATTGCGCGGATGGTCGCAGAGGGCCCGGCAATTGCTGTGGCTGCACACGATGGGCGTGGCGCTGATGTTGAGCGCGTCGAAGAAGCTCTTCTCGTTGGCATGGCTCAGATCGACCATGATGCCATTGAGGTTCATCTGCTCGATGACGCTCTCGCCGAAGTCGCTCACGCCATTGTGGGTGTTGCAGCCTTTGGCGCTGTCGCAGATGTCGTTGTCGCCGTTGTGGCAGAGCGTGATATAGACCACGCCGCGCTGGGCGAAGTGCTTCACATTCTGCACGTCGTGGTTGAGGGCCAGTCCGTTTTCAATGCCCAGCATGATGGACTTGCGGCCGTTGCGCTTGTCCTGATAGAGGTCGGCCGGGGTGCGGGCAATGCTCACGTAGTTGCTGTTCTGGCGCACGATGTCTTCTATGCGGTCGAAAATGAGGTCGGCATATTGCATAGGCGTGACGCTTTGCGGCTGACTGCCCACCCACGAGAGGTCTACTTTCGATGAGAACTTCTCGCCGAGCTTGGGCTGCGGCAGATAGGCCACCATGGTGACGGCATCCTGACGGCCCTCGGTCATCTTGTGCAAATCGACGAGGATGCGCGGGTCGCGCTGCTCGAAGTGTATGCCCTGGGGGAAGAACATCGGCGTGTCGCAATGGGTGTCGAGCGTCAGAATGCGCTGGTGCAACTGCTTGGCCACGCTGTAGTTGTTGGCCTGCTGCACGAGCCAGCGGAAGAGCGGCAGCCCGTCGTCGCCCATCCATTCGGGATGCCACTGCACGGCCATCATGGGCTTCATCTCGCTGCTTTCCATGGCCTCGATGATGCCGTCGGGCGACTTGGCGGTGACGCTGAAGCGTTTGCCCGTGTCGGCCACGGCCTGATGATGGAAAGAGTTGACGAGC
This sequence comes from uncultured Prevotellaceae bacterium, assembly GCA_946622085.1. Taxonomy (GTDB): domain Bacteria; phylum Bacteroidota; class Bacteroidia; order Bacteroidales; family Bacteroidaceae; genus Prevotella. Next base: position 8,716 of record CAMOPD010000066.1, on the reverse strand, counting down.
AGCCGCTCCTCATTATTATATAAGGTGTAGAGCCATGAGCCCTTCTGCACGATCACCGAATGGGTGGGCTCGCCACGGTCGGCATCCTGCGAGTGCTTGATGCGCACCACGCCGCCCGATGGGCCTTGGCTGCCGATGTCCTGCCTCACCTTGCCGTCGAGCGCCACGGCCAATGTCTGCATGCCGCGGCAGATGCCCAGGATGGGAATCTGGCGGTTGTAGGCCAGGCGGGTGATGAGCAGTTCGGGCAAGTCGCGCGTGGCATTGATGCCTCCAAGCGCCGACACGGGCTCTTCGCCCGTCCATAGCGGGTTGAGGTCGCCGCCACCGCTGAGCAGCAGTCCGTCGATGCCGTCGAGTGTGTTGATGATGACGGTCTGGTCGGCAATGGGCGGAATGATGACGGGCACTCCGCCGGCACTCACAATCTGCTTGTAATATCTGTCGCGCAAAGCGGCATCACCGTCAACAAAGTTTGCGGTGATGCCGATGATGGGTTTATGGTCTGCTTCAGGAAAAGTCGCATAGATGTTGTCAAGATGCGACTGAAGATTGAAGATTTGCATGTTTTTCTTTTAGTATATCGTTACTTTCGTGCCTCAATCGGCATTAACGGATATTTCGCGTTTGATGCTTTGCTCCAACGAAATGAGTGTTTCTGTGGCCACCACTCCGGGAATGCTCTGCAACTGGTTGTTCAGCAAATCCATCAGCTGCTCGTTGTCGCGGGCATAAAGTTTCACGAGCATGGTATAGGGGCCTGTGGTGAAGTGGCATTCCACGATTTCCGGGATGTGAACCAGCCGTTCAACGACCGACTTATACATGCTTCCCCTTTCCAAAGTAATGCCAACGTAGGTGCAAGTAGTATAGCCAAGACTCTTCGGATTGACATCGAAACCGCTGCCGGTGATGACCCCGTCTTCCATGAGATGCTGCACACGCTGATGGATGGCAGCGCGCGAAACACCACACTCAGCAGCCACATCCTTGAAGGGAATTCGGGCGTTCTTTGAAAGGATGCCCAAAATCTTTTTGTCAAGATTGTCTATTTTGTCCATTTTCTTTCTTTTGGTTTTTGTTGAAAGCAAAAATAGACAAATAAATTGAAATACGCAACAAAAAGTAAGGAAAAATGCAATAATCGGTGCATTTTGCACCGATTATCACCTGTTTATTTAGCTTTTTCGATTCCTACAAGTTCCACTGTGAAGATGAGGGCACTGAAAGGCTTTATCTTACCGGCCTCACGGCTGCCATAGGCCAGCTCTTGGGGAACAAAAATCTGCCACTTGCTTCCCACGGGCATCAGCGTCAAGGCCTCGGTCCACCCCTTGATGACTTGCGAGGGGCGGAACTTATTGGTTTGCTCCTTGCGCTCGTAGCTGCTGTCGAACACGGTGCCGTCGATGAGCTTTCCCTCATATTTCACGATGACTTCATCGCTTATCTTGGGCACTTCGCCCGTTCCCTTGGTCAGCACTTTGTATTGCAGTCCGCTGGGCAGCACCGTCACGCCAGGATGTTTGGCATTGGCTGCCAGAAAGTCTTCGCCGGCCTTGCGGTTGGCGCCATAGAGCTTCTCTTCTTTCTCTGCCTTCATCTGGTCCATGGTATGCCCGAAGACATTTTGTGCTTTCGAGAACGTGAACACGGAATAGTCTTTCATAAGTGCTGCCACGAATCCTTTCACAAAGAGTTCGTCGTCAAGTTTCACGGAGCTTCCCTCGAGCTGGTTCTTCAGTTCGGGCAGCATGCGCTGCTGGGCCATCATGGCAATTTGATAGCCGGCGGCCTGAGCCTTGAACTTCTTGTCGTCGGCTTTCTTCATGGCTTCCTGAAAACCTTTCACGAAATCGGCCATATAGGCTGTGTCTACATCCATGCTCTGGCGCAAATAGGGCACGAGCCCATCGGTCATCGACATGCCTGCGGCATAGCTCAGCGAGTCATTTTGGTTGCCTATGTTCTGTGCAGACAATGAGGTTGTGGCCATGGCGATGGCCGCAATAAGGGTTATTCTTTTCATTTCTAATTCGTTTTTATTGTCCTATACCAAGCAATTCAATCTTGAAAATCAGGGCGGAAAGCGGCTTGATGCTGCCCTCCTGACGAGAACCGTAGGCCTTGTCTTGCGGGATGGCCACCTCCCACACCGAGCCCACAGGCATGCGGGTGAGGGCTTCGGTCCAGCCGGGAATCACCTGATTGGCGCGCAGCGTGAGCGGTTCGCCGTCTTTACGCTTCGTGGTGTCAAACACCGTCCCGTCGATGGTGCGGCCCTCATAGTCCACCCTCACGACGGAGGTGTCCTTGGGAATGTCGCCAGTGCCTTCCTTGATGACCTTATAGAGCACGCCGCCAGGGAGCTGCTTCACGCCTTCCTGCTTGGCATAATCGGCCAGGAACTTCTCGCCAGCCCGCTTGTTTTCGCCAAACTGCTTTTCCATTTCTTTCTTCTTGATGGCTTGCATCATGTTCTGAGCCGTCACCTGGGCCTGGTCGGCAGTCATCAGTCCCTGCTTACCTGTTGCGCCGCTGATGAATCCAGCCAGGAAGTTCTTCAGCGAGATAGTCTTCGTGGAATCTTCCCCAAACACCTCGCGATTGATGCTCTTCACCATCAGGTTGCTTATCTGCTGGCCTATCTGGTAGCCCGCTGCATGAGCCGTCTGCTTCTTGTCGTCGCCCGCATTGGCTCCTTCATTGAGCCCCTTGATAAACTCGTCCATATAGGCGGTATCTACTTCCATGCGCTCCACCAGATATTGTTTCAGCCCCTGCGACTGGGTCATGCCCATGGCATAGCTCAGCGTGTCGACGTCGCTGGTCATATTGGCCTTGGGAGTGCCGTTGCCACATCCTGCGACAGCGGCAGCAGCGACAACGGCGGCTACTGCATTTGTCAACTTCTTCATTTGCTTGTTTTCCGGAAATCTGTTAGTTAGCGATTAAACCATTGAAAAAAGATTGCAGGAATCCGGGCTAACGACGAAACACCTTGGGGGCAAATATCCCCGTCCAGAGCTTCGGCTTCCGAATTCCTGCAACCAATGATACTAATTATTTCTCGATACCGAGCAGTTCAATCTTGAAGACCAGAGCCGAGAAAGGCTTGATCTTGTCGCCCTGCTGCTGAGCGCCATAGGCCTTGTCCTGCGGAATCACCACTTCCCATGTAGAACCAACGGGCATGTGGGTCAGGGCTGTGGTCCAGCCGGGAATCACGCGGTTGGCAGGGAACGAAGCGGGCTGCTTGCGCTCGTAAGAGCTGTCAAACACCTTGCCGTCGATGGTCTTTCCTTCATAATTCACCTTCACTACCGAGCTGTCGGTGGGCAGTGCGCCCTTGCCCTCTTTGAGCACCTTGTAGTAGATGCCGCCAGGAAGCGACTTCACGCCTTCTTTCTTGGCATAGTCGGCAATGTATTTCTCGCAGTTCTTCTTGTATTCGCCAAACTCCTTCTCCATGTTCTGGTCGTGAATCTTCTTCATCAGAGTCTGAGACAGCTCTGAAGCCTGCTCAATAGTCATCAGGCCCTTGTTGCCTGCAGTGGCAGCCACGAAACCTGCCATGAAGTTGTCCACGCTGATGGTCTTGGTAGAATCCTCACCAAACATCTGCTGGTTCAAGCCCTTGATCATGCGGGTACCAACGGCCTGACCAATCTGCAGACCCATCAGATAGGCTTCTTTCTTCTTGTCCTGGTTGCTCGAAGCCTTAACGGCCTCGTTCAGACCCTTGAAGAAGTCATCCATGTAGGCCGTGTCGATGCCTACTCCATTCACAAGATAGTCCTTCAGACCCTGCGACTGAGCCATACCAAAAGCATAGCTTGCCGAGTCAAGATCGGTCTTCAAGTTTGCACTGGGAGTACCATTGCCGCATGCCATGAACGTGGCAGCGACTACAGCCGTAGAGGCTGCAAAAATCAATTTTCTCATTTCTTTTGTTTGTTATTTAAGTGTTGATATCATTTTACTTTCAATAGCTCAACGTCGAAGATGAGCGTGGCAAACGGGGGAATCGACGCGCCCGCACCGCCTTCGCCATAGCCGAGCATATAGGGAATGAAGAAGCGATACTTGGCGCCTTCCTGCATCAGCTGCAGGCCCTCTGTCCAACCAGCAATCACCTGCTGCAAGCCAAACGTGGCGGGCTCGCCGCGCTGCACCGACGAATCGAACACGGTGCCATCGATGAGGAAGCCCTCATAGTGGCACACCACGGTGTCGGTGGCCATGGGATTGCGGCCCGTTCCCTCTTTCAGCACCTTGTATTGCAGACCGCTGGCGGTGACCTTCACGCCTTCCTTCGTGGCATTCTCGGCCAGATATTTCTCGCCTTCTGCCTTGGCTGCCTTGCCTTTCTCGGCACGCTCTGCCTGCATCTTCTGCTCCTGACGCTGAAAGAAGTCCTGCACAATCTGCTGTGCTTCGCGATGGCTCACCTGCAAGCTGTTTCCTGAAATAACATCCTTTATGGCGGCGGCGAAGTCGTCTACGCTGATGGTTCCGCCCACTCCCATTTGAGCCAACTGCTGACCGATACCCAGTCCCAGGGCATAACTCAGTTTATCCATTTCTAAACTTTTTACGCTAAAATAATAATGTGTAATTTTCGAAAATCGCCGACAAAGGTAAGCATATTTTCCGATTCCGGTGCATAATATATGGAAAAATCACTTTTTTTAATCTTTTAGCTGGCAGAAAGGCATTCAGCCATGGATTTGACGGCATAAAAGCAGCCTGTGCTGACCTTCGGAAAGAGTGGTTCCGAAGATATAAACATTGCCACCATCCTTCAGCTTCAGCCGACGACGAAGCTCTTCGGCCTTCAGCGGGAAGTTGCGAACGGCCACATTGCCGCAATCAATGCCGCCCAGCGACCGCCGGAGCTCCTGCTTATTCATCGATGAAACGGAGGAAATGAGGAATTTTCGTCCTGGGAAACGCTCTATAAAATGGCTGGCAACAAACAAATGGCTGTTGCGGCTCAACGCCTGAACACCCAAGCGGCTGGCCAAGACACCAAAACAACCGGCTTTCATAATGGCTGCATTGGGCTCGTAGAGATATTGTTTACTTTTGTTGAGTAAATCTATTTCTGAAGCGAAGGCCTCAAAATCGGCCGTTTCATCGCTCTTGAAGGAGAACGATTCACCATCGTTTACGCAGGTCACCATGGGATTCATGCTGTGGCGATGCAACACCAAGAGCAACTCCTTGCATTCGCCTCCGATGGCAACAATGTGCACCTCGCTCACCTCGCGCAATGCTCTCACCGCTTCGTGCCAATCAAGCATGGGCGACAACTTCACCACGGTGAATCGGCTTTTGGCCAACAGTTCGTCGCGCAACTGACAGACATCAGGCGTGCAGTCGGCCATGGCAAAGGTCTTTGCACCATGGGCATCGCGACGGGCAGGATCCAAATAGATCACATCGGCAGCAGCCAGTTGGCGAAGATAGGTGGCGGCATCGCCGCAAACCACCTGAGGAGAGAGTCCAAGCAAGGGGAAATTATGCGATGAAATGGCACATAATTGAGGGTCTTGCTCTACGTATGTTTCCTTTGTTTCGCATGTTTCGTTTGTTTCATGCCGTAAGCCCTGGCAAATGAAGGCAAAATCAACACCGAAACCACCCGTCAGATCGACAACGCTCAAAGCATGCGAAGCCTCCATGCCACGCATCAACCTGGCGATGACTTCCGCCTTATAGCGCGCTGCCGGCTCACTCGAACACTGCTCCATATTCAGATGAGGTGGGTAAACGAGGTCGTCGAGAGCTGCCCAAGAGGGAATCTTTGAGCGCGCTATCTGCCACCCGCGAATCTGCTGAAGGGCAACAGGCATGTCAACGCCGGGCGACTTGCTGCCCTGCAGGGCCAGCCGACGGACGTCGTCGTTGCGATGCTGCCGGATGAAGAGCCGTGTATCGTCTGAAATGTACATCGGGAGCGATGATTGTGTTGCAGCGAAGAAACCTATTTGATGACCTTGAAGTTCTTCTTGGCCTCGGCACGCGAGCGCAGATTGAAATGCCACCACTCCGTGCGCAGTGGCTTGAAGCCAGCATACTCCATCACTTCGCGCAGCAGCTGACGGTTTTTCTGCGCCTCGCGGCTGATGCGGCCCTGCTGCACCAGGAGCGGCTCTTGGTCAATGTGGCTCAGGCGGCTCATGTGGTCTACCTTAGTGCCCATGTCGAGCGTGTCGCCCGTCTCTGCCCTGCAGAGCGTGATGTCGACGGCCAAGCCATAGTTGTGCAGTCCGCCGCCATTCTTGGGATTGCTCACGTAGAAGTCCTTCGACGTGTTCTTCACTTCGTCCCACATGATTTGCTGTATGCTCATGGGGCGCGCTGCGTCGTAGACCTTCAGGCTCAGGTCGGGCCGTTTTTCCTTCAGCCGCTGCTGGGCCTTGGCCAGCGCCTTGGCTGCCAAGGGGTGCAGATAGCCCTCGCGCAAGTCCTTATAGAGCACTTTGCCGCAGAAGTTGTCGGCGCGGCCGTACATCAGACTCACCTTGATGGAGGGGTCTAAGCTATGGATGTTCACCATGCCCTGCCGCTCCATCGACTGGGCTGTCTTGCTCAACTTCTGGGCCACTGCGGGCATGCCTGCCCAGCACATCAGGCCAATGGCCATAAAAAGCGTCTTCTTCATTGTATACTAATTTGAAAAATGGGCGGAAGACTCAAAATCCGCCCATTTCATCGTTGTTTACCATTATGTCATTTCACCAGAAACTTGCGGCCGTTCTTCACGTAGATGCCTCGGCGATGGTTCGACCGCCGGCTCACCTTGCGCCCGTCGAGCGTGTAAACGCTGCCGCTTGACAGGGTCTTCAGCTGCTGCGACTTGATGGCCGTGGCAGAGGTGTTCATATAGAGCTGCACCGGCTGCTGGTCGCTGCTGTAGCAACGGAACATGTCGGCCGACTTGTTGAATTGCAGGTAATAGCCCGTAGACCTGTTCACGATGGAGGCTTCTCCGCCGCCCACGCTGACTCTCCACTGAGCATGCTCGTCGGTGGCCGACGAGTTGGTGTCGATGCTGTTTTTCTTTGCCTCGTGCGAAATGTAGGCCGAGCCCAGATTCATGGTCCAGTAGCCTGCTGCATTCTTCTGCATGACGAAGGGCGCAGCCGAAGAAGCCCCCTTCGACAGGTCTATCTGGCCGCCGCTGATGCTCACGCTGCCCGCAGTCCCGCGGCTGTCGGCAACGCTGGCAAGAGCCTTGCTGTTGTCCTCGTTGACGAGCAGATAGCGAGCGCCGCTCACCAGCTGGCTTGTCGACGTCACCTCCACGTAGATGCCCTCGCCCGTCTCAATGGATCCGCCCTGCGAGATGGTGAACGTCTGTTCGGCCACGGCGCTCTTGCCATCGGCCGTCACCACAATGAACTTCACCGTGGTGGTCTCGGTCAGCGTGAAGGGTCCGGTGTAGAGCGTGCTCATGGTGGTGGGCGTCGAGCCGTCGGTCGTATAGAAGATGTCGGCTCCTGCCACCGACGTGTGGAGCGTCACGGTGATGGAGGTGCCGTCCTGACTGGTTTCCGCGGTGCATGTCGGCTTAGCCACCACGCCTGTCGGGTCGGCATCGTAGTTGTCGTAGCTGAAGGCCAGGTTGGTCTTGTCGCCCCAGATGTAGTCTTCGAGTCCGGGATAGTCAACAAAGGGGTTGCGGTTGTTCTGCACCTCCTTCACGCCGTTGTTGCGGGCCGTCTCCACCTCGTCCACCGGATCGAGCTTGGCCCAGCGCATCAGCATGTCCATATACCACTGCTTATAGGGCTTGTATTTTGTTCCCCCGATGACGGTGCTGCCCGAGCCGTTGGTCCAGCCGGTTATCTTGTCCTCATAGCACGTGGCCATGTAGAAGTAGATGCGGGCAATGTCGCCCTTAATTTCGTCGTTGGGTTCAAACACCTTGCCCGTGTAGCCTGGTGTCTTACACTTACCCCAGATGCAGTAGGTGGCGTAGCAATCATTGTCCTTCGTGCCCACTTCTGCCAACGGATAGCTGCCACGCTCAGAATTCAGGTCGGAGCTCGTTGGCACCACATGCACGATGTCGCTCTTCATGGGCGAAGCCTCCTTGAACCAACTCTGGGGCACCAGATGCTCCTTGTTCCATCCGCCGCTGCTCCAGGTGTATCGGGTGGTGGGGTCGTACCAGTCGCGCAGGGTGCCGTCGGCCCTCTTGTCGGTTTTCTTGTATTGCTCGTTCAGGCTGCTGTAGCCCTTCACTCCCAGGCTGCCGTTGATGATTCTGCAGAGCGCCGTCTTCAGCTCGGCCCCGCTCAGCCCGTCGGCAGCGGCATAGTAGTCGCGAGAATTGTTGGGTCCCTGAGCACATGCCATGAGCACCAGGCACGTCAGAAGGGAGGAAAAAAAGAGTCTCTTTTTCATTGTCTTGTCCTTTTCATATTATTGTTTGGTGCAAAGATAGGAATAATTCTCATAATGAGCCGCTTTTTCACTCTTTTTCACTCATTGGGAGTGAGCGACGAATGAAACAACCGATTATTATTATCCTCAATGGAGACGAGTTCCAAGAAATGGCTCCACGTTAATGTTTGCGACAGTGTCGCAAACATTTTTCGTCGTTGTAGTATCGAGAATCTCATTGATAGTGTCTTACTATCGATGTTATTATTCCGATACTGCTTTGGGCGTTTGTGACTCGCCTTGCTTTAGTTGTAGATGC
>CAMOPD010000065.1 GCA_946622085.1 uncultured Prevotellaceae bacterium | reverse complement strand
GACGAGATCAACTCGCTCGGCGGCAAGCTGCCCGATGCCATCGGCATTCCCGAAGAGCAGCTCCGCAAGGCTTCGAAGAGCGCTGTGTGCAAGATCAACATCGACTCTGACTCTCGTCTGGCCTTCACAGCTGCCGTGCGCCGCGTGCTGCACGACAAACCCGGTGAGTTCGACCCGCGTAAGTTCTGCGGTCCCGCTCGCGACGAAATGGAGAAGATGTACAAGCACAAGATTATTGAGGTGCTCGGCTCCGACAACAAGCTTGCTCAGCTCGACTAATGAGCAGCGGGCTACCGTTTAGCTTTTTTACGTTAAGTCATATAAATTGAATTGGAAAGAGGCGGGACCTACGCATGAGAGGTTCCCGCTTTTTTAGTAGCAAAAAGCCAAAGAGAAAAGGGTAGTGATGATTGGCGTTTCATCATTACCCTTTCCTCTTTGGCTTTTCGTCAGTCAGCTTGTTGCGGCAGACTATTCCTCGGCTACGGTCTTGATGCTTTCCAGATTTCCCGTTGCCGGATTGAGGATGATGCTGGTGGTGAGCTTCTTGCTGAACAGATTGGGGTCGATCATCTCCATCTTTCCAAATTGGGCGGCGTAGATGTCCTCAGAGAGCAGGCGACCCTCGTCGCTGGCCACTGTGACCTTGATCTTGCCGGGCAGATTGACGTAGATGCCTTCGCTCTTCTTGTCCTTCTTTCCCTGCTCTGCGGCCACCATGATGGTGGGCATGTGGTGGAGGTCCTCTATATATATATAATAAGGTGTGCCGCTCAGGTCGTCGGCATCTACCAGGCCGAAGTGTCTGGAGAAGCGGAACAGCGGCTCGCGGCTCACTTCCTTCTGTGGCATGTAGTCCACGTGGAGCTGGAGCGTGTCTCTGAGGGTGATGCCTTCAAACGTCTGCAGCAGAGCGGCTTCCTGGGTGTCGAGTTGGCGTAGCATGATTTTCATCTGCTCGCCGTCATTGGGCATGAAGTCGGCTTGTCCTCGCGAGAGTTGAATCTTGCTGTCGCGAATGTTGTAGATTTCCTGTGCCGTCAGCTCAGCCATCTTGGCCTGACTGCCGGCAGAGAGAATCTCCTGCCCCATGTAGTCGTGGGGATTCAGCGTGGGTTGCTGAGCAGGGCGGCGTGGGGCTGTCGTGGGCTGCTGGCTGGCAGTGAGCTTCGTGTTGATGGACAGCAGCACGCCGTTGGCATCGCGGTTCACCATGTTGATGTTGCGCTTCGGGTCGGTCTTGGCCAGAAATTGCTTCGTGGTGTCGGGCACGCCCACTCCCTCCACCTGCACGCCGATGATCTTGAATTGTTCCGACGGCAGGCTCTCGGCGCGTTTTTTCAGGAAACGCTCAGCAAACTGGCAGAACTCTCCCGGCGTGTAGCTGGTCTTTTCTACGCTGATGGTGAAGCGCAGTGCCGTGCGTGGCAGATAGTAAGACGCCTCTTCCTGTGCCATGGCCATCAGAGAGAGGGCGCTCAGCAGAATGGTTGCTATAGATTTCTTCATATCATTCGGGGGGTAAAAAATGAGTAGTTTAGTCTTGAATGCGGCTGAATGCCTGTGGCAGATAGCGTATGATGTCGCTGGCGATGAGGCTTTCCTCGCCCAGTTCGCGGGCTGCCAGGTCGCCGGCAAGTCCGTGCAGATACATGCCCATGAGACAGGCGTCAGCCTGAGAGTAGCCACGAGCCAGCAGTCCGGTGATGATGCCCGTGAGCACGTCGCCGCTGCCTGCTGTTGCCATGCCGGCATTTCCCGAGGAGTTGAAGTACACTTGTCCGTCGGGCAGGCAGAGGGCGGAATGGTGGCCTTTCAGGATGATGTAGGCCTGCAGGTGCTCGGCCATGTCGCGCGCCTTCGACAATCGTTCGTAGCTGTCGTTGCAGGGTGAGCCGTTCAGCCGGTCGAACTCCAGGGGGTGGGGCGTCATGACGAGCGCTTTGGGCAGCTGCTGCATCCATGCCCGGTGCTTGGCCAGCATGTTCAGCGCGTCGGCATCCATGACGAGCGGGCATTGCGTGCGCCTCACTTGGGCAATCATGGCGATGGCCGTGTTCTCCGTCTGGCCTAGTCCTGGTCCTATGGCCACGGCATCGAAGTCCTCGGTGTCTACGGGCTCCGAGAAGGCCGTCTCTTCGTGGTCGATGTGCAGCACGGCTTCCGGCACCGTCGTCTGCATAATGTCTACCGAGCGTTTGGGCACGTGCACCGTCACTTTGCCGGTGCCGCTGCGCAGACAGGCTCTTGTGGAGAGCACGGCGGCTCCCGTCATGCCGTAGCTGCCGGCCACGATGAGCGCCTTGCCCATGGTGCCCTTGTGGGCGAAGGGATGGCGCGGGCGCAGCCTGGCGCGTATTTCGTTTTCCTCTATGATGGCATATTGTGCGGGCGTCGTTGCAATGTATTCCGGGCTGAGGCGTATGTCGAGCACGCGCAGTTCGCCCACGAACTGCTGGTTCTCGGCAAACATGAAGGCGAGTTTCTTCTGGCCGAGCGTCAGTGTGAGGTCGGCCCGGATGATGTTTGCCAGCACGTTCATGGTGTTGTCTTCGGTCATGAGTCCCGAGGGGATGTCGATGCTTGCCACCTTGGCGGGCGACTGGTTGATGTATTTCACCAGTGAGGCGAATCCTCCGGCGAGCGGCTTGTTGAGCCCTGTGCCGAAGAGCCCGTCGATGACGAGCATGTTGGCTTCCAGTTTGGGCGGGTCGAATTGCTGCACCACCTCGTAGAACTGCTTGATTTTGCGGCTGTCGATGATGCGCTGCTTGTTGACGGCACATTCCTCGGAGAGGTGCCCGTTGGTGTTGAAGAGATAGACCGTCACCCGATAGTCCTTGTCGGCCAGCATGCGGGCCACCGCCAGGGCGTCGCCGCCATTATTGCCGGGGCCGGCAAACACCACCACGGGCGTGCCGTTGTTCCATTTTCCACTGATGGCATGGGTGAGAGCGCGTGCCGCCCTTTCCATCAGGTCGACCGATGAAATGGGCTCGTGCTCTATGGTATATTTGTCCAGCTCACGAATCTGAGCGCTATTGAAAATCTTCATACAGGCGCAAAAATACAAAATAAATGCCAATCATGCGTTCTCGAAGCCTGTTTTTTTGACATTTCTTGTTAGTTTTCTTCGTTCCCGCCCTTGTGGTCAGCCTTTCTTCCAGAACCTGAAGGTGATGTCTTCGAAGTCGCCCTTCTCGGTCTTGCGGTAGAGGCGCTGGTTGGTGGTGGGCTTGCTCAGCGGGCCCAGATGGCGTATGTAGGGGCCTATCTTGATGTAGTCGAAGTCGGTCTTGCACACCTGCGGAGCCAGCCTGAGCCGCCCGCTATACCAGGCCACTCGGAACTGCGGGTGCTCCTCGTGCATGTATTGCGCGAGCTGATTCACGCCTTTGGGGTCGGCATCTCCGCCCATGAAGGCTATGCAGGTGATGTCGGTGCCGTATTTTTCAATGAAGGCATCGATGGCATCGGCATCGAGCGGCAAGCCGATGTCCTCCCAGAGATAATGGCTGTGGCATCCCGGGCAGCGGCACGGGCAGTTGGAAATGTTGATGGCCAGTGTCACCTCGTCGGGTATTTCCTGAAATACGATGCCAGTGTTGACGTATTTGAGCATGGTCCTCCCTTGTTGAAAGGGCCATGATGATGGCCCGTGCACCTGCGGCCGCGTTCTTGGGGCGGCTCGCCGGGGGCTCCGGGCCATCATCATGGCTCTCATGACTCTCTTTTTCTGTTTGATTATTGTTTCACGTGCGCATAGTATCGGCGTGCGGCCTCTTCCTGGCGCGGCTGCGAGAAGTTGCTCACGCGCTTCAGATAGCCTATGATGCGGGTCATGTAGTCCACATTCTTGGAGTGGCAGTGGGGACATTCGTGCAGATAGCGTTTGTCGATGTGTCCGCACTCGTTGCACACCGTGTTGGGAATGTTGAAGGTGAAGTAGTTGCAACCCTCTTGTGCTGCCACCTTCAGCAGGTGCAGATACTGCTGTTTCGAGAGATGCTCCTCCAGATTCATGTGCAGTGCCGAGCCGCCGGTGAGGTGCTCTATGTAGGGCGCGCCGTGGAGCTTGAACTTGTCGATGACCGAGAGCGACTCGTCCTCCACCACGTAGAAGTAGGAGTTGTAGCAGTCGCGCGGCACGAAGTAGCCGTCCTCGCGGTCCCACTTGGCGTGCTTCACGCCCACGTTCTCGGCGGGAATCATCTCGCAGTTGAACATCACGTCCTTGGTGCGATATTGCTTGTTGTATTTCTCGATGAGGCCCAGTATGCCCTGCACGAAATGCAGATAGTCGTCGTTGGGCGTGATTTTCAGTCCCATGAACTCGGCAGCCTCCACCAGTCCGTTGATGCCGATGGTGAGATACTGTCGGCCGATGTTGATGTAGCCGGCGTCGAAGAGTGGCAGCATGCCGTGCTTTTGCAGCTCCTTCAGGTTCTCGTTGTAGGCCAGCTGCACCTTGTGGCAGAGGTCGATGATTTCTCCGAGGTATTCCAGATAGTCCATCTGGTGGTTCACGGCATACTGTATGCATCGGTTCAGATTGATGGTGAGCACCGACTTCGAGCCCGTGGAGACGCCACCGGCGCCGAGCGTGTAGCTGAAGCCGTTGTCGGTGATCTCGTTGCGCAGCCGGCAGCAGCTCGAGAGCGAGTCGGCGTTGTCGCTCATATAGGTGAAGAAGGAGTGTCCCTCGGAGTACATCTCGGCCGTAAACTCGCCCCACTCCGGGTCCTTGCACTCGCCGTTCTTGTCGGTGAGCAGCGCCATGGTCTCCACGGGGAAGGTGAGCAGCGTCTTGGTGCGCTCCTTGTTGAACCACTTCATGAATCGCTTCTGCAGCCACGACAGGCCGTTCCAGTCGGGCCGTGAGCCGTCGGGAAAGTAGAAATCGCCGAAGATGCTCTCGAAGTAGTAGCGGTCATAGTAGGCCACGTTCCAGAACACGGCCTGATAGTTGCGGGCTCCGGTGGGCTGGTTGAGCGTGTAGACTATCTGCTCGAAGCAGTCGGTGATCACCTTGTCGATGGTGCGGTGCTTCAGCGAGAGGTCCACCACCTCGTCGGCGCGCTTCCAGTAGTCCTCGCCATACTCCTTGCCCACGAAGTAGTTCATGTACATCAGAAACTCCGGCGTGGCGCAGGCTCCGCTGAGCATGGAGCTCACCATGAACACCATGTTGACAAATCCGCCGCAGAACGACTTCAGGTTGGTGGGGGCGGTGGAGTTGCCGCCGATGCTGGTGGTGCCGCCGATGAGCCACGGATACATGGTGATGCTGGCGCAGTAGTTGGCCAGACTGGTCTCGTCGTTCTTATAGATGAAGTGGTGGGTCAGCTTGTCGATGTATTCGTCGGCCAGCTGCTTGCCATACATCTTCTTGATGCGGTCGGTGAGCAGTCGGCGGTTCAGACGGATGAAGTTCGACTTGGGCAGCTCGCCGATGAGCGTGGCAATGTTTTTGTGCTCCACGTTGGCGTTGGCGTCATATTTTGAACCAGTGGCGGCATTCACCGATTCGCAGTAGTCGGCCAGGAATTGCAGCTTCTGCAGCGTCTCGCGGTCCTCGGTGTGCTGCTGCCGATAGAGCATGAACGACTTGGCCACGCGATAGAATCCCTCGCGCATGAGGGCCTCTTCCACCTGGTTCTGAATGTCTTCCACCTTGATGTCGTCGTGTATGTCTAAGTGGCTGAGTATCTTCGAGATAGTGCCAAGGTCGGCTGGTTGATCCACACTCTCGAACGCCTTGATGATGGCGTTCATGATCTTGTCGAGCGAGAAACGGTCTTTCGAGCCGTCGCGCTTCGTGATAGTAAAGTTTTTTATCTCCATTTCCGTTTTTATGTTTTCTCTTTTCTCTTTCCTTTTCATGGTAAAAGTTTTCCGTTTTGGAAAACTTTTCGGTTTCAGTTTTCAAAAAAGTTTTCCGTTTTGGAAAACTCCATTCGCTTGCAAAGATACAAATTTTCCCTAAGAGAGTATGTGTTGAAGTGTAAAATAATCTTAAATGGCGGAATCTTCTTCTCTCCCTCCATGGCGGGCCTCTGTGCGCCGGTGATGCCGATGGCGGCACAGCTTCCTTTGTTCTGCGCGCTGTTTTCCATGAGTTTGGCTGCTCCTGGGGCTCTGAGACTCGGAAAAGCTCGAAGATTTTTTGGCTCTTCTCTCGTTTTTCCGTAACTTTGCACCATAATTAAATAAATAGCGACTATGAATACCATTCAGATCCAAGACAAGAAGTTCCGCATTTCCATTCCGGAGTCAGTCATTCAGGAGCGCGTGAAGGCCGTTGCCGAGCGCATCAATGCCGACATGGCCGGGAAGAATCCTCTCTTTCTGGCAGTGCTCAACGGCTCGTTCATCTTTGCTGCCGACCTGATGCGGCACATCACCATTCCCTGCGAGATTTCGTTCGTGAAGCTCGCCTCGTATGAGGGCACGGTGTCGACGGGGAAAATCAAGGAGGTGATAGGCATCAATGAAGACCTGACGGGGCGCACGGTGGTCATCGTGGAAGACATCGTGGACACGGGTCAGACCATCAGTCGCATGCTCGAGACGCTGGGCACGCGCCAGCCGGAGTCGATACACGTGTGCACGCTGCTGCTGAAGCCCGACAAGCTGAAGGTGGACTTGGACGTGGAGTATGCTGCCATCGAGATACCCAATGACTTCATCGTGGGCTATGGGCTCGACTATAATCAGCAGGGGCGCAACCTGCGCGACATCTATTCGGTGGTGGAGTAGGGGGTGAGTGCGCTCAACAGACAGGAATCATTTCAACACTAAAAACTCTGATAGATTATGAAGAATATTGTGATTTTCGGCGCTCCCGGGTCGGGCAAAGGCACCCAGAGCGACAAGATGATTGAGAAGTATGGCTTCGGCCACATCTCTACTGGCGACGTGCTGCGCAGCGAAATCAAGAAGGGCACGCAGCTGGGCAAGACCGCCCAGCAGTACATCGACCAGGGACAGCTCATCCCCGACGATCTGATGGTGAGCATCCTGGCCAGCGTCTACGACGGCTTTGGCAAGGACCATGCGGGCGTAATCTTCGACGGATTCCCGCGCACCATCCCGCAGGCCGAGGCGCTGAAGCAGATGCTCAGCGAGCGCGGCCACTGCATTGCCGCCATGGTGGAACTCGACGTGCCCGAGGACGAGCTCATGAGACGGCTCATCAAGCGAGGGCTGGAGAGCGGCCGCTCGGACGACAATGCCGAGACCATCAAGAAGCGCCTCGACGTATATCACAGCCAGACGCAGCCCCTCATCGAATGGTATGAGCGCGAAGGCATTCACTATCACATCAATGGTCTGGGAGAGCTCGACCGCATCTTTGCCGACATCTGTCAGGTGATTGATGGGCTGGAGTAGTGTTTTTTTCGAGTTATCCTAATCATCCTAGGTTGTCCTAGGTTCTCCTAGGTTCTCCTAGGTCCTCCTAGGTTTTCCTAGTTTCTCCTAGTAATCCTATATTTTCAATGGCAGAAAGCAATTTCGTAGACTACGTGAAGATTCTGTGCCGCTCGGGCAAGGGCGGCCGTGGAAGCATGCACCTGAAGCATGTGAAATACAACTACAACGGCGGACCCGACGGCGGCGACGGCGGCAAGGGCGGAAGCATCATCCTGCGGGGCAACCACAACTACTGGACACTGCTCCACCTGAAGTATCAGCGCCACATCTTTGCCGAGCATGGCGGCAACGGCGGCAAGGATAAATGCCACGGCACCGACGGCAAGGACCAGATTATCGACGTGCCATGCGGAACGGTGGTCTACAATGCCGAGACGGGCAAATACGTCTGCGACATAGCCTACGACGGACAGGAGATTGTGCTCCTCAAGGGGGGACGGGGCGGACTGGGCAACTTCCAGTTCCGCTCGGCCACCAACCAGGCTCCGCGCTACGCCCAGCCCGGAGAGCCCATGCAGGAGATGACCATCATTCTGGAGCTCAAACTGCTGGCCGACGTCGGGCTGGTGGGATTCCCCAATGCAGGCAAGTCAACCCTCGTGGCGGCCATGTCGAACGCGCGGCCCAAGATTGCCAACTATCCCTTCACCACCATGGAACCGTCGCTCGGCATCGTGGCCTATAGAGACAACAAGTCGTTTGTCATGGCCGACATTCCGGGCATCATCGAAGGCGCCAGCGAGGGCAAGGGGCTCGGACTGCGATTCCTGCGCCACATAGAGCGCAATTCGCTCCTGCTCTTCATGGTGCCGGGCGACACCGACGACATCAAGCGCGAATATGAAATTCTGCTCAACGAGCTGCGGCAGTTCAACCCCGAACTGCTCAGCAAGCACCGCGTGCTGGCCGTCACCAAGTGCGACCTGCTCGACGACGAGCTGATGGACATGCTGCGCGACACGCTGCCCGACGACCTGCCCGTGGTGTTCATCTCGGCCGTCACAGGCTTCGGGCTCAGCGAACTGAAGGATGTGCTCTGGGCCGAGCTCAATGCCGAGAGCAACAAGCTGCAGGGCATCATGGCCGAGGACTCGCTCGTGCACCGCGACAAGGACATGGGACGACTGGCTGAGGAAATGGCCGCCGAGGGCGAAGACGATATTGAATATGTCGATGTGGAGGACATTGACGAACTGGAAGACTTTGAATACGAGGACGAAGCCTGACGCCGACCCCGCCTCTCCCTCCACACGACATGAACGAACCCCAATTGCACTTCTATGATTTAGGAACGGGCGTAACGGCCTTCAGCACCACCCGCCACGGCGGGTGTAGCGAGGGCCGTTACGCCCGTTTCAATGCCAACGCCTTCTGCGGCGACCAGCCGCAAGCCGTGGCCGCCAACCGGGAGGCGCTCTGCCGCAAGCTGGGCGTCGGCCTGGGGCAACTGCTCATTCCGCACCAGGTGCATGGCACGTGTGTCGCCGTAGCCGACGAGGACTTCATGGCGCTCTCCGACGCCCACCGTGCCAGCCGGCTCGAGGGCGTCGATGCGCTGGTCACCTCGCTTCGGGGCGTCTGCATCTGCGTCTCTACGGCCGACTGCATGCCGGTGCTCCTCTACGACCCTCAGCATCAGGCCGTAGCTGCCATCCATGCCGGATGGCGAGGCACCGTGGCGCGCATCGTGGAGCATGCCGTGGGCGTCATGCAGAGCCGCTACCACACCGACGCCGCACAGCTGCGCGCCGTCGTGGGGCCTGGCATCTCGCTGCGCAACTTCGAGGTGGGCGACGAGGTCTACGACGCTTTCGCCCGACAGGGATTTCCCATGCAGCAGCTCGCGCGCCGCTTCCCGCCCATGAACGGCAGCGGGGCAGGGGAGAAGTGGCACATCGACTTGCCGCTGTGCAATGCGCTGCAGCTGCAGGCGACGGGCGTGCCCACACAGAACATCCTGCTTTCGGGCATCTGCACCTACGACCAGCATGAAACGTTTTTCTCTGCCCGGCGGCTTTCCATCCATTCGGGCAGAATACTCACAGGAATATTATTGAAATGAATATCAGAAACATGATGATGGCGGCCGCTTGCCTCATGGCATTTGCCCAGGCATCGGCCCAAAACAATTTTTTCTCAGCCCTTCAGCAACAGCAGATTAGCATCGACACGAAGGGGCTTTTCGACCGCTCCAACACGTTCAGCGTAGACTTTGAGAGCCTGCGCGACAGTGAATACAGTTTCCCCTTGCCGGTAGGCAAGGCCACCGTGGTGAACAATCATTCCGACGTGGAGATAGCCACGAAGCGCGGCGATGCCGTCAAGGCCATGTTCGAGGGCGTGGTGCGACTGTCGCGCCAGCATCCCAACTTCGGCCATGTCATCGTGCTGCGCCACGACAACGGCCTGGAGACCGTCTATGGCAACAATGCGCAGAATCTGGTGAAGGTGGGCGACAAGGTGAAGGCCGGGCAGACCATCGCCATCGTGGGCAGCAAAGACGACCGCACGTTCTGCCTCTTCTCCATCATGGTCGACGGCAGGCGCATCAATCCCGAAACCATTCTCGACCTGGCTTCCCACAAGCTGAAGCAGCAGACGGTCGTCTTCGAGAAGCAGCCCTTCCGCATCGACGTGCGCACGGAGCGCAAGGCGGTGGCCGAGAAGAAAACGGCTGCGCCCAGGAATGCCGATGCCGACCCCTTTGCACAGGGCGACGTGGTGACGCTCAACCTCGCCAAAATGCAGCGGGGCGACTGGTTCTATCCGCTGCCCGGGAGCCACGTCATCAGCCCCTATGGCGGGCGGCGACATCACTCGGGCGTCGACCTGAAGACCAAGCCCAACGACAACATCCTGGCCGCCTTCGACGGCGTAGTGACCCGCTCAGGACCCTTCTCGGGCTACGGCAACTGTGTCATCATTCGCCATCCCAACGGCCTCACCACGCTCTACAGCCACCAGTCGAAGAACCTGGTGAAGGCCGGGCAGAAGGTGAAGGCCGGACAGGTGATTGGGCTCACGGGGCGCACCGGGCGAGCCACCACGGAGCATCTGCACTTCGAGATTCACTGCCCCAATGGCCGAAAAATTGACCCCGCCACCGTGTTCAACCACGCCACCAAGCTGCTGCAGAACGTGACGCTCACCATACGCAAGGGCGGCCTCATCACGAGCAGAAGAAACTAAACACCCCGCCGCAAGGCGGGAAGACAACAAAGGAGAGAGGGCGCGCCGACCATCAGTCTGAGCGCGCCCTCTCTCTCTCCGTCCATTCTCGTAGGAAGAAATTCTATTTCTTCCCCTTATGCCTATTAGCCCGTTGCTCGCGGTACTTGGCCTTCTGCCGGGCCGACCCGCTGCCATGAGCCCCGGTGATGTATTTCTTCTTCTTGGCTTTCGTCTTCACTTTGTCGCTGTCCTGCCTGGAGCCACCTCCGCCGCGTCCGAAGGAGATGCCGTTCATCAGGATGTCATCAAAGTCGTTCATAGGGCTGACGATTTTAATGGTGGAACAGGCGCACGCCGGTGAAGGCCATGGCGATGCCATACTTGTCGCACGTCTCGATGACGTTGTCGTCGCGCACCGAGCCGCCGGCCTGGGCAATGAACTCCACGCCGCTCTTGCGGGCGCGCTCAATGTTGTCGCCGAAGGGGAAGAAAGCGTCGCTGCCCAGGGCCACGCCCGTATTCTTGGCTATCCACTCCTTCTTCTCCTCGCGCGTCAGCACCTCGGGCTTCTGGCTGAAGAAGAGTTGCCACGTGCCCTCGCGCAGCACGTCGTCGTAGTCGTCGGAGATGTATACGTCGATGGTGTTGTCGCGGTCGGCGCGGCGGATGCCCTCCTTGAAGGGCAGGCTCATCACCTTCGGGTGCTGGCGCAGCCACCAGATGTCGGCCTTCGAGCCTGCCAGGCGCGTGCAGTGGATGCGGCTCTGCTGTCCGGCGCCGATGCCGATGGCCTGACCGTCCTTCACGTAGCACACGGAGTTCGACTGCGTGTATTTCAGCGTGATGAGGG
>CAMOPD010000064.1 GCA_946622085.1 uncultured Prevotellaceae bacterium | reverse complement strand
TCATCACAATAAGCTTTGGGATGAATGATACGAATGTGATTCTCTTTTAGGGAAATCAATATATAAACAGGAAGGGGAGAAGGCTTAGCGGCTTTCTCCCCTTCCTGTTGGTTGGTGGGGGAGACGGGGGAAGGGAGGGGGGCGGCGGACAAATGGAATTTGTCCTTATGGGGAAGGGCTATGGGGGTATGGGGAAAGGGTTGTGGAGCTGTGGGGGGCTATGGGGTAGAGGGGAGAGAACAGATTTGCATGGCCATGGCGTTGAGCGCCAGGCACATGGCTCGGGTGAGGGGGATGCGCTCGTTGTGATGCTCCCACGGTGCCAGAATGAGCAGGCGGCCCCGCGCACAGGCTTCGAAGTATTGGTGGCCTGGCTTGGAGAACGAGTTGAAGCCCCATGGCGAGAGGAAAATGATGGGGAGCCCGGCATCGAGTGCTGCCCGCATGACGGCCTGCTCGCCCTTGGAAATGGCGGGCGAGACAAGCACAGTGCCGGCACGCGCCTTCTGCAGGAAAAAGGCCTTTTGCCTTTCTATGTCCGCTTCAGTGAGTCGGCGTGAGAGCTGCACTTGCAGCTTGTCGGGGTGGGAGAGCAGAAAACGGTTGCCAATGGCGGCATACGACTGGTTGGCCAGCAGGATGCCAAAGCGCACGCGGAAATAGTCGGGGTGGGCCCGGCGGATGGCCAGTCGGCGCGGATTGTCGCGCAGGTAGGCTTTCCATCGGTCAAGCGTGTCGTATTGGAAAAGAATGCGGTCGTTGTAGCCCTGCTCCCACAGGGTGGCGCGGTCGGGCGAGGGGGCGAGGGCCGCCAGGCGTAGCAGAGCATCGTCCTTGCCGGTAGGCTGCGATGGCATCGCAGTGAGGAGCGAGCGCAGATGCCTGTTGCACCCCAGCTTGAAGCCCTTGACCACTTGGCCAAGGTGGAAGTTGGTGTGAGAGCGCACATAGAGTATGCCGTGGAAATGGTCGGGCATGACCTGCTGGGCAATGACGGCCACTTGCGGATAGATGGTGCTGATGCCGTTCCATTCGCGTGCCACGGCGAGGCCCAAAGGCGAGAGGCTGATGCAGGGAGCCTGCGGCGAGCCCTCGGGCGCTTCGGCGTTGCCGACCAGCTGGCCCAAGACGGGGCAACGGCCTTGCACGGCCATGGTGATGAGATAGAAACGCTCGGAGCGGTAGTCGTGGTTTTCGTTGCGGCGTTTCATGGAGGGGCGCTTGGGGCCGGCGTGGAGCTTGTGTTCTTCGGCTTTGTTCATCTTTATTAGGGGGCTGCGATGGAATCGCAGCTTACTATAAGGGGGGAGGCGGGGAGAGACGGGGGGGGGGGGCTGCTACTTGATGTTCTTCATGGAGAGGCTGATGCGCTGGCGGCGCAGGTCTACCTCCTTCACACGCACGCGGACGTGCTGGTGGAGCTTCACCACCTGGTTGGGGTCGCTCACGTAGCGGTCGGCGAGCTGCGAGACGTGCACCAGTCCGTCCTGATGGACGCCGATGTCGACGAAGGCACCGAAATTGGTGATGTTGGTGACGATGCCAGGCAGCACCATGCCCTCCACGAGGTCGTCGATGGTGTGCACGTTGGGGTCGAACTCAAACTCCTCGATCTGCTGGCGGGGGTCGAGGCCGGGTTTCTCCAGCTCCTTCATGATGTCGGCCAGCGTGAGCAGACCGACATTCCCGTGTGCGTACCTATTTATATCTATTCCCCGTTGCCGCTCCTTGTCGCTGATGAGTTCGCCCACGGTGCACCCCATGTCGGTGGCCATTTGCTCCACCACACTGTAGCTCTCAGGGTGCACGGCACTGCTGTCGAGCGGATTCTTGGCTCCCGGGATGCGCAGGAATCCGGCGCACTGTTCAAAGGCTGCGGGCCCGAGGCGCGGCACGCTGAGCAGTTGTCTGCGGGAGGCGAACGCCCCGTGCTGGCGCCGATAGTCAACAATGTTTTTGGCCAGCGTGGGGCCCAGTCCGCTGACGTAGGTGAGCAGATGCTGCGAAGCCGTGTTCAGGTTGACGCCCACCAGGTTGACGCAACTCATGACCGTCTGGTCGAGCTGTCGCTTCAGTTTGCCCTGATCCACGTCGTGCTGATATTGCCCCACGCCGATGCTCTTGGGGTCGATCTTCACCAGTTCGGCCAGGGGATCCATGAGTCGGCGGGCAATGCTCACCGCTCCGCGCACGGTGACGTCCTCATTGGGAAACTCCTCGCGGGCCAACTTGGAGGCAGAGTAGATGGACGCCCCGTCTTCGCTGACGGTGAACACCTGCGGTTTGGCACCTGCGGCGCTTGCATGGCCCAAGGTCTCCATAGAGTTGAGCGTGTCGGCAATGAAGGTTGCTGTTTCGCGGCTGGCCGTTCCGTTGCCGATGGCAATGGCCTCGATGTGATAGTCGCGCAGCATGTCGAGCACGTGCATGGTGGCCTGCATGCGGTGGTTGATGGGCGGGTGTGGGAAGATGGCTTCGTGGTGGAGCAGGTTGCCCTGGGCATCGAGACACACCACCTTGCAGCCCGTGCGGAATCCCGGGTCGATGCCCATGACGCACTTCTGTCCCAGGGGGGGCGACAGCAGCAGTTGGCGCAGATTTTCGGCAAACACGGCGATGGCCTCGTCGTCGGCGCGCTCTTTGCTCATCGCGGCAAACTCCGTCTCAATGGCCGGGCATAGCAGGCGTTTGTAGCCGTCGTCGATGGCTTCCACGACGAGCGTCTGGCATCTGCCTCGTCCACGGACATGCAGGCGTTGCAGTCGGCGGATGGCTTCCTCATTGTCAATGCCGATGGCAACGCGCAGGAATCCCTCCTCCTCGCCTCGGCGCATGGCCAGCAGTCGGTGGCTGGTGCAGCGGCGAAGCGGCTCCTGCCACTCGAAGTAATCGCGGAACTTCTGTGCGCCGTCGTCGTCCTTCTTCGATTTGACGGCCTTGCTCGTGATGATGGCCTCGCGGCGGAAGAGCGAGCGCACCGTTTGGCGCGAGCGCTCGTCTTCGCTCACCATTTCGGCGATGATGTCCTTGGCCCCTTGGAGGGCTTGGGCGACGTTGGAAACGTCGCCTACGGCGAAGGGGCGCGCCGCTTGTTCGGGTTGTTGCTCACGCTGGCGGAAGATGATTTCAGCCAGAGGCTCGAGGCCCAGTTCGCGTGCCACTTGCGCCCGGGTGCGTCGCTTCGGGCGGAAGGGCAGATAGATATCCTCCAGCTCAGTGGCATCCCAGCAGTCGGCGATGCGCTGCTGCAGTTCGGGCGTCATCTTGCCCAGTTCGGTGATGGTCTTCACCACCGTTTCCTTGCGCTTGCCGATTTCGGTGAGTCGCTCCCGTTGTTCACTGATGGCCCCAATCTGCACCTCGTTGAGTGCGCCCGTGCGCTCCTTGCGATAGCGGGCAATGAATGGGATGGTGCATCCCTGTTCCAGCAAAGCCAGTGTGTTTTCCACGCTTTGTTCCGTCAGGTTGAGCCGTTGGGCTATGATTTTTGTAAATGGGTTGTTCATGCTGTTTGCTTTATGGGTTTTTGGCAAAGATAGCTCAAAGTTTTCTGAAATCAAAGCGTTTTTGTCTGTGAGGTGGAAAAATGGGTAAAAAAGGGGGACAAAATTTTGCCAAACTGTATTTTTATATTACTTTTGCCCTCAAGAAGCAGTGTTGTGCAAACACCTTAAACAAACAAATGAAACTCTATTACGGAAAATGACCATGAAGAAAATGTACTATTGTAGCAAAGCATGGAAAAGTTATTTACTCTTTATGATGATGCTCGTATGCGGGAGCGTATGGGCGGTAGAATCGAAAACCATTAACTCTGAAGTGTGGTCTTTTAATGACTTTTCTATCGGCACGAGTTATAATATAACTTTCGAAGGCGCTTCATTCTCGGCAAATGCATGGGAATTGTTTGGTCTCCCCTTTGATGCTTCAAAGGAGGTGCTTGACGGTGCCTTTGGTGAAGGAAACTACCAACTTAGTCAGTATAAAGAGTTAGACGGAGCGACCTTTGTTTTTTCTCCAATGGAATCACCGTCCATTGTGGCAGGTCAGCCCTATTTGATAAAAGTGAAATCGCAAGTGACATCTCCTACCTTTAATAATGTGACGATGAGATATACTTCGGAACAAACCATTGGAGATGACAAGTTGAAGATTGTGCTGCCATTCCTTGGAAAGGCTTTGTGGCATTTTAACAACAAATATGTCTATTTTGTTGTAGGAGGTTCTACATCAAAAGCGGGATACGGCTCAGGTGAGTACAAGCACGATCTTATAGCCCCAAGGGGATATATAGAAACCGATGGGACCGTTGTTCCACAAGTTAATGCCAACAATGGCGTGCGAGAACAATTGTCGAATGTTCCCACAATTTATATCGATATTCCCGACGTGTCGAATCTGGATGCCGACTTGACAAAAAACCGAGGCACGGGTGAGGCAGAATATCATAGAGCTAAAATACAGGTTGTTGCTACAGCAGACCCAACCAGCCCGTATTATTTGGAGTCGTTCACCGACGATCATCTTCAGATTAAGGTGCGTGGAAACGCAACAGCAGATCCCAGCAAGCGGGCCTATCGTCTGAAATTCGACAAAAAAGACGCAACAACGGGTCAGAGCTATAAGCACGATTTACTGGGCAAAGGCTATAGTAAGCGCAATTGGGTGCTGAAAGCCAATGCCTTTGACAACTCGATGATTCGCGATGCCGTGATGACGGAATTGGGCGAATACGTAGGAATGGAATTCGTGCCCGGGTATAAGCATGTAGATTTGGTCATCAATGGCGATTATCGGGGCACTTATATGGTGAGCGATCATGCAGAGGTGGGCTCCAACCGCATACCTGTTGACGAGGCAACGGGATGGTATGTAGAATTTCAGGGGCGAGATGATATGCTCGACCAGCCCATGTGCTTCACGTCTCCTCTCCAGATGAATGTGAAGAATCCTGAACCCGAAGACTATACCGATGAAGCTCAGCGAAATGCCATCATGCAGCCCATGCAGGAATGGTTTGGCGGCCCGTGGAAATCGGGATGGAATGATGCAAACTTAACCGATTCTCAAACAGGTTGGAGAGCTTATAATGACGAGGACAGTTGGCTGAAATTCATTCTGGTGACAGAGCTTACGGGCGACTACGATGGCTACATGACGGTAAAGGCTTATCGAGAAGCCAATGGCAAGTTGTGTCTTGGCCCCATTTGGGATAAGGATTTGGCTTATGGCAACATTACTTGTGGCGACGATAAGACGATGGTTGCCGACTTCAGTAATGGAACTTTCCGTGGCTATGTACAGAAGCTCTATGGCGACAAGGAGTTTATCAATCGACTGCGGGTGACATTCCAGAAAATGCTTGATGATGGGCTGTTGCAGCATATCAACAGTAAGATAGATCAGATATCTGCCAGCATTCAGGAAACGTGGGCGTTGAATTATGCTCGATGGGGAACAAGTAAGCCTGATGGCAGTATGCAAGTATTTGATGCTTGGGACAATCAGGCTGCTTATGCAAACCAGTTGAAAGAGTGGATTGCTGCACGGGCCAGTTTCCTTCAGGGGCAATATACATCGCTCAGTCAGGCAGCAGGCTGGATGGACATCAGTACAGACGAACCCGTCATCGTTCACCAGCAGCTCACCGACGTGCCCACCATCTACATCACTTCCACGGGCATGAATGCTGAGACTTGGGATGCGACGGCCACGATGGAGGTGTTTGATGCCAACAATATGATAGGTGGCAACCAGACACTGAGCAACGGTGGCGTCAGCGTGAAGTTCAAAGGCGATGGAACGTCACAGAAGCCTTCCTATAGGCTGAAGTTTGCAAGCAAGATAGCCTTCCTGGGTGCTAAGTCGGGCTCGTATAAGCAGTGGGTGCTCGAAGCCAACGACGATGATCCCACCATGCTGCGCAATGGATTGACGGAAGAGCTGGCCGACCAAATGGGCTTCGCCTTCTCGCCAGGATGCCAGTTTGCCGATGTCTATGTGAACGATAAGTACATGGGAACCTATCAGATTACCGACCGGGTGAAGGTGGAGAGCGGCCGCGTGCTGGCTGCCAGCAAGGACACCGACTGGCTGGTGGAGATAGCTTCACAGGGCGAGGTGGACACCGTGAACGACCTCTACGTAGAGGGCAATAGCGCAGAGGGACAGCCTAATCTCATCATCAAGAATCCCGACCCAGACGATCTGACAGATGCCGGAAAAGAGACGTTGAAGCAGCAAGTGGCCGATTATTTCAATGGCACATTCTGGGCAGACATTGAAAACAATGTAGATAAGGCTTCGTTCATCAACTGGTATATCTCAGCCGAGATTATGGCCGCCTATAAACAACTCTCTGATATCAGCGTCTATCGAGATGCCAACGGAGGAAAGCTGTTCTTCGGACCGCTTGACGGAGGCGAAAAAGCCTATGACAATACCACCAACCACCACATGGACATGAGCGACCTTGATGCAGCGGGCTCTTACAACGGCATGATATTCATGGCAGCCGACTACAAAGTGATGGGCAACAAGCTGAAGGCACTTTGGGAGGAGCAGTGGTTTAAGGATGCTGTGATGGAGAAGTGGAGCGCTCTTTACGATGCTGATGTGAAGTCGGCTCTGAAGGCCAAACTCGATGTGCTGGCTCAAGATATTGCCCAGACGCGACTCTACAACTACAAATCGTCAGCTGACGGTGGCGCAGGCTGGGTGCTCGATGGCGATTTCGATGCTCAGGTGGAGGCAATCAAGACTTATTTAGACAATCGTTTTGACTATCTCGACAAGAAATTCAACGAACTGGCAGGTGCTCAGAGTCTGCTGTTAGGCGATGTGAATGGCGATAAGGCCATCACTCCTTCAGATGCCATCATGATTTTGTATGATTTCTTCGAGCAGCCCCAAGCCGGGTTTATAGCCGAGGCGGCAGATGTTAATCAAGATGGCATAATATCTCCTGCCGATGCCATTGCGGTTTTGTATATTTACTTCGAGAAAGAAGGAAACGGGAGTGCAGCAACCAAGCAGGGGCTATGGGACTCCGTTGAACCAGAATAAGATTGTAAAAGACCATTTGGAGGGTCGCCAAGAACCAGAAGTGGATTCTTGGCGACCCTCCTTCTTGTCAATCTCGGCAAAAAAAGAACAAGATTCTTTGTTTTGCCCTCGACTTTGCGTACCTTTGCACCCATGATTTCAGTAGAAGGACTAAAAGTGGAGTTCGGGGTGAAGCCCCTTTTCAGCAATGCCAGTTTCGTCATCAACGACCGCGACCGCGTAGCCTTGGTAGGTAAGAACGGTGCCGGCAAGTCAACGCTTCTGAAGATCCTGTGTGGTGAGCAACAGCCCACAGCAGGTGTCGTGGCCATCCCCAATGACACCACCATCGGCTATCTGCCCCAGGTGATGAACCTGAGAGACACCACCACCGTGCGTGAGGAAGCTCAGAAAGCTTTTTCCGACATCCGCAGTATGCAGGAGCGCATCGATCGCATGAACCGCGAACTCTCTGAGCGCACCGACTACGAGAGTGATGAATATCTGTCGCTTGTGGAGCGTTTCACCCAAGAGCATGAGCGCTATATGATGATGGGAGCAGAGAATTATGAAGCGGAGATAGAGCGCACACTCGTTGGCCTGGGCTTCCGGCGGACTGATTTCGACCGCCCAACCAACGAGTTCTCCGGTGGCTGGCGTATGCGCATTGAACTTGCCAAGATTCTGCTTCGTCATCCCGATGTGCTTTTACTCGACGAGCCTACCAACCATTTGGACATCGAGTCCATTCAGTGGCTCGAACAGTTTTTGTCGCAGTCGGCCAAGGCCGTCGTGTTGGTTAGCCACGACCGTGCCTTTATAAATAATGTGACCAACCGGACACTTGAGATCTCCTGTGGCAACATCATCGACTACAAGGTGAAATACGACGATTACGTGCAGCTGCGCGCAGAGCGTCGTGAGCAACAGTTGCGTGCATACGAGAACCAGCAGAAGGAAATGGCCGACATGCGTGCATTCATTGAGCGATTCCGCTATCAGGCAACAAAGGCCGTGCAGGTGCAACAGAAGATTAAGCAGTTGGAGAAAATCGTGCCCATAGAAATAGACGAGATAGACCGCTCGGCCATGCGTCTGAAGTTTCCCCCTTGCCTTCGTAGCGGTGATTATCCGGTTATCTGCGACGGGGTGGGCAAGAATTATGGCGCACACGAAGTGTTTTCCGACGTCACCTTTACGCTGAAGCGTGGTGAGAAAGTGGCCTTCGTGGGGCGTAACGGTGAGGGCAAGTCCACGCTTGTGAAATGTATCATGGGAGAGATTCCCTTTACAGGACAGTTGAAGATAGGCCATAATGTGCAGATAGGCTATTTTGCCCAAAATCAGGCTCAGCTGCTTGAAGAAAACCTGACGGTCTTCGAGACCATTGACAATGTGGCTAAGGGCGATGTCCGCCTGCGCATCAACGACATACTGGGCGCCTTTATGTTTGGAGGCGAGAATGCCGATAAACGCGTGAAGGTGCTTTCCGGCGGTGAGCGAAGCCGACTGGCCATGATAAAACTGCTGCTTGAACCCGTCAATCTGCTCATACTTGACGAGCCTACCAACCATCTTGACATGCAGTCGAAGGATGTCTTGAAAGAAGCCATCCGCGCCTTCGACGGCACAGCAATCATCGTGAGCCACGACCGTGAATTCCTCGACGGACTGGTCAGTAAGGTGTTTGAGTTTGGCGGCGGCCGTGTGCGTGAGCATTTGGGAGGTATCTACGATTGGCTTCGTTCGTCTCATCATGATGGAAACGTCGACCCTGACGTGAGCATTGATGAGCGGTTAAGGAACAACAAGTCTCGTCAAACGACAGAGGAAAAGACTGCCAGTGACAAGAAGAGCAGTGCTACAGCCTACGCAGAACGTAAGGAGATGCAACGCAGAAAAAGCCGCTTGGAGAAAGCTGTCAAGGCAGCTGAAGACAAAATAGCCCTGCTGGAGAGTCGTATCAGCGAAATGGATCATCTGCTTTCATTGCCTGAGCATGCCACAGACATGAAGCTCATAGATGAATATACGCAAATCACGCAACAGCTGAATGAAGAGAACGACCATTGGCTGGAGCTTTCGGAAGAATTGGAAGGACTGACAGACTAAAAACAGGCAACACCATAACCCAATGAATAGCTGAAGATGAAAATATTAGGAAATATCATATGGCTGATTTTCGGTGGCCTTGAAACGGCAATAGAGTATATCCTGGCCAGCATCGCCATGATGGTCACCATCATCGGCATTCCCTTCGGACTGCAATCCATCAAGATGGCACAGGTGGCATTGTGGCCCTTTGGCACCCAAATACGCAAGAAGCCCACCAGTGGCTGTCTGAATACTGTAATGAACATCATCTGGTTTTTCGTGGGTGGACTCTGGATTTGGCTTACGCATGTGCTGTTCGGTTGCGTGTTCTACATCACCATCATCGGCATACCCTTTGGTAAGCAGCATTTCAAGCTGGCTCACATCTCACTGACTCCGTTTGGCCGCGAAATCATCTGAAGGTCTTCTCGCTGATCGTTGGTTAGGTGGCAGACAAAAAACGAGAGAAAAGTTTTCGACTATCATGATTAATCATTAATTTTGCACTTCGTAAGTCAAAAAACAACGGGTCAAGACCAAGAACATGAAGTTTGCTATTATTGCCGCAGGCGAAGGCTCACGGTTGGCCAGAGAAGGCATTGAGACACCCAAACCGCTGGTTAAGATTGGCGGTGAGCACCTGATAGACCGTCTGATTCGTATCTTCCTGGACAATGGTGCCGATGAGATTGTGGTGGTGTGCAATGGGCATACGCCTTTGCTGGCTCAGCATTTGGCTGATATTCAGCGGCAGGGCCTGTCGGGCCGTGAAGTACCTTTGCGTTATAAGGTGCGTACAACGCCCAGTTCCATGCATAGTTTTTATGAGCTTATCCCGTGGCTTTCTGATGACCCTTTTGTGCTCACCACGGTAGATACAGTTTTCGACGAACAAGAGTTTCGTCGCTACGTGAGTGATTTCAAGCGCATAGGTGCAGACGGCCTGATGGGAGTTACCGACTATGTTGATGACGAGCGGCCACTCTACGTAGGCACCGATGTTGCTGGCAGCATCACGGGCTTCTACGATTCGGTTTCCGATGCCCCTGATTTGCATTACGTCAGCGGAGGCATTTATGGTCTTACCCCTCGTTCACTCAGCGTGTTGCAGCGTTGCGTGAAGCGTGGAGAGATGCGCATGAGAAACTTCCAAAGAGCATTGATTGCCGAGCATTTGCACCTTGTGGCATGGCCTTTCGGCAGAGTGCTCGATGTAGACCATGCTGCCGATGTGGCGAAGGCCGAATCCATGCTAAACTATCATGTTACCAAGTAAGAAAGTGAAGCGTTGAACAATATTTTATGCATATATCGACATCAGCGGTTTTCGCCTAATTCAGTAGAGCGCGATGCTGCAATTCTTGAGGCCGTGGGGCGCAGACTGTGCGACCGGCGATGTCAAGTGAAGTTTGTTCATGAGGATGGCCTTGATGAATTCACGTTGTTCAGCCTGCTTCGCAAAAGCGACTTTTGCTTTTCTATGGCCCGCTCCCCCTTAGTGGTCGATGCGTTGAAGCGCTCAGGTGTTCCTACTGTCAATACCCCTGAGAGCGTTGAACTCTGTTGCTGCAGACCGTTGATTGATGCGATGATGCGTGCCAACAATATTCCCACAGCTCCCCTTGAAGGTACTGAAGGCTACTGGATGAAGCGTGGCGACGGCCCAGTGCAGACTCGCGACGACGTGGTGTACTGTCCCGATGAAGCGGCTTTGGGCGAAGCCCGGGCAGCCTTTCATCGGCGGAACATCCAGGATGTGGTAGTCAGCGCCCATGTGGTGGGCGACGTGATAAAGTTCTATGGTGTTTGCGGAACGGGCTTCTTTCGTTTCTTCTATCCCGCAGAGACCGGAGTTTCCAAGTTTGGCGAAATGCTTCACAACCATCCTCCCCAGCACTATGCCTTCAGCCCTCAGTCACTGCATGAGGCTGTAGAACGGATGGCCAGATGCGCCGACGTGTCGGTCTATGGCGGCGACTGTGTGGTGAGAGCCGATGGCTCGTTTGCCATTATCGACTTTAACGATTGGCCCAGTTTCGCCTGTTGTCGTGAAGAGGCGGCCGAAACCATTTCCTCTCTCTATCCTTATTAGATTCTCATGAATAGTTTTCGCCAGCAGTTACAAGCCTCGTTGAAGAGCAACGACACCGAAGAGTGGATAGACGTGTGGTTTACTCGTCCTATCGGTTTGGTGTTCGCACTCTTTTGGAATCGGCTGGGCATCCATCCCAACGTGATAACCGTGCTCAGCATCTTTCTTGGTATAGCAGCCGGAGTGATGTTCAGCTTCGAAGATACAGCCCACAATGTGGCGGGCATCGTGCTGCTCATGCTGGCCAACTTCTGCGATTCCACCGATGGCCAGATGGCCCGCCTTAGCGGCAAGAAGACGCTCATTGGGCGCATGCTCGACGGCTTCTCGGGCGATGTCTGGT
>CAMOPD010000063.1 GCA_946622085.1 uncultured Prevotellaceae bacterium | reverse complement strand
CGCATGTTACGGGAGTTAAGGAGTTCTCGTCGGGAGATGGCGTTTGCCACTAAGACTGGCAAGAAAGTGAACTACTTTGAATCAACAGAACAATATGGTACAGCAGATTGAAATAACCCTGAAACCCAAGCCGAGAGGTTTTCATCTGGTGACAAGCGAGATACTCGGTCAGTTACCCCAGTTGCCTAAGACTGGCATCATGAACATCTTTACCAAGCATACCAGTTGCGGACTGAGCATCAACGAGAACTGTGACCCGGATGTCCGTGTGGACATGGAGAGCATATTCAATCGCCTTGTACCAGAGAACCTGCCTTGTTATGAGCATACGCTTGAAGGAGCAGACGACATGCCTGCTCATGCCAAGTCAACACTGAGTGGTGTCAGCCTTACCATTCCCATTAGCAACGGTATGTTGAACATGGGTACATGGCAGGGCATCTACTTCTGTGAATACCGCAACTATGGAGGTGCAAGGAAGTTGGTAGTAACGATAATGGGAGAATAATATGGCAATGCGAGAATATATACAGGCCAATAAGGACTGGTTGATAGCGAAATCTAAGGAGGAGGTTGTTAAATCACTTCCCCAATTCATCACAACAATGGATGGTCACCTGCGCCTTGGCATGGTCCGCCGGCATAAGGAGAAGCTTCATAACATGATTGTCATCATCATGCTTATTGCAGGTATGATGACAAGTTGTAGCGAGAGTGAGGAGCATCTGAAGGAAAGAGCCGCCGAACTATGTCAGTACATCCCTGACCATGAGTTGCGAGAGGCATCACGCGACTTTATGACGGCCGACTTCTACGCCGTGCTCGACACGTTGTTCAACCACTTGCCCGAGCATGAGGCGATGGATCATGAGTGGTTGTACTACTTCGTGACGGGCAATGGCGGTAGGATGACCGACTATGAAGTGGTTGGCGTCAGGAAAAGCGATGCCAAACACGCGATGGCAACCATCAAGGTAAGGCAGAAGTGGGAGGATGGCTCGTTCGACGAAACCACCGAAATCGAGGAGCATCAGCTCGCAATGGAGAAGGTGGACGGCCGGTGGCTGATGGCCGATTTTGATGGTCACAAAGCTGATTGCATTCGCCATATAGCCCAGAATCGCGACGAGCAGGCACGTAGGGATGCCATCGGCACCTATCTGGTGAAGGAAATCGGCGAGCACTATCTGAAGGGAGACTTGTGCTTTCCCACGTTGATGATAGTGGCTGAAGAAGGAGATAGCGTCTGGGGCGACTTCTGGGTGGACTGGTACAAGAAGTCGGGCGATACGCTCAAAACGGTATCTGGTGGCAATCACTCTGGCCTGATGCTCCTGAAGAAAGAAGGCAGCGGTTACTCGGTCACGTCCTTCGAGCAGACCCTTGACGGAGCAGGCTATATTCCGAGTGCCCAACGCATCTTCGGAGAGCACTTCGACATTTACCGGCAGATGCACTCCAACGATGATGTGCGAAAGGCCGTCAGACGGGAGCAACTGAACGAACGTGTGAAACAAAAAGGTCTCGCCATACGCTATTATCAGGACTATGGATGGCCGGCCGTAGAGTTGGAACAATAAACCACTACTGATGGATTTCCTGCCCAAAGACCCCGCCATACTGGTTTCAAGCGTAAATAACCAAAGCCAACGATAGAGCGGATAGAGCAGCGCGGCAAGATTCTCATCGGCACGACGGGTGATCTTTTCTTGAAATAGGGTTAAAAAAACTTATGAGTCCTTACAAGTTGCATGGCAAAACCATGCTGAAAATGAAGGAATAATTGTAACTTTGCATGCAAATTAGTATCAGATCATCAGAAAAAACATGTTACAATTGTTTCAGACGCTGAGCCGCTGGCTGGCCGCCAAAGCTTCGTTGTTCATCATCGCCATTGCTGCGCTGACGTTTTTCTTTCCTGGACTTTTTGGATGGGTGCGCGGCACTACGCAGACCGTCATCCTGGGCATCATCATGCTGACGATGGGCCTGACGCTCACCACGGAAGACTTCAGGATAGTGGCCCGCCGGCCTTTGGATATTCTCATCGGCGCCTGCGCCCAATTCCTCATCATGCCGTGCGTGGCCTATCTGCTGGTGCATGTTTTCCGACTGGAGCCGGCGCTGGCCTTGGGCATTCTGCTGGTGGGGTGCTGCCCTGGCGGCGTGTCGAGCAACATCATGTCGTATCTCTGCCATGGCGACGTGGCTTTCTCGGTGGGCATGACGTGTGCCTCAACCCTGCTCGCCCCGGTGATGACCCCTCTGCTGATGGAACTGACGGCGGGTGAAATCATCGAGATCAATGCCGTAGGCATGTTTCTCAACATTCTCATTGTGACGATTATTCCCGTGGGAATAGGATGTTTCCTCAATTATACCTATTCCAAGAAGGAAGCATTCCCCACCATTCAGTCGCTGATGCCCGGGCTGAGCGTCACGTGCCTGGCCTGCATCGTGGGCGGCGTCATCTCAACCGTTCACGACGACTTGATAGCGCGCGGAATGATGCTTTTCGTATGGACGTTTGCCGTGGTGTTCTGCCACAATTCTCTGGGCTATCTGCTTGGTTGGATGGCGGGTCGCCTGGCTGGCTTCAACACGGCCAAGAAGCGCACGCTCAGCATAGAGGTAGGCATGCAGAATGCCGGCCTCGCAACGGTGCTTGCCGGCACGTTCTTTGCCGCTCAGCCGCTGGCCGTTTTGCCCTGCGCCATCTCTTGCGCGTGGCATTCCATCAGCGGCACCATTCTTGCAGGCCTGTTTGAGAGGAAACGGGAAACAGAGCAAACAATGGCTGAAATTGTCAGGCCCTGACTCTGCACGGAGGGAAAGATTTGGCAAATTGTTCGTTTTTCTCAGTGATTCTTAGTAACTTTGCAGCCGCTTGTGAGAAGGAAAGGAGTTTTCAGAGAGGAGAGCGAAATGCCCGGCGCATGCACTTTGTTTGGGGCTTTCACCATCCTATCATTCTATATGTTCTCACCAGAAATAGCACTTCAACAACTTGGAGAAAAGATAACACACATATTTATATATAAGGTATAAGGCACATGATAACGGTTACAAATCTTGCTATCCAATTCGGAAAGCGCGTACTTTACAAGGATGTCAACATCAAGTTCACCAGCGGCAACATCTATGGCATCATAGGAGCCAATGGCGCCGGGAAGTCTACCCTGCTGAAGGCCATCAGCGGCGAGCTGGAGCCCAACAAGGGCAGCATTGAGCTGGGCCCAGGCGAACGCCTGTCGGTACTCGACCAGGACCACTTCAAATATGACGGTTTCTCGGTGATGGACACGGTGCTTCAAGGCCACGAGCCCCTCTGGAAGAACATGAAGGAGCGCGAAGCACTATATGCTAAGCCCGAGATGACCGAGGAAGACGGCAATCTGGCTGCCGACCTGGAGCTGAAATTCGCCGAGATGAACGGCTGGGAGGCTGAAAGCGAGGCCGCCCAACTGTTGCAGAACCTGGGCATCAAGGAGGAGCAACACTACAAGATGATGGGCGACATCTCGAACAACGAGAAGGTGCGCGTGATGCTGGCCAAGGCCCTCTTCGGCCATCCTGACAACCTGTTGCTCGATGAGCCTACCAACGACCTTGACCTCGACACCGTGCAGTGGCTGGAGGGCTATCTGAGTTCGCTGGAGCAGTGCGTGCTCGTGGTGAGCCACGACCGCCACTTCCTCGACGCCGTATCGACGCAGACCGTAGACATTGACTTTGGCAAGGTGACCGTATTCTCGGGCAACTACTCCTTCTGGTATGAGAGTTCGCAGCTGGCTCTGAGGCAAGCCCAGAACCAGCGGCTGAAGGCCGAGGAGAAACGCAAACAGCTGGAGGAGTTCATACGCCGCTTCTCGGCCAACGTGGCCAAGAGCAAGCAGACGACGAGCCGCAAGAAGATGCTTGAGAAGCTGAACGTGGAGCAGATAACCCCCTCTACGCGCAAGTATCCCGGCATCATCTTCCAGATGGAGCGGGAACCGGGCAACCAGATTCTCGAGGTGGAAGGCCTGAAGGCGGTCGACGCAGACGGCACGGTGCTCTTCGACAACGTGTCGTTCAACATTGAGAAGGGACAGAAGACGGTCTTCCTGTCGCATAACCCGAAAGCCATGACGGCGCTCTTCGAGATTATCAACGGCAACCGCGAGCCCGATGCCGGCACGTTTAAGTGGGGCATCACCATCACCACCGCCTACTTGCCGCTGGACAACACGGAGTTCTTCAAGAGCGACCTGAATCTGGTGGACTGGCTGTCGCAATATGGCGTGGGCAACGAGGTGACGATGAAGGGTTATCTGGGACGCATGCTCTTCAAGCAGGAGGAGGTGGAAAAGAAGGTGAACGTGCTCTCAGGAGGCGAAAAGATGAGATGCATGATTGCGCGCATGCAGCTGAAGAATGCCAACTGCCTGATTCTCGACACGCCCACCAACCACCTGGACCTGGAGTCGATTCAGGCCTTCAACAACAACCTCATACAATTCAAGGGCAACATTCTCTTTGCCTCGCACGACCATGAGTTTATCAACACCGTGGCCGACCGAATCATTGAACTGACTCCCAAGGGCACCATTGACAAGCTCATGACCTATGATGACTACATCTATGATGACAGCATCAAGGAGCTTAAGGCAAAATTGTACTCCTGAGAGGAGCAACAGAGGCAACGATTTCATCTGGCATGATTTTTGCATCATGACGGATTAGACAAAAGAAAAAATATATGTATTATGAGTAAAGAAAAGAAAATAAATATTGAAGACGGCAACCAGGAGGAAGAACAACTGGAACAGGAAGCCCAAGAAAACAGTGCTCAGGAGGAGAGCGAGACTCCGGAAGCTCAAGGCAATGCCGAAGAGCCCGAAGAGAAAGACCCGCTGGAAGAGGCTAACGAACAGATAGCCAAGCTGAAAGACCAGCTGCTCAGAACGGTGGCCGAGTTTGAAAACTACAAGAAACGCACGCTGAAGGAGAAGACCGAGCTCATTCTGAACGGCGGCGAAAAAACCATCACTGCCATTCTGCCAGTGCTCGACGACTTTGAGCGCGCACTGGCCAACGAAAGCGACGACCCCAAAGCCGTGAAGGAAGGCATGGAACTCATCTTCAAGAAATTCATCAAGACGCTCGAAAACCTGGGAGTGAAGAAGATAGACACCGACGGCAAGGACTTCGACGTGGACTATCATGAGGCCATCGCCATGGTTCCCGGTATGGGCGACGAGAAGAAGGGCAAGGTGATTGACTGCGTGCAGACGGGCTACATGATGCACGACAAGGTGATAAGACATGCCAAAGTGGCAGTGGGACAATGATCATCGACAACATAACAAAACACAGACAAACCACACAATAAATGGCACAAAAGCGCGACTATTATGAGGTGCTTGGCGTTGACAAGAACGCCTCGGAGGACGACATCAAGAAAGCCTATCGGAAGATAGCCATCAAATATCACCCCGACCGGAACCCCGGAAACAAGGAGGCTGAAGAAAAGTTCAAGGAAGCGGCAGAAGCCTACGACGTGCTGCACGACCCGCAGAAGCGCCAGCAGTATGACCAGTTTGGATTCGACGGCCCCATGGGCGGCGGATTCGGCGGATTCAGCAGTGGCGGATTCTCCATGGACGACATCTTCTCCATGTTCGGCGATGTCTTTGGCGGACGCAGCGGTTTCGGAGGTTTCGGAGGTTTCGGAGGCGGCAGCGGGCAGAAACCGCAATACCGTGGCAGCGACCTGCGCCTGAAAGTGCGCCTGAACCTTCAGGAAGTGGCTTCGGGCGTGACGAAGAAATTCAAGGTGAGAAAAGACGTGCAATGCACTCACTGCCACGGAACAGGCGCTGAAGACGGTAGCGGAACGGAGACGTGCCCCACATGCCACGGAAGCGGTGTGGTGACACGCACCACGCAGAGTTTCTTCGGAATGATGCAGACGCAAAGCGTATGTCCCACCTGCGGCGGCGAAGGAACCGTCATCAAAAACAAATGCCACCACTGCCATGGTGAAGGCATCGTGAAGGGCGAAGAAGTGGTGGAAATAAAAATCCCTGCAGGAGTGGCCGAAGGAATGGTGGTCAACGTGCCCGGAAAAGGTAATGCCGGAAAACACAACGGCGTGACGGGCAACATTCAAGTATTCATTGAGGAAGAGCCCAACGAAACCTTTGTGCGCGACGGCAACGACGTGATCTACAATCTGCTGCTCGACTTCCCTACGGCTGCCTTGGGCGGCACGGTGGACATACCTACCATCGAGGGAACAAAGGCCAAGATAAAGATAGAATCGGGAACGCAACCGGGAAAGACGCTGCGACTGCGCGGAAAAGGCCTGCCGGCCGTGCAAGGTTATGGCCACGGAACCGGAGACCTGGTTGTGAACATCAGCGTCTATGTGCCCAAGACGTTGAGCCGCTCGGAAAAAGAGGCGCTCGAAAACATGCAGAAAAGCGACAACTTCAAGGGCGACGCACAAACCAAGCGCAACATCTTTGAGAAATTCAAGAATTATTTTTCATAGTACATCAACACCCTGAAAAGAGCTTAGGCAGCCAAGCAATCATTGCTTATCAACATCTGCCGGGGCTCTTTTTCTTTTTTTTGTAGACATGAACTATCAGGAAACTGTTAATTATCTGTTCAACGTAACACCCGTATTCGAGAAAATAGGAGCCGGCGCCTACAAGGCGGGACTTGAAAACACGCTGCTCATGGATGAGCATTTCGGTCATCCACATCGCAAGTTCAAGACCATTCACATAGCAGGCACCAATGGCAAAGGCTCTTGCTCACACACCTTGGCAGCCATACTTCAGTCGGCTGGGATGAAGGTGGGACTCTACACCTCGCCCCACCTTGTAGACTTCCGTGAGCGAATACGTGTTAACGGACAGACAATCAGCGAGAAAGACGTTGTAGATTTCGTTGAGAAGGAACGCAGTTTCTTTGAGCCTCTCCACCCCTCGTTCTTTGAACTTACAACGGCCATGGCATTCAAGTATTTTGCCGAACAAGAGGTTGACGTGGCCGTGATAGAAGTGGGATTGGGCGGGCGTCTTGACTGCACAAACATCATCACGCCCATCCTGTCGGTCATTACCAACATTTCCTTTGACCACACTCAGTTTCTGGGAGACACGCTGGCAAGCATCGCCAGCGAGAAGGCCGGCATAATAAAAGACGGTGTACCCGTTGTCATTGGCGAAGCCACAACGGAGACACGGCCGGTGTTCGAAGCACGGGCTTTGGAGAAAGGCGCTCCCATCATCTTTGCAGAAGACCTACCCGAAATAATTGCCGCACAACCCGTTGCGTCGGGCGGCATGCTCTATGAAACCCGGAACTTCGGACAACTGAAGGGCGAATTGGGAGGGCTCTACCAAGTGAAAAATGCCAACACCATTCTGAAAGCAGTATCACAATTGCCGTTCATCGGAAGAAAAGATGTAGAAGCAGGCTTTGCCCATGTGAGCGAATTGACAGGTCTTGTGGGGCGTTGGCAGAAGATGCAGGAACATCCCACCGTGATATGCGACACAGGCCACAATGTGGGCGGATGGATTTATCTGTCGGAGCAGCTCAAGCAGCAGGAGTGCCGCCAAATGCGCATCGTCTTCGGGATGGTGGACGACAAAGACATTGACAGCGTGATGGAACTGCTGCCCAAGGATGCCACCTACTATTTCACGAAAGGAACCACCAAGCGCGCCATCAATGAAGAAAAGGTCTATGAGAAAGCTCAACATCATGGTTTGAAGGGAGAAAAGTATCCCGACGTGAAGACGGCTTATGAGGCCGCTTTGAAGGATGCTTCGGCTGAGGACTTCATTTTTGTGGGAGGCTCAAGCTACATTGTTTCGGATTTCCTGTTTACATGTTTTTAACATTCCTGGGAACGTAATTTTTATCCTTTCATTCGTCATTCTCAAAAATTTTCAGTTACTTTGCAACTACATATTCAAATAACTAAAAACTTTTTGAGATTATGAGCACATTAGAAACAGAAAACCTCTGTGGCCTGAAAAGAAAAGACTTTCAGACCACTATCAATGGTAAGAAAACCGATTTATACATTCTGAGAAACAGACTTGGATATGAAGTGGCTATTACTAATTATGGTGGCGCCATTGTTGCCATCATGGTGCCCGACAAAGAAGGCAAAGTGGCCAACGTTATTCAGGGACACGACAATATCCAAGACGTCATTAACAGCCCGGAACCTTATCTCTCGACACTCATCGGACGCTTCGGCAACCGCATTTGCCGCGGACAGTTCACGCTGAACGGAAAGGACTATCAGCTGGCCATCAACAACGGCCCCAATGCCCTGCATGGCGGACCTACGGGTTTCCACGCACGCGTATGGGATGCTCGCCAGATGGGCCCGCGCTCACTGGCTCTGCACTATGTTTCGGCCTACGGAGAAGAAGGCTTCACGGGCGAATTCCGTGTAACTGTGGAATACACCTTTACCGACCAGAATGAGCTCGTGATTGAATATCTGGCCTGCACCAACAAGAAGACCATCATGAATCTTACTCATCATGCATTTTTCAGTCTTCCGGGCATTGCCAACCCCACTCCGACCATTGAGAATCAGGTCTGCGAAATCAATGCCGACTTCTACATCCCCATCGACGAAACATGCATCCCCACGGGAGAAATTCGGTTCGTAAAAGAAACGCCGTTCGACTTCCGCACACCCAAACCCCTCGGACAGGACATTGATGCTGACAACGAGCAAATCAAAAACGGTGCCGGCTACGACCACTGCTTTGTGCTGAACAAGCGTGAAGAAGGCGAGTTAAGCTTTGCTGCCCGGCTCACAGAACCCACGAGCGGCAGAACGCTCGAAGTCTACACCACCGAACCAGGCATGCAGGTCTATACCGACAACTGGGCCGACGGCTATAGCGGACAACACGGCGCTACATTCCCACGCAGAAGTGCAATTTGTTTTGAGTGCCAGCACTTCCCCGATTCACCCAACCGTCCTTATTTCCCGTCGGTTGTTCTGAATCCCAATGAGCAATACAAGCAAAAGACTATCTACAAGTTTGGCGTAGAATAGGAGACCTTTTTCCCCTCTTTGTAAGCGTACAAGGAGGGGAACTGTTATGAAATAAAACAACTAAAAAACTATAATCAAAATGTCACAAAAACAAAAACAAGGAAGTATCATCGCCATTATCACGATGTTCTTCCTCTATGCAATGATTTCGTTCGTAACGAACCTTGGTGCACCTA
This sequence comes from uncultured Prevotellaceae bacterium, assembly GCA_946622085.1. GTDB lineage: Bacteria > Bacteroidota > Bacteroidia > Bacteroidales > Bacteroidaceae > Prevotella. Next base: position 2,334 of record CAMOPD010000063.1, on the reverse strand, counting down.
TTGGAGTGATTTGGAAGAACCAGCCGGAAATCGGTGGATCTAATGTTCTTGGCATCATGGGTAACTTCATGAACTTCTTTGCCTATCTGTTCATGGGAATACCTGCCGGCAAGATGTTGACAAAAGTGGGCTACAAGAAAACGGCCCTCATCGGCATTGCCGTGGGATTCTTCGGAGTGCTCATTCAGTATCTATCGGGATTCTCCGGCGGTGTAACGGGATTCTGCATCTATCTGCTTGGTGCCTTCATTTCCGGTTTCTCCGTTTGTATCCTTAACACGGTGGTTAACCCCATGCTCAATCTGCTCGGCGGCGGAGGCAATCGTGGCAACCAGCTCAACATGATTGGCGGCACACTGAACTCTCTGGCCGGAACCATGACACCAATGCTCGTAGGAGCCCTTATCGGCACCGTGACGGCTTCAACCCAGATGGCCGACGTGAACCTCGTCATGTATATTGCCATGACCGTATTTGCATGTGCATTCATCATTCTGCTCTTCATCCCGATAGAAGATCCTGAAATGGGAAAGGTAACGGCCGACACCGTTTTCGAACATTCTCCCTGGGCTTTCCGTCATTGCTTGCTCGGCGTCATTGCCATTTTTGTCTATGTAGGCGTTGAGGTAGGTATCCCTGGCGGCCTTAACTTCTATCTTTCTGACACCAGTGCCAACGGAGCCTGGGTTGATCCCTCCGCAGTAGCCAATGCCGCCACGATAGGCGGTGCGGTTGCCGCCATGTACTGGCTGCTCATGCTTGTTGGTCGACTGTTCTCCAGTGCCATCGCAGCAAAAGTGTCCTCCCGCCAGATGATGCTTGCAACCACTTTTATCGGCATGCTGCTCATCATTGCAGCCATCTTTACTCCCAAAAGTGTAACAGTGACCATGCCACTGGTAAAGATACTCGAAGGAACCGTTGAAATGACCACTGTGCCTATGAGTGCCATGCTGCTTGTCTTGGTCGGCTTGTGCACCTCCGTCATGTGGGCATCTATCTTCAATCTTGCCACCGAGGGACTAGGCAAATATACCGCTCAGGCTTCGGGCATCTTCATGATGATGGTTGTTGGTGGCGGCGTTCTCCCTGTTGTACAGAACTTCTTTGCCGACATCATGGGCTACATGCCGAGCTACTTTATCTACCTCTTGGCAATGGCCTACATGTTCTACTACGCCCTTGCTGGCTGCAAGAATGTTAACAAGGACATTCCAGTGGACTGATTTCTAAGAGATTAAAGACTAACAATTAAACAAAACAAACCAATATGATAGCAATTGAAGAAGTAAGAAGTCGTTTCATCAAGCATTTTGACGGGAAAACAGGCAATGTATATGCCTCTCCTGGCCGTATAAACCTTATTGGCGAACATACCGACTATAACGGTGGCTTCGTCTTCCCCGGTGCCGTAGACAAGGGCATTGTGGCAGAGATGCGTGTTAACGGAACCGACGATATGGTCATGGCCTACGCCATCGACCTGAAGGATCGTGTGGATTTCCATCTGAACGACGAGAAAGGTCCCCGCACCTCTTGGGCTCGTTATATTTTCGGCATTGCCAAGGAAATGCAAAAGCTGGGCGTTCCCGTAAAGGGATTCAACATCGCTTTCTCGGGTGATGTGCCCCTCGGAGCCGGAATGTCTTCATCGGCAGCCATGGAAAGCTGCTTCGCCTGTGGACTGAACGACCTCTTTGGCGACAACAAGGTGAGCAAATGGGATATGGTCTTAGCCGGTCAAGCCACTGAGCACAACTACTGCGGAGTGAATTGCGGCATCATGGACCAGTTTGCATCCGTTTTCGGACAGGCCGGCAAACTGATGCGCCTCGACTGTCGCAGCCGTGAATTTGAGTATTTCCCCTTCGACCCGAAAGGCTATAAGCTCGTTCTTCTGAATTCGTGTGTAAAGCACGAACTGGCCGGTTCGCCCTACAACGACCGTCGCAACTCGTGCGAAAACGTCGTGAAGCATATTGCCGCAAAGCATCCCGAAGCCCAATTCGAAACACTGCGCGACTGCACTTGGGAACAGCTTGAGGAAGTGCGTGCAGAAGTTGGCGAAGAGGATTACGCCCGCGCCCACTTCGTGCTTGGCGAAAAAGACCGCGTGCTGGCCGTGTGTGATGCGCTCGTTGCCGGAGACTACGAAACCGTAGGCAAGAAGATGTACGAGACCCACGAAGGACTCTCCAAGGAATATGAGGTGAGCTGCGAAGAGCTCGACTTCCTCAATGACATCGCCAAGGAATGTGGCGTTACGGGTTCGCGCATCATGGGCGGCGGCTTCGGCGGCTGCACCATCAACCTGGTGAAGGACGAACTCTACGA
>CAMOPD010000062.1 GCA_946622085.1 uncultured Prevotellaceae bacterium | reverse complement strand
AGCAATGTGTGCCGTTATCTTGACATCGCGCTTCAGCACATCTCCGACCACATGCTCGAAAGAATGCACCGCCACGTGACCAAGGCTGAAACCTACGAACTCATCAGCCGTCTGCGCCGCGAAGTACCAGGCATACACATCAGAACCACACTCATGGTGGGGTTCCCCGGCGAAACCGAGGAGGACTTTGAAGAGCTTATGGAGTTCACCCGCTGGGCGCGATTTGAGCGTATGGGAGCCTTTGCCTACTCCGAGGAGGAAGACACCTATAGCGGCATGCACTATCAGGACGACGTGCCCGACGACGTGAAGCAGCGTAGACTCGACCGTCTGATGAGGCTGCAACAGCAAATCAGTGCCGAGGTGGAAGCCGAAAAGGTGGGGCAGAGAATGACCGTGGTGATAGACCGCAAGGAAGGCTCCTACTACGTGGCACGCACGGAATTCTGCTCGCCCGAAGTTGATCCTGAAGTGCTTATTCCCGCTGCAGAGCGCCGCTTACGTGTGGGCAGTTTCTACGAGGTGGAAATCACCGATTCAGAAGAGTTTGACTTATATGCTACCGTAATATGAACAACAAGGAATTTATTGCAGAGCTGTCTCAGCGGCTGGGTTACACTCAAGACGATTCTCAGCGGCTGGTGCGCACGGCCATCGATGCCATGGGCAGCTATTTTCAGGAAGGGTCGGCAGTCACTCTTCCTAACTTCGGCACATTCGAAGTGAAGAAACGTCTGGAGCGAGTCATGATCAACCCCACAACGCAGCAGCGAATGCTTGTGCCGCCAAAACTGGTGCTCAGCTTCAAGCCGGTAGCAGCCATCAAAGAGAAACTTAAGAATGGAGGAAAGGACAATGGCTAAGTTTTCCATCAACGACATAGCACGTCACATAGCCACGAAGCACAAGCTATCTCAAGCAGAAGCCGAACGAGTGGTTGAAGGTATGATAGACGTCATCAACGACGGACTGCGCTATGAGAAGCAGGTGAAGGTGAAAGGGTTGGGCACTTTCAAGGTGATTGAGACGAAGGACCGCGAGAGCGTGAATGTGAATACTGGAGAGCGCATCGTCATCGAGGGGCGCGGGAAAATTACGTTTACGCCCGACCTTGTAATGCGCGATCTTGTGAACAGACCCTTCTCGCAATTCGAGACCGTAGTCATCAACGAGGGCGTGGATGTAGCAGAATTGGAAGCCGTCCCGGTTCTTCCCCCTGAAGAAACTTCTGCGCCAAGAGAGACGGAACCATCGATGCCCAAGCAAGCTGAGGAGATGCCGCTGGAGAATGAAAGTGCCGCTATCATCGCCCCCATGGTTCATCTGGTGGATGCCTCACAAGAGACAGAAACACCCAACGGGGATGAGGAGACAAAAACGACTGAGAAACCAGAGAAACTTGAACAAGCTGTTGAATCAGAGCCTGCTGAAGAATTGGTGTCGGTAGTAGAACCAGAACCCACAGTGGAACCGCAACCCATAGAGCAACACCAACCTGCAGAACAACGGCAACCGGTTACCTCTGAGCCTTCCGAGTCTACTGTGGAATCGGAGCCAGTAGACCAACCGGTTTCAGCTGAAAAACCGAATCCTATTGAAGAACAATTATCTTCCGAAGAGTCGGAGCATTCCCACCATTCTCATCATTCCCACCATTCCCATCATCACTCCTCTTCCAGCGAAAGCAGTCGAAGCTATCACCGTCACATGCACTATCAGCATTTGATGGAGAAGCAAGAGAAGCGCTATAAGCGGCGTCTTGCATGGCTTACTGTGTTGGGGACGCTGGCAGCCCTGTTTATTGCTGCTGGAGCATTCATGGCAGGCAAGCGTCTGGGAGCCAGCGAAATGACAGCTAAGATGGAAGAGCCCCTCGTTGACAATTATCTATCAGAAGACTCCATGGCCCGCATCATCGAGGCCGATGCCCGTTTGGATTCGGCCGAAAGAGCAGCCCTGCTGGCCAAGCGCCAGAGCGACTACGCGCTGAAGAAGCGTGCCAGGGAATTTACCCAGCATGCAGAAAACGTCGACATCACTTCGCGCCAACAAGCCGAAGAGATGACTGAGGCGAAGTTGCGCCGACAGGCATCGGAAATGAAACGCATAGAGGACGAAAAAAGAGCTCAAACTGAAGCCAGAGCTCGCGCTGAAGCTAAGGCAAAAGAAGAGGCCGCTAAAGCCAAGGCTAAAGCTGATGCAGATGCCAGGGCAAAAACAGCGCAACAGCCCAAACCCCAGCAATCGAATCCAGCAGTAGCCTCAAAACAATCAACAGGCGGATTCTCGTCGGCCAAATACGACCAAATGAACGCCCAGGTTCGACTGGGCGCCTACCGCATTGTGGGCGTTGACCAGACTGTTACAGTGCGAAAAGGGCAGACGCTGGCCAGCATATCCAAGGCGTTTCTCGGTCCGGGCATGGAATGTTATGTAGAGGCCCTCAATGATGGTGTTAAAACCGTGAGCGAAGGTCAGAAGCTGAAGATACCCAAACTGGAACTGCGAAAGAAGTCGGCCAAGAAGTAGTGATTTCCGTCAATTCTCGATATTCCATGTACATGTAACTGAATGATGAAAAACATTCCACTCTGTTTGATTCTCCTCCTGTTTGTTCTTCCCACACGGCTGGCAGGACAGAAGAATGCAACTTATGAGGCCTATGTGGAGCAATATAAGGACTTGGCAGTGCAGCAGATGCTAAAATATCGCATACCAGCCAGCATCACAATGGCCCAGGCCATACTGGAGAGTGGGGCTGGACGTAGCGATCTGGCCGTGAAGGGCAACAATCATTTTGGCATCAAGTGCCACGGTTGGACCGGCCGAACCATGCATCATGATGACGATGCTTCGGAGGAGTGTTTCCGTGCCTACAGCGATGCGCAGCAGAGCTTTGAAGACCACAGCCGATTTCTGGTTAACGGGCAACGATACAAAGGCCTTTTCTCGCTGAGTATCATGGATTACCGAGGCTGGGCTAAAGGGTTAAAACAAGCTGGCTATGCCACTAATCCTGCCTATCCCGAACTGCTTATCCGACTCATAGAAACCTACAACTTGAGCCAGTTGGACGGTGAAACAAGCTACGACAAATATATGGCCTCGAAAGCTTCGAAAAACCGCTCCGCAGACGGCCAGCCTCTCCACCCCATACGTCTCTACAACAACAATTACTATCTCATTGCACGCAGTGGAGATACTTTTGATAGTATCGGGCGTGAGGTGGGCATCAGTGGCCGAAAGATTGCAAAGCGGAACGAGCGGCCTTTTGACGACCCCCTTAGTGAGGGCGACATAGTATACCTGAAGAAGAAGCAGAAACAAGCCATGGACACTTTTGAGGGCGTTCCTCACACGGTGAAGGCTGGGCAGAGTATGTATCTTATTGCGCAGATGTATGGCGTGAGGCTGAAGAATCTCTATAAGATGAATGGACTGAAACCCGACTATCAGATACAAGCGGGCGACAGGTTGAGAGTGAGATAGACTTGAACTTATGGGGAAAGCCGTATTTTTACTAAATAAAGACATTATAATAAGGATGAAAGAGAATTAGAGGTTTCAACATTCCTTTTATTTGCAAGTATGAAAAGAACTATGATATCCCTGCTGGCACTGATGCTGTTGCTCACGGCCAGCGCACAAAAGAGAGAGTTTCGCGGCGCATGGATTCAATGCGTGAACGGTCAGTTTCAGGGACTGAGCAAGTCTACCATGCAAAGCACATTGAGCCATCAGCTTGACGTGCTGAAGGATTATGGTGTAAATGCCATCATCTTTCAGGTGAGAGCCGAGTGCGATGCGCTCTATGAGAGTCAGCTGGAGCCCTGGAGCCGATTCCTGAGTGGTCAGCAAGGGGTGGCTCCCAAGCCCTATTGGGATCCCTTGCAATGGATGATTGAGGAATGCCACAAGCGCGGCATGGAACTGCACGCATGGATAAACCCTTATCGGGCCAAGACCAAAACCACTCATCAGCTGGCTGCCAGTCACATTGCCAAGGCACATCCAGAACAAGTGTTTGAATACGATGACCTATACATCCTCAATCCAGGAAACCCGCTCAACCGCGACTATATCTGCAAGGTGGTTCAGGACATCGTGCGACGATACGATGTAGACGGACTTCATATCGACGACTATTTCTATCCCTATCCTGTTGCGGGCAAGCAAATACCCGACGACCGTGAGTTTCTGCTTTATAACCCCTATCGCATACAGAACCGCAACGACTGGCGACGCGACAATGTGGACGTGTTTATCAAAGAGCTCCACGAAGCCATACGCAGCGTGAAGCCATGGGTGAAGTTCGGCGTGTCGCCATTCGGCATCTACCGCAACAAGAAGAGCGACCCCATTAATGGCAGCAACACCAACGGCTTGCAGAACTACGACGACCTTTATGCCGACGTGCTGAAGTGGATAGACAAGGGTTGGATTGACTATTGTGTGCCCCAGCTCTATTGGGAGATAGGGCACAAGGCTGCAGATTACACCACCCTCATCAACTGGTGGAACCAGTATGCTGGTAAGCGGCCGCTCTTCATTGGTGAAGACGTGGAGCGTACGGTGAAATATGCCGATCCCTCCAAGCCTTCGCAAAACCAGATGCCCGCCAAGATGCGCCTGCATAAGCAGATGCAAAACGTGCAGGGCACCGTGCTCTGGTATGCCAAGGCTGCCGTAGACAATCCCGGCAATTATGGCACCATGCTTAGCCAGGTGTATTGGCGTAAACCGGCCTTGCAACCGCGTATGACCTTCATCGACAAGACCCTGCCTAAGAAACCCCGCAAGCTGAAGGTTGTCAGTTCTGCAGGAGAGCAAGTCCTCTGCTGGACCAAACCAAAAGGTAAGGGATGGAAAAAAGAAGCCGTGAAGTATGTGGTCTATTACTTCAAAACGGGCGAGAAAGTGGACATTAGCGATGCCGACCACATCGTGAGCATCACCACCAATGAGTTTCATGAAATGAGGCAGGGTAGGGGCACTTATGTAGTGACCGCACTCGACCGGATGAGCAATGAAAGCAAGGTGGCAAAGAAAAAAATCTGACGTTTCGCTTTGGCGAATGAATCTTTTTGCTATCTTTGCCACATATTATCCAAAACAGTAACACCAAAAGCATGAAAGCAACAGAGCAGTGTATTCAGCAAATTGAACGCGCCATCAGGAAGATTGCGCAGAAATATCCCGCCCAGGAAGAAGCATCCACAATGACCGACATCCATCTGCGTGTGACTCAGGAAAGCGGCGAAATGGTGGCCTTCGACGACGACGACCGCGAAGTTAACCGTTGCGTCATAGAGCAGTGGATAGACAATAAGGACGAGGACTTCTACGAAAGTGTGGCAGGCATCCTTCGCTCTGTACTTAAGCGCATGCGCACCACCATAGAAAACATGTCGATTCTGAAACCCTATAGTTTCGTTCTTGAGGACGACGACAAGGAGCATGTAGCCGAGCTTTATGTGGTGGATGACGACATGGTGATTATCAGCAACGAAGAGCTGATGGAAGGACTGGATAAGGATCTGGATGACTTCCTTGATCAGCTGCTTCATTAACCCTGCTCAGCCATCGGGGAATGAGAGGAAAGATGAAAACGTTTACGGATAAGATTTGTTAACGAATAGTCAAATTGTAGAGCAAATGATTGGCACTTCTGAATTATTGTATTACCTTTGCATTTGCAAACTCCACATGGCAAAATAGAGGGCAAGCCCCCTCGGAAATCATGAACAACACCAAGATAAGGCACAAAGGAATAGTTGATTCGGTTGATGGAAACGTTATCCGTGTCAGTATTATGCAGACAGCTGCCTGTTCTCAATGCAAGGCAGCTCGTCATTGTAGTGCTTCGGAGAGCAAGCAAAAGACCGTTGATGTGTTCCATCGGCCCCCTACAATGCCTCATGTGGGCGACGAAGTGACCGTTGTGGCTTCACAGCAGACAGGTTTTAACGCCGTTTGGCTGGGGTTCGGAGTTCCCTTTGTCTTGCTTGTTGCCGTGGTTTGGCTGATGATACATTTCACCCATCATGAACCTTTGTCGGCTTTGGTTGGCATTGGCAGTCTGATACCTTATTATATACTTCTCTATTTTTTGCGCGACAAGTTGCGCCAGGTGTTTAGTTTCTACATAGAAGAGTAATATTAAAGGATATCAGCAATATCACTAACTATACAAAAAACAAAGAATAACTAAAACAAATAAACAAAACACTATGAATTTCATTTTAATTGCGGTAATCGTTCTTGGAGCCATTGCGCTTATTGCGGCAGTGATACTCTATTTGGTTTCCAAGAAGTTTGCCGTACAGGAAGACCCGCGTTTAGCTCAGGTTACTGCAGTGTTGCCTGGTGCCAATTGCGGTGGATGCGGTTTCCCTGGATGTTCGGGTATGGCCGATGCACTGGTGAAAGCCTGCGACAAAGGCTCACTTGAAGGGCTTAACTGCCCCGTTGGGGGCTCGGCCGTCATGGAGCAGGTGGCCGACTTGCTGGGCATGGCCATGGCAAATGCGGAGCCCATGGTAGCCGTGGTGAGATGTAATGGTACGTGTGAGCTTCGCGAGCGTATTGCCGTCTACGACGGACTGAAGACTTGCTCGGCCGTCAATGCTTGCGGTGCAGGTGAGACAGCCTGCGGATTTGGATGTCTCGGTTGCGGCGATTGTGTCAGCGCATGTCAGTTTGATGCCCTCCACATGAATCCGGAAACAGGACTACCCGAAGTAGACGAAGAGAAGTGTACATCGTGCGGAGCATGCGTAAAGGCTTGTCCTCGCCATATTATTGAGCTTCGCAAGAAAGGGCCCAAAAACCGCCGTGTCTACGTTAGATGTGTCAACAAAGACAAGGGAGCCGTTGCCATGAAGGCTTGCAAGGCTGCTTGCATCGGATGCGGTAAGTGCGTGAAGGAGTGCAAGTTTGAGGCAATTACTGTGGAGAACAATGTGTCCTACATTGATTTCAACAAATGTCGTCTCTGCAAGAAGTGTGTGGCAGCTTGTCCCACCAATGCCATCGTTGCCGTCAACTTCCCTGCTCCCAAGCCCAGACCTGAAGCCCAAGAGCCTGCCAAGGCTGAGACAACCCAAGTAGAACAAAAGAAAGAGGAGGCTCAAGCATGAAACTAAGAACATTCAGAATAGGAGGCGTACACCCCGAGGAAAACAAACTCACTCATGAAGTGGTCACCGTGAAGGCCGAATTGCCCAAGCAGGCAATATTCCCGCTTTCACAACACATTGGAGCGCCAGCCAAAGCCGTAGTGAAGAAAGGCGACAAGGTGAAGGTAGGAACGCTTATTGCAGAGGCCGGCGGTTTTGTCTCTGCTCCTATCTACTCATCTGTATCCGGCACTGTGTTTAAGGTAGACACCGCCATTGATGCCACTGGCTACCGTAAACCTGTCATCATTATTAATGTTGAAGGCGATGAGTGGGAAGAAAGCATCGACCGCTCTGAGAAACTCGAAACTCTGGCCGACCATCCCGAACTCACCCCAGAGGAAATCATCAAGCGGGTGAAAGATGCTGGTGTCACAGGTATGGGTGGAGCAGGATTCCCCACATTCATCAAACTTACTCCTCCACCGACGGCCAAAGCTGAGTGCGTCATCATCAATGCCGTTGAGTGCGAGCCATACATTACTGCCGACTATCGGCTCATGATGGAGCATGCCGACGAAATACTCGTTGGCCTCAACCTGCTCATGAAAGCTGCAAAAGTGAATAAGGGCTATATAGGCATTGAAGACAACAAGCCCAAGGCCATTGCACTTTTTGAGCAGAAGACTGCCGATGACGAGCGCATAGAAATTGTGCCTTTAGCAAAGAAATATCCACAGGGCGGCGAAAAGCAACTCGTTGATGCCGTCATACGCCGTCAGGTGCCGGCACCGCCCGCCATCCCCGTCAATGTGGGAGCTATTGTGCAGAATGTCGGCACGGCCTTTGCCGTCTATGAAGCCGTGATGAAACACAAGCCGCTCTTCGAACGCTACACCACAGTGACAGGCAAGCGTCTCGCTAAGCCCGGCAATTTCCTCGTGAGAATGGGAACACCCATGAGCCAGCTCATCGATGCTTGTGGAGGCATGCCCGAAGGCGACAATAAACTTCTGGCTGGAGGTCCCATGATGGGGAAGGCTCTCACGTCGGCAGACGTGCCCATTTGCAAGGGTACCAATAGCGTAACCATTCTTTCTGGTGACGATGCGCGCCGTCGTGAGGCACAGCCTTGCATCAGATGTGCCAAGTGCGTTTCGGCCTGTCCCATGGGGCTTGAGCCCTATTTGCTGGCCAAGTTGAGCGCCGTTAAAGACTGGGAGCGCGTAGAGGCTGAAGACGTCACATCGTGCATTGAGTGCGGTTCTTGTCAGTTTACGTGTCCGGCTCATCGGCCACTTCTCGATAACATCCGCCAGGGAAAATCAACCGTCATGGGCATTATCCGCGCCCGAAATGCTAAAAAGTAATTCAAGATTATGGCAAACAATAAGTTAATCGTATCGTTATCACCCCACGCGCACGGCAATGATAGTGTGGAGAAAAACATGTACGGAGTAATCATTGCACTCATCCCCGCCTTGCTGGTTTCGCTCTATTACTTCGGCCTTGGCTCAGCTGTCGTGCTGTCTACAAGCGTGGCTGCCTGCCTCTTCTTTGAGTGGGCAATCACCAAATACATTCTTCATAGAGAGAGCACCGTCTGCGATGGTTCGGCCATCCTCACAGGCCTTTTGTTGGGTTTCAACTTGCCCTCCAATCTTCCCGTTTGGATTATTATCATCGGAGCCTTGTTTGCCATCGGCGTAGGCAAGATGACATTTGGCGGACTGGGTCAGAACCCGTTCAACCCTGCTCTGGTGGGACGTTGCTTCCTCCTGGCCAGTTTCCCCGCTCAGATGACGTCTTGGCCCGTTGTTGGCCAGTGGACATCCTATCTGGATGCCCAGACGGGAGCCACCCCATTGGCACTGATGAAGCAAGCCATCAAGTCGGGCGACGCCTCTGTGCTCGAAGAGCTTCCAAGCAGCCTTCACATGTTGCTTGGTTCACCAGAGTTGGCCACGTCGGGTGCTGGATCGCTGGGCGAGGTTTGCGCTCTGGCATTGCTTCTCGGACTGGCCTACATGCTCTGGAAGCGCATCATCACATGGCACATCCCGGTAAGCATCATAGGAACAGTGTTTGTGCTTAGCGGCCTGATGCATCTGGCCAATCCAGTCTATGCCAACCCCTTTGCCGTCATTCTGAGTGGAGGCTTGATGCTTGGTGCCATCTTCATGGCTACCGATTATGTCACTTCTCCCATGACGGCTCGCGGGCAACTCATCTACGGCGTGGCCATAGGTTTCCTCACCGTCGCTATCCGAAACTGGGGAAGCTATCCTGAGGGAATGTCCTTTGCCATTCTCATCATGAATGCGTTCACACCGCTCATCAACATATATGTTAAACCGAAGCGCTTTGGCGAAGTGCCCGAGAAGAAATAAGGAGGACAGAAGAATATGGAAAAACTGAAATCATCTGTAGCGAATATGGTACTCGTGCTTACGGGTGTGGCCGTTATCACCGGCGGAATCCTTGCCTTTGTCAATCATGCCACCGAGGGCCCCATAGCCCAGCAGAAAGAGAAGGCTTTGGCCGATGGTATCAAGGCTGTTATGGGCGGTGGTGAACTCTTTGTTGCCAAGACCGACACCGTGCGCCAAAATGATTCCAAAGGCAAAGAACTTACCTACATCATCTATCAGACGCAAGACGCTCAGAAAAAGGACTTGGGTGCTGCCGTGGAGAGCACCACGGGCGGTTTCGGAGGCGACTTGAAGGTGCTCGTGGGATTCGACCCTCAGGGCAACATTCTCGGCTACACTCTGCTTGAACATGCTGAAACCCCAGGCCTGGGTGCAAAGGCCGACAAGTGGTTCCAAAAGGGAGAGAAAGGCGATATCATAGGCAAGAACCCCAAGGACGCCCTCGTGGTGACCAAGGATGGAGGAAAGGTTGATGCCATCACCGCTTCAACCATCACGAGCCGCGCCTTCCTGCTGGCCGTGAACAATGCCTACAAAGCCTACAAGGCCACTCCCGTTGACGGCGAGTCGGGAGCCACAAAACAAGTTAATGGAAATCAATAAATCGAAGGGAGGACAATTCACATGAGTTATTTTAAGATTATCACTAATGGCATAGTCAAGGAGAACCCTACGTTCGTCCTGATGCTCGGCATGTGTCCAACTCTTGCCACTACCACCAGTGCCCTGAACGGACTATCGATGGGATTGGCCACAATGTTTGTGCTCATCTGCTCCAATATCGTTATTTCGCTCATTAAGAACCTCACACCCGATAAGGTGCGTATTCCTGTGTTCATCGTTGTCATTGCCTCGTTTGTTACGCTCTTGCAGATGCTCATGCAGGCCTACGTACCGGCCGTCTATGCGTCGCTCGGACTTTTCATTCCGCTGATTGTGGTCAATTGCATCATTCTCGGTCGGGCCGAGTCGTTTGCTTGTAAGAACGGTCCCGTGGAGAGCCTTTTCGACGGTGTTGGCATCGGTCTTGGATTCACTTTCGGCTTGACGTTGCTTGGCATCGTGCGCGAAGTGCTTGGGGCTGGCTCCATATTCGGATTCACGCTTCTGCCGGAAACCTGCAACATGCTCCTCTTCGTGCTTCCCCCGGGAGCCTTCATCACACTGGGCTTTCTTGTGGCCATCGTCAATAGAATCAGAAATTAGTAGTCATCATTCATCTTAGAAAGTTCTTATGGAATACATACTGATATTCATCTCCGCCATTTTTGTCAACAACATCGTGTTGTCGCAATTTCTTGGCATCTGTCCGTTTCTCGGAGTATCTCAAAAAGTGAACACCTCGCTTGGCATGTCGGCAGCTGTAGCCTTTGTGCTCACTTTGGCCACCATCGTCACCTATCTGGTTCAGTACTATGTGCTCAATCCTTTCGGTCTGCAATATCTCCAGACGATAGCCTTCATTCTGGTCATTGCAGCACTGGTGCAGATGGTGGAAATCATTCTCAAGAAAGTGTCGCCAGCTCTCTATCAGGCACTTGGTATATTCCTGCCGCTCATCACCACCAACTGCGCAGTGCTCGGCGTAGCCATTCTTGTCATTCAGAAAGATTACTCTCTGCTCCAGAGCATTGTCTACGCCTTCTCCACGGCCATCGGTTTTGGCTTGGCGCTCACCGTGTTTGCCGGCATACGCGAACAGCTTGCACTGGCCAACATACCCCGGGGCATGAAGGGCACCGCCATCGTGCTCGTCACGGCAGGTCTGCTTTCGTTGGCGTTTATGGGCTTTTCGGGAGTTGACGGAGGCCTGCGCACGCTCTTCGGCTTAGACTAATCGTACCTTATCAATAACGGAACAAAAGGGGAACGCCAGCCTTGACGGTCGTGGCGTTCCTCTTTTTTTTGCGACACTATAGAGAGGCAACAGGCTAAACGGGCTCTACGGACCGACGCGCCTCGGCACGTGCCGCATGAGATAGGCTAAAAAGCCCATGAGGATGTGCGCATTTTGTAAAATAATTTCACAACTTTTTATGCCCTCGCTTAACGACTCTGTAAAGTACTGAAAATCAGTATAGGGGAGTAAGCACGCCACTT
>CAMOPD010000061.1 GCA_946622085.1 uncultured Prevotellaceae bacterium | reverse complement strand
GCCTCGACTCCTTAGTCATACACTCCCTGAAGCACGGCGTCGGGGTCGTCGTCAATGGTGAGGTGTTTCACCCTTGAGCTGACGCTGACGTTCAGTCTGTAGTAGGCCTTGTCGATGATGAGAATCAGCATGGGTATGGTGGAGAAGCTCTGGTCGCGCCCCTGCAGAATGTTGTAGGAGAATCGCAGGTTCTCGTCGTCGGCCGTCAGTCGTCCCGGCGTGATTTCGGTCTTCACGTTGGTTTCGGGTCTCACGATGACCAGCACGCACTGCCTGTTGAAGTCGATGGGGGTGGGTGTGCCGCCTTCGCCCATCGTGGCGGCCTTGCCGAAGATGGCCTCAAAGTCCTCGGCCTTGTCGATGAGCTTGCTGCCTCGGAACTTGGTGTCGTTGCGCACGAAGTAGTTGCGTGCCAGCGTGAAGGGTACGTTGCCGTTGGTCATCGACGTCTGCTGCCCGCTCGTGGGTTCCTGCAGCGGTCTGTCTACGAAGACGGTGTCGTGTTTCACAATATAAACGGTGTCACTGTGGGCATTTGCGCTCATCCCAAATGCCAGAAAAGAAAAGAAAAGAGCTGCTTTTTTCATAATCCCAATCTTTTTATGCGTTTGAATCCTATTGGGATGCAAAGTTACTAAAAACCGCCGTAACGAGCAAAGAATTTTGTTTTTTTAGGACGATTGTTGCATAAACTTAAACGTCTTTTGTAATTGTTCCGCAATTTTATTCATTTTGCCTGCTTTCATGCCCGTGGCAAAGTGCAGGTCACGCTTTGCTGAAATGGCCGATGGGGCAGGGCGGCGGGGGGGGCTTTCGAGGGCCTTCACCCGTTGCCGGCAAGAGGCGTTTTGTCAAAATAATTCATAACGATTTACCCCGTAATTAGGGGCTGAAAGCTTGCCTTTTCGGGCCGCTATCCCCGAACGTCGTCTTTGCTACTTGTAAGGTTCTGATAATCAGAGTGTTCGGCGTGGGCTGATTTAAGGGTGGCGCCAATGGCGTTGAGTAAGCACGCCACTTACGATGAGTGAGCACGCCACTCACGCCTCGTAAACACGCCACTCACGATGAGTGAGCACGGCGCTTACTCAAGGCATCTGGCGTCGCGGCGCCGAGTTTTGTAAATATTTTTCAGAACGTAATTCGTCGCCATCGTGAAAGACTGGACACAATTATTGGAACATCGGCGTTTTTTTCTTACCTTTGCAGCCACTTTAGAACGAAACAACCAAAAGACGCCAATGAAAGCAAACAGACTTTTACCCATTTTGGCCAGCCTGCTGGCCTTCCTTCCCGTCCGCGGACAGAACTTGCAGTTCCACTACGACCTTGGCCACGCGCTCAACAGCAACTTGAGCAATCGGCCTGCCGTCACCACCACCATCGAGTCGTTCCGGCCCGACACATGGGGCAACACCTATTTCTTTGCCGACATCGACTATTTCAGCGACGGCGTGGCCGGTGCCTATTGGGAGGTGTCGCGCGAAGTGAATGTCTCGGCCAACAAGCAGTGGGCTGCCCACGTGGAGTATAACGGCGGGCTGAGCAGCGACAAGCAGCTCGCTTCGGCCACGCGCTTCCAGCATGCTTTCCTGGCCGGACCAGCCTGGAATTGGCACAGTCAGGACTTCAGCCGCACGTTCTCCGTCCAGGCCATGTATAAGTATTATTTCAAGGGGCAATATGGTGGCGCCTTCAACAGTTTTCAGGCCACGGCGGTCTGGGGGCTTCATTTTGCGCAGCGCCTGTTCACTTTCTCCGGTTTCGTTGATTGCTGGTACAATCCCCAGGTGAAAGGCAAATGGATTCTTCTGTCAGAACCTCAGTTCTGGCTGAATGTCAATGCTTTGAAGGGAATGGATAAAGTGAATCTCAGTGTGGGCTCCGAAGTGGAGCTGAGCAATAATTTCGTGTGGAACAAGCATGGGAACAACAGTTGCTTCTATGCCATTCCCACGCTTGCCCTGAAGTGGACGTTCTGACGAAGCCGCCTTCTATTCCATCGTCACGCGGCTCACTCCCTGATAGCTCACGTGCTGTTGCCGCTCCAGATATTTCATGATCATGTCTGACGTTTGTCGGTTCAGGCTTCGCCCTGCATCTTGGCGGGGGCTGTCGCTCACGATGGCCGAGTAGCTGTTTGTCACTACGCGGTAGCGCTTCTTCATGTTCATTTTCTTGCCTTCGGGGGTGAGCAGCATCACGCTCTTGAGCTTCCTCGGATTGCCGTCGGTGGTCTTCACCAGGCATTTCATGCCGCCCACGGCGGGGAATCGGCACTCGTCGGCATAGTGGCAGGCCAGCAGCATCTGCCGCAGCTCGTTGCCGGTCACTTCAAGTTCCACGGCATCGTTGCCAAAGGGGTCGAGCTTCAGCACGTCGTCTACGGTGAAGTCGCCCTGGGGATGCTGCTCCGTGCGTATGCCGCCGCCATTGACAAAGGCAATGTCGGCTCCCGTCTCGGCCATCAGGGCGTCGCACATGAGGCACCCCATCTCGTCGTAGGTGCTGAAGGGCGTGTCGGCCTGAGCCAGCACGCGGTGGAATTCGGGATTGTTGCTGAAGAATTCCACCATGTTTTCCACCACTTTGTTTCGTTTCGGATAGTCGCCCACGTTGATGTTCTCGGCCTCCTTGGCCGTCACATGGCCGTCTTCTATGGTCAGCGTGATGTGGGTGATGAGCTTCAGCCGGTTGGCATCCTGGGTGATGAGCACGCCGTCGTGCATCTCGCCGCCCTTGAGCTGGGTGTGGCTGTGGCCGCCGATGATGAGGTCGAGCCACGGGAAGGCCTTGGCCATCTCCAGGTCGCTCTCATAGCCGATGTGCGAGAGCAGGATGGTGGCATCGCACTCCTTGCTCAGCCATTCGTATTGGGCAATGGTCTCTTTCACGGGACTGAAGCTGATGCCCTTCACGTTGTTCGGATGGGTGTCGGGCAGGCCGTGCGTGCCGAGCTGCACCACGCCGATGACTCCCACGCGTAGCCCCTCGACGTCGAACACCTGATAGGGCACGGTGTTGATGCCAAAGGCCGGGTCGGGGTGTATGTTGGCGCAGATGTAGCGGAAGTTGGAGAGCCCTATCAGCCGCGCCAGTCCGTCCTGGTGGGAGTCGAATTCGTGGTTGCCCAGGGCGGTGGCGTTGAATCCCACCTGGTTCATCAGTGCCACCATGGGGTAGGCGGGAATCTCGTAGAGGTCGTTCAGCGGATTGCCCGTGCGGTTGTCGCCAGCCGAGAAGACGAGCAGGCCGGGGTCGATGGTGCGCAGACTGTCGATGACGGCAGCCAGTTGTGGAAAAGCCTCCATGGCGGCGTGCATGTCGTTCATGGAAACAATGTGCACCTTGCGGCCTTCGCCGAGCAGCGACAGCGGCAGCAGGAGGGCCAGTAGCAGGGTGGTAATGGCGTTTTTCTTCATGGCTAAGCGTTGTTGGAAGGTTCCTTGAACTTGATTTTCTGATTGTCGTGCAGCGGTGCTTCATGGTCCAGCTCGTGGCCATATTCGTCTTCCACCAGCGTTCCGGCCATCTTCTCCCGGTCGAGGTGCTTCAGAGTGAAATACTTCAGCAGGGCATGTTTCACGCATGCGCCTTCAAACAGTTCGATGTTTCTTCTGTTGGCTCTTATTTTCATAGGTCGACATGTATATTTGATTTGTTAGTAGTGCTTGCGGAGGTTTTCCTTGCAAATATAGTCATTCTTGGCGGATTTTTGTTTGCTGCTTGCCGCAAAAATCGCTCCTTTCCTGATAAAAAGTACGAAAAAAGCAGTATTTTTGCACATCATTAGTTGCGTAACCATGAACGAAACCGAACGAATCATCAGCCTTCGCCGTGAACTCCACGAGCACAATCACCGTTATTATGTGCTGAATCAGCCCATCATCAGCGACCAGGAGTTCGACCTCCTGATGCACGAGCTGCAAGACCTGGAGGCCCGGCATCCCGAAATGTACGATGCCAACTCGCCCACGCAGCGGGTGGGCAGCGACCTCAACCAGGAGTTTGAGCAGGTGGCCCACAAGTATCCCATGCTCTCGCTGGCCAACACCTACAACGAGCAGGATGTGGCCGAGTGGTACGAGAGCGTCAGTCGCGGCCTGGAAGGCGAGCCCTTCGAGGTGTGTTGCGAGATGAAGTACGACGGACTCTCCATCTCGCTGACCTATGTCGATGGCCGGCTGGTGCGCGGAGTGACGCGTGGCGACGGCATCCGTGGCGATGATGTCACGGCCAACGTGAAGACCATCCGCTCCATTCCACTCCTATTGCAGCCCGGCACGGGCTATCCGCGTGAGTTTGAAATCCGCGGCGAAATACTGCTACCCTGGAAGGAGTTTGAGCGCCTCAACAAGGAGCGCGAGGAGGCCGGCGAGCCCCTTTTCGCCAATCCGCGCAACGCCGCCAGTGGCACGCTGAAAAGCCAGAAGTCGGATGTGGTGGCCAGCCGCCGGCTGGATGCATATCTCTATTATTTGCTGGGCGACGACATCCCCGGCGACGGTCACTATGAGAACCTGCAGGCTGCCGCCTCCTGGGGATTCAAGATTTCTCAGGGCATGCGCAAGGTGAACTCCCTGCAGGGCATCTACGACTTCATCAGCCATTGGGACGAGGCGCGCCACCAGCTGCCCGTGGCCACCGACGGCATTGTGCTCAAGGTGAATTCCCTGCGGCAGCAGCGCCATTTGGGCTTCACCGCCAAGAGTCCCCGCTGGGCCATCGCCTATAAGTTCAAGGCCGAGCGCGCCACCACACGCCTGCTGGAAGTCACCTATCAGGTGGGGCGCACGGGAGCCGTGACGCCGGTGGCTAACATGGAGCCGGTGCAACTGGCCGGGACCACCGTGCGGCGGGCCACGCTCAACAACGAAGACTTCATCCGCTCGTTCGACCTCCACCTGGGCGACAGCGTCTTTGTGGAGAAGGGCGGCGAGATTATTCCCAAGATTGTGGGCGTGGACGTCAGTCAGCGCCCGGCAGGAGCCGAGCCCGTTCGCTTCATCAGCCGGTGCCCCGAATGCGGAGCCCAGCTGGTGCGCTATGAGGGCGAGGCCGCCTGGTATTGCCCCAACGACGCTGAATGTCCGCCGCAAATCAAGGGGCGCATAGAGCATTTCATCGCCCGCAAGGCCATGAACATCGATTCCCTGGGACCCGAAACTGTGGACGACTATTATCGCCGTGGACTCATTCACAACGTGGCCGACCTCTATCGCATCACCGTGCAGGACATCAATGGCGACGGTAGCCGCGAGAAGTCGGCACGCAAGATAGTCAGCAGCATTGCCGCCTCGGCTCAAGTGCCTTTCGAGCGAGTGGTCTTTGCTCTGGGCATCCGCTTCGTCGGCGAAACGTCGGCCCGCCTGCTGGCCCGTCATTTCAAGAGCATGGACGCGTTGAGCCATGCCTCTCTGGACGAACTTCAGCAGGTGGAAGGCGTGGGCGAGGTGATTGCGAAGAGTGTGGTCAGCTATTTCCATAACCCCGTGAACCAGGACATCCTCGACCGTCTGCGCAGCTACGGCCTGCAGATGCAGCTGAGCGAGGAGCAACTGTCGGCGGCCAGCGACCGGCTCTCGGGGCTGAGCATCGTCATCAGCGGCGTGTTCAGCCGCCACAGCAGGGACGAATACAAGCAGCTCATCGAACAGCACGGCGGCAAGAACGTGGGTTCCATCAGCAGCAAGACCAGTTTTGTGCTGGCTGGCGAGAACATGGGGCCTGCCAAATTGCAGAAGGCCGGGAAACTGGGTGTGCCCATCCTCTCGGAAGACGAATTCCTGGCCCGCTATGGGCTGGGGGAGACCGAAGCTCAAACCACTCAGGCTCAGCCGCAGGAAGGGTCGTTGTTTTGAACAGGAAGAAGAACAAATAGCAAGAACATGAAGATAGTTGTTTCTAATGAAATAGAGTCTGTCTGCCCACAGTTCGTGGGAGCCGCCGTCGAAGCGGTGGTGGAGAACAGCCGTTACAGTGCCCCGTTGTGGGAGGAAATCGGTGAGCTTTGCAGCGACTATCGCGCGCGGCTCACGCCGTCGAGCATCAAGGAGATCATTCCCGGCATTGCCGCCACGCGCCAGGTCTACAAGGCCTGTGGCAAGGACCCCAGCCGCTATCGGCCCGCTGCCGAGGCGCTCATTCGCCGCACGCTGCAGGGCAAGGAGCTCTATCAGATTGACACGCTCGTAGACCTCATCAATCTGGCGAGCATGAAGTATGGCTACAGTCTGGGCGGATTTGATGCCGACCGGATAGAGGGCGACGAGCTCACCCTGGGTGTGGGTCGTGCGGGCGAGCCCTACGAGGGCATAGGCCGCGGCATGCTCAACATAGAGGGCCTGCCCGTCTATCGCGACCGACTGGGTGGAGTGGGCACCCCCACGAGCGACAACGAGCGCACCAAGCTGAGCCTGCAGACCACCCGTCTGCTGGTGCTCGTCAATGGCTACGACGGCAACGAGCAGCAGGTGCGCGCCAATGCCGAGTATTTGCAGCAGCTCTTGCGACGCTACGCGCGGAGCGACGGCGGCCACTATACCCTATATAAATAAGTACGCGCGTACATATTTATTATTCGCCATTCATTACAAAGCGCCCCGATTTCCTTCAAGTGAGAGAAATCGGGGCGCTTTGTTATCGGATGGTCATTGGATGATCAGTTCGCGTATGAGCTTCTCGTCGGCAGCTGTCCAGCGCAGCGAAAGCAGGTCCTTGCGCTCCAGCCAGCGGTAGTCGAGGTGTTCCAGCAGCTTGAAATCCTCGTCGGCGGCCAGGCATAGATAGGCCGTCAGCGTGATGGCAAAGTCGGGATACTCATAGTCCACGGTGCCGATTTTCCGCCCCACGTAGATGTCCCAGTCCATCTCCTCCCTGATTTCGCGCATCAGTGCCTCGTGCTCACATTCCCCCTCTTCGGTGATTCCGCCGGGAAATTCCCAGTGCTCCGAGGTGTAGGGATAGTGGGAGCGGCATCTCTGCATGCACAAATACTTGCCGTCTTTCATGACCACGGCAGCTACTACGTTCAGATGTTTCTTTTCCATGGTATTGCTGATTAGATGTTCTTTTCTGGCAAAGATAGCATTTTTTATTCATATTGCCATGCTCCATGTAAGAAAAACTTCGCAGCAGCCTTCGTTTTGCTGTTAATCCTGCTTCATCGTGCTGTCGGTTCCTCGATGCGGCATCACCCCGCCGTCAATGATAAAATCCACAGAAATAGGGATTGCCCGTCATGGCGGGATGTCTTACCTTTGCAGTGATTTAATATAAAGAGAAGAATGAAAAAGAACTTGTTATTTACCTTTCACGGTGCATCGGCCGTCATGCTGCTTCTGCTCCTGATGCTCTCAGGCGGGCAGGCCGCAGCCGTCTCGTTGCACAACCCCATTCAGGAGATGTCGCTGCTCGACTCGTCGCGCGTCTTCGACCTCGACGAAGTCATCATCGTTTCGCAACCCAAGGAGCGCCTTCGGCTTCGACTGCAGCCCCTCAGCTCGTCGGCTTACGGAAGCACCGAGTTGGGGCGTCTTCACGCCACCGACCTGCGTCAGCTCTCAGCCTTCGTCCCCTCGTTTGTCATGCCAGAGTATGGCAGCCGCACCACTTCCTCGATGTATGTGCGTGGCATCGGCTCGCGCGTCAACAGCCCGGCAGTGGGCATCTACGTAGACAATATTCCCATTGTCAGCAAGAGCATGTTCAACGCTCATCTATACGAAACCGACCGCATAGACGTGATGCGTGGTCCGCAGGGAACGCTCTACGGCCAGAACACCGAAGGCGGACTGGTGCGCATCTACTCCAAGAATCCTTTCAACTATCAGGGCACCGACATCCGTCTGGGGCTGGGAACAGGCTTCTGGCGGCAGGTGGAAGCCGCTCATTACGGCAAGCTCAGCGACCGTGCTGCGCTCTCTGTTGCTGCGTTCTATGCCGGTCAGAACGGATTCTTCACCAATCAGACCACCGACGAACGCGCCGACGAGCAGAATGAGGCCGGCGCCAAGCTGAGGCTGATGTTCAAGCCCACCGAGAAGCTCAGCTTCGATGTGCTGGCCGACTATCAGTTTGTGAAGCAAAACGGATTCCCCTATGGCCAGCTGGCCGACGACGGCAGCGGCGTGCCCGCCGACCCCGCCACCAACCGGCAGGGCAACTATCGGCGCAACATGCTCACCACCGGACTGAACATCGGCTATGTGGCCAATGGATTCGAACTCCATTCCACCACCAGCTTCCAGCATCTCTACGACAACATGCTCATGGACATCGACTATCTGCCCGCCGACTTCATGCACCTCACGCAGCATCAGCGCCAGAACAACTTCAGCGAAGAACTCGTGCTGAAGAGCCTTTCGAAAGGCATGTGGCACTGGACCCTCGGCGCCTTCCTCTCGCGACAGTGGCTCCGCACCGATGCCCCCGTCTATTTTGACACCGAGATGAACAGCTTCCTCTCGAAGACCATCGAGAACTATGCCTACTATGGCATGCTCAACTCCATGGCCGAGCGCATGGGCATGGAGCGCGCCCAGCAGACCATCGAGCGCGCCGGCGGATGCCACATCACCATGCTGATGGAGCCCATACCGGGACGCTTCGACACCCCGCAGACCAACTTCGGGCTGTTTCATGAGTCGGCTTTCGAACTCACCCCGAAACTCACTGCCACGCTCGGACTGCGCTACGACCTGAGCCACGTGAGCATTGACTACGAGACCAGTGCCCTCATGCGGCTCGACGAGAACGTGATGGGCGTGAATGTGAAGGCGGCCGTCAGCTCGATGCTCAAGCACCAGGAGAAAGACGACTTCAGCCAGCTGCTGCCCAAAGTGGGACTCACCTACAAAATAGGACAGCGCGGAAGCAATGTCTATGCCACCGTGGCCAAGGGCTATCGTGCCGGAGGCTTCAACATTCAGATGTTCAGCGACATCCTGCAGACAGAACTCCAGAACACTGCTCAGACGGCCCGGGGAGACATGGACCTGGAACACGACGCCCAGGCCTACGACAACATTCGCCACACCATCAGCTACGACCCCGAGGAAAGCTGGAACTTCGAAGTGGGAACCCATCTGAACCTGCTGGACAACCGAATTCAGTTTGACTTCTCTACCTACTACATGCAGATTCGCAACCAGCAACTCTCCGTCATGGCCGGCAACTATGGCTTCGGGCGCATGATGGTGAATGCCGGAAAAAGCTATAGCTGCGGACTGGAGGCTTCCTTGCGGGGCAGCGCCCTCGGCAACCACCTCGCGTGGATGCTGGGCTATGGCTTCACCCATGCCGTGTTCAAGGAGTATACCGACAGCATGCGCGTAGAGGGACGCAACGTGGCCATCAGCTACAAAGACAAGCACGTGCCCTTCGTGCCGATGCACACGCTGAGCGGAAGCGCCGACTATCGCATCGACTTCTCCGGTGCGCTGCGCAACGTCGTGCTGGGCATCAACTTCTCGGCTCAGGGCAAGACCTACTGGGACGAGGACAACAGCTACGCACAGCCGTTCTACGCCTTGCTCGGAGCGCATGCCGACGCCGACTTCGGGCCCGTGGTGCTGAGCCTCTGGGGGCGCAACCTCACCGACACGAAGTTCTCCACCTTTGCCATCAGCAGCAGCGCCACAGGCAGCACCCACTACTTTGCCCAGCGCGGCAATCCGCTCCAGGTGGGGATGGACGTGCGCATACACTTCTGACCAACCACATGAATTAACACTATATACGCGAGCATCTTTCCCGATGCTTTGAAGTGCCGTCTCGCGCCGTTGCGTGGGGCGGCATTTTTGGTTCGTCGTCGGCAGCTTTTCGGGGGCGCCTGGGCCGACGGAGAAGAAAAAAGCGCGTATCCCTTTATTATGTCGCGAAAAAAGATTATCTTCGCAGTGTTGAAACACCCGCAGCCGGGAGCATGGCCAAGCAGGTGGGCATTGCTCATGGCCGAAACTAAACACTCACTATTAATGAAAGGAAAGCCGATATGAAGTCCATTCAATGTCAGAAACGATTAGCGATGAGCCTCATGCTCTTGTGCGGCATGGCCCTGATGGCCATGGCCGAGCAGCGCAATTACGTGGTGTCGGGCGTAGTGAAAGACCGCCAGACCATGCGCGTCTTGTCGCAGGTGAATGTGTCCATTCCCGAGTCCAACATCTCGACCGTGACCAATGATGACGGCTATTTCCTGCTGAAGTCATCCAGCAGGCCCGACCGCATCCTGGTTTCGCTCATTGGCTACAAGTCGCGCTACGTGAGCATCGACGAGGAGCATCCCACCGACATGACCATCCTCATGTCGGCCAACAACATCATGCTCAACGAAATCTTCGTGCTGCCCGACAATCCCTACGACATTCTCAGCCAGGCCCTCCACCGCGTCAACGACAACTACGGGCGCCAGCAGCGACTCATGCAGACGTTCTACAGGGAGACGGCCCAGAAGCATAGCCGATACATCTACGTGGCCGAGGCCGTGGGCGAAATGCTCAAGACGGGCTATAACCATGGCATCCAGCGCGACTGGGTGTCCATTGTCAAGGGGCGCAGCCTGGTGAGTCCGCGGCCCAGCGACACGCTGGGAGTGAAAATACAGGGAGGACCGGTGCTCGCCCTTCGGCTCGACGTGGTGAAGAATCAGGACATCATCTTCAATGCCGAAGAGCTGCAGCACTACAAGTTCAGCATGCTCGACCCGGAGAAGATTGACGACCGGCTGCAAAACGTCATCGGCATGGAGCCCGGCATGCTGGCCGAGCATGCCCTCTTCTACGGCAAGTTCTATGTAGACAATGAAGACTTCACCATTACGCGCGTCGAGCTGTCGCTCGACATGAGCAACCGCGACAAAGCCACCGACATGATGCTCATCAAGAAGCCCGCAGGGCTGCGCTTCAAGCCCAAGGAACTCTCCGTGGTGCTGACCTACCAGAGAAGCGGGGGCTACAGCCATCTGCAATATGTCAGCACCAAGATGCGCTTCAACTGCGACTGGAAGCGGCGCCTCCTGTCGTCGCCCTTCACCGTCGTGACCGAAATGGTGGTGACCGACCAGATTATGGAGGTGCATGGCAAGCCCGGCCAGGGCGTTTTCTCCAACCGCGACTCTTTCTTCGACAAGGTGGAACTCTTCGACGACAAGGACTTTTGGAAGGACTACAACATCATCGAGCCATCAGAGTCGCTCGAACAGGGCATCAACAAAATAAGGAAGCTCCATTAATCGGGGCTTCCTTTTCTCACGCCATCGGCCGTCTCTTTTGATTTCTGAGAAGCAAAGAGGTGGGCGCCTGTCTGCGGGCGCTCACCTCTTGGCTGATGTCGGGGCCTTCTTTTCTTATAGGCGTCTGGTGAATTTGCCTCATGATAGCCGAAGAAGCCAGGCCTCACAAGTGTTCATACCGTTTGTATTCCCACAGTGAACTTGCCCGTCTCCACATGGAGGCGTAGAGAACAGCAACCTTGCAAGCCGTTTCCACGTTTTCGTAGGCTTTGCCTGGCAGGCTTTTCTTTTGTAGTCCACTTTTCGCCCAAAAAGAATATCGCCCTGCAAGCGGAGCACATTCCCATGTGGAATGCCTTTCGCGCTTGCAGGGCGACAAAGAAATGCTATCTGAAAATCTCTCTCTCTCTTGCCGAAGGCTTAGAAGACATTGAGTCCGAGGAACACCATCAGGCCGTTCATCAGTATCCAGAAGATGGCAAACGGCATGG
>CAMOPD010000060.1 GCA_946622085.1 uncultured Prevotellaceae bacterium | reverse complement strand
TATGCCCTCACATAGCGCCTCCGTAAAGTGCTGAAAATCAGTATCGGGTAGTAAGCACGCCACTTACGGGTAGTGAGAACGCCACTCACGCCTCGTAAGCACGCCATTTACTCATCGTGAGTGGCGTGCTCACTCAACGAGGGCGAACGACCCGCCTTCCGTTTTGTAAAGAAAATTCACAAAAACGAAGCCGTCATTCTGAATAAAGAAAGGTGAGGGGGAATGGTGGGAGCTATCTGGCCTTGTTGAATTCGTCGTTGTTGCCAATGGTGAGCTGCTGCAAGTCGTAGTAGCTGCCATTGTAGATGTTGAAGTCTACATAACCCTTAATGCCGGGCAACTGGCCCACGTCGGTGTGCTGCCAGAATTTCCACTTGCCGTCGTATTCCACCCGGTCTACGTAGTAGTGGGCTATCCAGTAGGGGTAGTTGTCGAATCGCTGGTCGCTAAGATAGCGTTTCTTGAATTTATAATAGGTATAGATGATGGGCTTCACGTGGTATTTGTCCTCCACGATGTGGAGCCATGTGAGCACGTCGCGCTGAAAGTCTTCCACGCTTTGTTCCTTGGGTTTGCTCTCTATGTCGAGCACGGGCGGCAGGTCGCCCTTCTCGAGATGCACCTGCTTGAGGAAGTAGTAGGCCTGTTGTCGTGCCGACGACTTGTTGCTCCAGAAGTGGTAGGCTCCGCGAATGAAGCCGTATTCGCGGGCTTGATAGAAATTGTCGTTGAAGTTGTCGTCCATCCGGGTGGAGCCCTCGGTGGCTTTTATCATGATGAAGCCGAGGGGCTGGCCCTTGATGGTGGCGTTCTGCAGTTTACTCCAGTCGATGTCGCCCTGATAGTGGCTGATGTCAATGCCGTGAATCATGTAGCCTTCGGGGTATTTGCGGTCGCCGTAGACGGCGCGCCAGCGAAAGCCAGTGGGGCTGACGAAGAAGAAGTTGAACGCCCAGACATAGAGCCCCACCACAAGAATGCCTCCGAGCCACCAGGCCCACGAGGGGTAGCGGCTGAGCATGCTTTTCTTTTTCTTGCGGCGCGGCATAGGGGGGGAAATGAGGGAGTTTGGGTGATGAAGAGAAAAGGAGTAAGGAAGTGGAGGAGGTGAAGTCTTGCTCCTCCTTTCTCCTTACTCCTCAAGTTCTTTTTTATTTGCTCTGTTCGAGGGCAAGCGTCTTAGTGGGCTGATCGCACACCTCGGTGGGTCCCCAATACTGGATGGGGCCTGGGTATACGTAGGCCGTCTCGCGGGCCAGGCGCTCACGGATGGCGGCGAAGGCCTTGAAGGGCTTGCCGTCGAGCTCGACGAGGGCCTTGCGGATGACGGGTTTCATCTCTCCGCTGCGGCGCTCCATGTTCATCATCATGGTGATGGGCACTCCTCCGGCTATCCACTCGGCGGCGGGCGCGGTGGTGTTCTTCACGATGGCCATGTAGCCCGTCTTGCCGTTGGCGATGAGCATGGCGGCGCTGGTGCCCAGGGCGTAGCAGTAGTCGGCGTCGAAGTTGGAGGGTGCGGCGCAGCGTCCCTCGTAGCCGAAGAAGTGGTGCTGGGCGGCGAACTTGCCGGCGTACTTGCCCTCCTTCTTCATCTTCTCCAGGCGCTGGGCCACCATGGTGGAGAGGAGCTTCTCGGTCTCGATGAGCGACACCTGCACATTGCCGTGGGGGTCGCGGTCGAGGGCCAGCTGGCGTGCCACGCTGGTGGGCAGCGAGTTGAACACGGCGAGGTTCTCCTCGGTGAGGCGGCTCTTGGCAAAGTCGATGAGCTCTGAGCGCTCCAGACCCTTGGCCTCGGGCGAGGCGAGCACGTCGTTGAGCTGAGCGATGAGCTTCTTGATGGCGGGGATGAACTCAATGAGTCCTTCGGGCACGATGACGGTGCCGAAGTTGTTGCCGTCGGCGGCGCGCGCCACCACGGCGTCGGCAATGTAGGCCACGACGTCGTCGAGCGACATGTTGCGGGCTTCCACTTCCTCGCTGATGAGACAGATGTTGGGCTGGGTCTGCAGGGCGCACTCGAGTGCTATGTGGCTGGCCGAGCGCCCCATGACCTTGATGAAGTGCCAGTATTTGCGGGCGGAGTTGCAGTCGCGCTCAATGTTGCCGATGAGCTCGGAGTAGGTCTTGCAGGCGGTGTCGAAGCCGAAGGAGGTCTCTATCTGGTCGTTCTTCAGGTCGCCGTCGATGGTCTTGGGGCAGCCAATCACCTGCACGCCGTAATGCTGGGCGGCATAGTATTCGGCCAGCACGCAGGCGTTGGTGTTGGAGTCGTCGCCGCCGATGATGACGATGGCCTTGATGTTGAGCTGGCGGATGATTTGGAGTCCCTTCTCAAACTGCTCCACCTTCTCGAGCTTGGTGCGGCCGGAGCCGATCATGTCGAAGCCGCCGGTGTTGCGATATTCATCGGCAATCTCGGCGGTGATTTCCATGTAGTTGTGGTCAACGAGTCCGCCGGGGCCGAGGATGAAGCCGAAGAGACGGCTCTGGGGGTTGATGCGCTTGAGGGCATCGAAGAGGCCGGTGATGACGTTGTGGCCGCCGGGGGCCTGTCCGCCGCTGAGGATGACGCCCACGTTGATGGGGGCGGCATTCATCTCGTCACCGGGCACGAACTCTACCAACGGCATGCCGTAGGTGTTGGGAAACAACTTCTTGATTTCTTCCTGATTGTCTACGCTCTGGGTAGGAGCGCCTTCTTTCACCTTAACTGCACCCAGCAAGGCCTTGGGCAGCTTAGGCTGATAGGCTGCTCGCTGGATTTGCAATGCACTTTTTTCCATAAATAATCGTTGAAAATAATAATATGATAATAATTAAAAACTGACGGGGGATGCAACCGAACGCAAAGACGCAGGGAGACAAAGATGCAAAGAGAGCGCATAGGGCTAAAAAAACCCGTGCCATGGTGTCTTTGTGTTCAGCTAAAATCATAACGACTTGATGTTTGAGGGTTGCTTGGGGCGTTTTCGCCCGGGAAAGCGTTGCAAAAATAAGCATTTTCCCCGAGAAAGAGAAAGAATTGGGGCTAAAATAGGCGGCCGCGCAGAAAAAAAAGGCTCTTTGACTTGCCGATATTGAATTATTTTGTATATTTGTAAACTGAAAGTATCAAAAAAAAACGAAATGAAAGGACAATTGTAATTATGGCAAACAAAAGAGATTTAAAACGATCCATCAACGTTATCTGCGGAGACCTTTTTGCTGAGTGTATAGCGGCATCGCTATACAACGGGAAACCGGACAAGGACAATGTGAACGCCCTGCTTTCCTCCATCCTGACCATCAACAACGACTTCATCAGCCGCATCTCGCATCCCGAACCGGGCATGGAGAAGAAAGCGTATTTCAATGCCGTCGTTGAGGATTTCAACAAGCAAGTAGGCGAAATCATCGACCACATCAGTAATATGGAATAGGGAAGTCATGTGGAAGGCTTTTTGCAACTGGATGCTATACAAACGGCTGGGGTGGACGAAGGACGTTGACCAGCCCCACCCCGACAAATACATCATCTGCCTGGCGCCGCACACGAGCAACTGGGACATGCTGCTCGGTCAGGCCTATGCCGGCGCCGAAGGGTTCAGGGTGAACTTTCTCATGAAGAAAGAATGGTTCTTCTGGCCTTTGGGGCCCATCTTCAAGCGCATGGGCGGCATCCCCGTGTGGCGCTCCAAGCACACCAGCATGACCGACAACCTGGCCGAGACGGCCCGCAAATCGCCTACCTTCCACCTGTGCATCACGCCCGAAGGCACGCGCTCGCTCAACCCCGACTGGAAGCGGGGCTTCTACATCATTGCACAGAAAGCCGGACTGCCCATACTGCTCTACGGAGTGGACTACGAAAGGAAGCTCATACAGTGCACGAAGACGGTGGTGCCGTCGGGCGACATGGAGAAAGACATGCGCGAAATAAAACTCTACTTCAAGGACTTCAAGGGCAAGAAGCCCCATCAATTCAGCATAGGAGAAGTTTGAATGACGAATAGAAAGATTGTAAGCCTGCTGGCCTGCTGGCTCGTGGCCGCAAGCCTGGTGGCACAAGACAAGCAGGCAGCTTTTTGGGGTAACATTGACTATGAAGGCAACCCGTGGGTGAAAAACGCTTCAAAGAAAATCAGCATCACCCAGGGCCTGCGCGGAAGGCACGTGGCGCTCTGGGCAAGCCACGGCCGATATTACGACCAGGAAAAGGGACTGTGGAAATGGCAACGCCCCGACCTCTTCCGCACCACCGAAGACCTCTTCACGCAGACCATCGTCGTGCCCTACCTCATGCCCATGCTCGAGAATGCGGGAGCCATTGTTTTCTCCCCTCGCGAGCGCGACTGGCAACGAAACGAAGTCATCGTCGACAACGACGACAAGAAGAAAGCTCCCCACTACATGGAAATCAACATGAAGCGCGACTGGACAAAGGCTCCCCGACAAGGCTTTGCCCAGCACGGCGGCGTATACCGCGACGGCGAGAACCCCTTCGAGGCGGGCACGGCACGCATGTGCCAAACCACATCGAAGGAGAGCAAGTCGTCGGAAATATCCTATCAGCCCTCACTGCCCGAAAGCGGACGATACGCCGTCTACGTGAGCTATCAGACGCTGCCCGGGAGCATCGACGACGCACAATACATCGTGTACCATCGAGGACAGAAGACCGAATTCAGGGTGAACCAGCGCATGGGCGGAGGCACGTGGGTCTATCTGGGCACCTTCGACTTCGACGGGGGATGCGACGAGAACAACCGCGTGGTGCTCACCAACCTCAGCAAGAAGAAGGGCTTCGCCAGTGCCGACGCCGTGAGGTTCGGTGGCGGCATGGGCAACATCACCCGCGGAGGATCAACCAGCCGGCTGCCACGAGCTCTCGAGGGGGCACGCTACTATGCCCAATGGGCCGGCACACCTTATAAATATTATAGCACGAAGAACGGACAGAACGACTATGGCGACGACATCAACGTGCGCTCGCTCATGACCAACTGGCTGGCAGGAGGCTCCGCCTTCGTGCCGGGCAAGGAAGGACTGGGAGTGCCCATAGAGCTCTCGCTCGCCGTGCACAGCGATGCGGGAGTGAACAGCAGCGGCATCGTGGGCTCGCTCGCCATCTGCACCACCGACTACAACGACGGCAAGCTCAATTCGGGCGTGTCGAGAAGCGTGTCCTACGACTTCGCTAAAGCCCTGCTCGAAGGCCTCGACCGCGACCTGCGCTACAAATATCAGCGATGGAACAAACGCTATCTGTGGGACCGCAACTACTCGGAGACACGACTGCCCGAGGTGCCGTCGGCCATCATCGAGACGCTATCACACCAAAACATGAACGACATGAAATTCGGACACGACCCGAACTTCAAGTTCACCCTCGCCAGAAGCCTCTACAAAACCATTCTGCGCTACGTCAACGGCATGCATGGCGAAGATTTCACCGTACAGCCGCTGGCGCCCGACCACTTCGCCGTGGAACTCAAGAGCAAGAACAAGGTGAGACTGACCTGGCAACCCGTGAAAGACCCGCAGGAGAAAACGGCCACCCCCACTTCCTACATGCTCTACACGGCGATTGAAGACGGCGGATTCGACAACGGCCAGCCTGTGAAAGGCAACGCTTGCACCGTGAAAATAACGCCAGGACTGCGCTACAACTTCAAGGTGACGGCCGTCAACAAGGGCGGAGAGAGTTTCCCCACGCCCGTACTCTCGGCCATCAGCGAGCCCGACGCCACGAAGACCATTCTCATCATCAACGGCTTCAACCGGCTGTCGGCACCCGCCATCACCATGAACGACTCCATACGCGGCTTCGACCTGAAGGCCGACCCGGGCGTCAGCTACGGACGCAACGGCGGATGGAATGCCGACCTGGAGGGAAAATTCATTGCAGGCAACGACTTCAACTACGTGGCCACACACGCCGCTGCACTGCAGTCGGCCCACAAATACAACATTGCCAGCTGCAACAAGGAAGCGGTGGAAATGGGCTACATCGACATCATGAAGTATCATGCCATCGACCTGGTGCTGGGACTGGAGAAGAACGACGGCCACTCGCTGCAGTTCTACAAGACGTTCACCGACAACATGCAGAAGCAACTCTCGCAATATCTGCTCACCAACGGACGCCTGATGGTGAGCGGCGCCTACGTGGGCTCCGACATGCGCACGGAAAAGGAACGACGCTTCATGGCCAACATGCTCAAGCTCAGCTGCGACAGCATCAACGTGAGCCCCTACAACATCGTGCAGGGACTGGGACTGGAGATGAACTTCTATCGCACGCTCAACGAGACCCACTACGCCGCCACCGCCACCGACATCCTCGACCCCGCCGAGGGGGCCTTCACGGCCATGACCTATGCCAACGGCACGTCGGCTGCCATCGCCTTCGACGACTCGTCATACAAGACCTTCGTCATGGGCTTCCCCTTCGAGTGCATCACCGACTCGAAGAAGCGTGCCGTCATCATGAAGGGCATCATGAACTTCCTCTTGAAATAGCAACAACCAATCTTTTATTTTCACACCATGTACAAAATACAAGCCAACGCTTCTGGAACAAGAAGCATGGAGATAAGCGACCAGCATCTGGAAACCATCGAGAAATACGCCCTGCTGAGAAACCTCATCGACAGCAACGGCATCATCGACGAGAGCGTCGTCGACAAACTGAAACTCAACGTGCGCTCCATTCTCGAGTCGCAACCCGAAACCGACCACAGCCTGCTCGACCTCTGTCTCGACGTCATCTACAACAGCAACATGAAGTCTACCGCACTCCACCATCTCGTCATGCTCTTCGTGGACTGGCAGGAGAAGCGCAACCAAGACTCCCACACCACCGAAGGCGCCGAAGCAGAATAGATGAAAGAGCACCTGCTGACCGACTGGCTTCCAACCACACGTAAAGAAGTGGAACTGCGCGGATGGGATGGCGTCGACGTCATCCTCTTCTCGGCCGATGCCTACGTGGACCACCCTTCGTTCGGAGCCGCCGTCATCGGACGCACCCTCGAGGCGCAGGGCTACCGCGTGGCCATTGTGCCCCAGCCTGACTGGCACGGCGACTTCCGCGACTTCAAGAAGCTGGGGCGTCCGCGCCTCTTCTTCGGCATTGCCCCCGGCTGTATGGACTCGATGGTCAACAAATACACGGCCAACCGACGGCTGCGCTCCGAAGATGCCTACAGCCCCGACGGCCGCCACGACTGCCGACCGGAATATCCCACCATCGTCTATTCGCGCATCCTGAAGCAGCTCTATCCCGACGTGCCCGTTGTGCTCGGCGGCATAGAGGCATCGCTCCGCCGACTCACCCACTACGACTATTGGCAAGACAAGCTGCGCCCCTGCATACTGTGCGACTCGGGAGCCGACCTCATCATCTACGGCATGGGCGAGAAACCCATCGTCAGCCTCTGCCGCCAACTCGACGACGGCATCCCCATCAGCCAAATACGCTCCATCCCGCAAACCGTCTTTCTGGCCAGGCAGAACGACATACCCGGCGGCATTGGCCAGCAAGACATCGTGCTCCACAGCCACGAGCAATGCCTGCGCGACAAACGGGCACAGGCCGAGAACTTCCGCCACATTGAAGAGGAGAGCAACAAAATGCACGCCCAACGCCTCATCCAGGCCGTGGGCAGCATGTTTGCCGTGGTCAATCCGCCCTACCCGCCCATGACCACCGAGGAGCTCGACGCCTCGTTCGACCTGCCCTACACTCGCCTGCCCCACCCCAAATACAAGAACAAGCGCATACCGGCCTACGAGATGATCAAGCACTCGGTGAACATCCATCGGGGATGCTTCGGAGGCTGCGCCTTCTGCACCATCAGCGCCCATCAGGGCAAGTTCATCGTATGCCGCAGCAAGGAGAGCATACTGAAAGAGGTGAAGCAGGTGTGCCAGTTGCCCGACTTCAAGGGCTACCTGAGCGACCTCGGCGGACCCTCGGCCAACATGTATGGCATGGAGGGGCGCAACAAGGCCGCCTGTGAGCGGTGCAAACGCCCCTCGTGCATACACCCGCAAATCTGCCCCAACCTCAACACCGACCACTCGCGGCTGCTCGACGTCTATCATGCCGTCGACGCGCTGCCCGAGGTGAAGAAGAGCTTCATCGGCAGCGGCGTGCGCTACGACCTGCTGCTCCACCAGAGCAAGGACGAAAAGACCAACGAGGCAGCACGCCAATACACGCGCGAGCTCATCTGCCGCCACGTGAGCGGCCGGCTCAAGGTGGCTCCCGAGCACACCAGCGACGCCGTGCTGCGACTCATGCGCAAGCCTTCATTTGCGCTCTTCGACCAGTTCAAGCGCATTTTCGACCGCATCAACCGCGAGGAAGGACTCAACCAGCAAATCATCCCCTACTTCATCAGCAGCCACCCGGGATGCCACGAAGCCGACATGGCCGAGCTGGCCGTGAAGACCAAGCGGCTCGACTTCCACCTGGAACAGGTGCAGGACTTCACCCCCACGCCCATGACCGTCTCCACCGAGACGTGGTATACAGGATTCGACCCCTACACCCTGGAGCCCGTGTTCAGCGCCAAGACGCCCAGAGAGAAACTTGCCCAGCGGCAGTATTTCTTCTGGTATAAGCCCGAGGAGCGACGCAACATCGAGGCCTCGCTGCGCCGCATCGGACGAGCCGACCTCATAGGCCAACTCTATCCTGCACAGGCCGTCAGCAGGAATCCAATAAACAAAGCCAAGAAGCCAACAAACAGCAAATCTCATGTTGCAGATCATAGAACAAAGCAGCATAGGCAAGAGAAGCCCGGCGACCAACGAAGACGGAATCGTGGTCAGCGATAGCTACATCGCCGTCATCGACGGCAGCACCAACAAGAGCCACGTCTGCCACCACCCGCAGCTGACGGGCGGACAATACTGCATGAAACTCGTGAGCCAATACATCGAGTCGATGCCGCCCCACCTCACCGCCCAGCAGTTCTGCCGGCTCATCACCGCCTACATTCGCTTCATCTACGAGCAGCATGAAGCCCCCATCGACCTGCTCACTCAGATTTCCACCGAGCGCATGGCCGCCAGCGCCGTCATCTATAGCCGGCAGCGCCGCGAAGTGTGGTTCATTGGCGATTGCCAATGCCTCATCGACGGCGTCCACCACGAATATCCCAAGCCCTACGAGGCCGCCCTGGCCGACATCCGCAGCGGCTACCTGCGCCTGCAGCTGATGCAAGACAAGGCCACCGTGGCCGACCTGCAGCGCCACGACCCCGGCCGCGACCTCATTCTGCCCATGCTCATCGAGAGCTGCAAATGGCAGAACCGCTCGTTCGCCGTCATCGACGGCTTCACCATACCCGAAGAGCACATCCACGTCCTCCCCGCCGCCGAAGCCAGCGAGATAGTGCTCGCCTCCGACGGCTACCCTTTCCTCCACCCCACACTCGCCCGCTCGGAAGAGGCCCTCAGCAGCCAGCTGGCGGCCGACCCGCTCTGCATCAACACTTTCCGGGCCACCAAAGGGCGCATGCAAGGCTATTCTTCGTTCGACGACCGCTCCTACATCCGCTTCCGGACAGGAGGCGCTCTCACCCCGGCGCCGCAAGGACGGGAAACCACTCCCGAGGATCGACAAACACGGGAAAAAAAGTAAAACCTTTGCAAGCATGATGATGAGACGTTTCTTCCTTTCCACCGCCACACTCCTTGCCATCGCCACGGCCGCCATGGGCCAACAGCTGAGCCAGACCGAGCGAAGGGCAAGACTCGACAGCGCACTGGCCGCCCGCTACTATCGCACGCCCTACGACACCAACTATGTGGTGAGACCTGAGGGCCGACTGACCATGAAGATGAGAGCCAACCAGACGGGCAACACCTTTCATGCGAAGGGAACGGTGAACGACATTTACTCGAAGGCCCACCTCAGCACCACCCACAAGACCACCTTCTCTCTGGTGGCCATCTATCGGGGCATCGGCGTAGGCCTGGCCATCAACCCCGCCAAATGGAAAGGAGCCTACAAAGACTATGAATTCAACCTCAACTACTATAGCAACCGCCTAAGTCTCGACTTCAGTTACCAGCGGTCGCAATCGCTCGCAGGCAACATACACCACGACGACTACACCACCCAGTTGGAGACGGGCGACGTCACCATGAAGGTGGTCAACCTGGCGGGCTACTATGCCTTCAACCATCGCCGCTTCTCCTTCCCCGCCGCTTTCACTCAGAGCTACATCCAGCGTCGCTCGGCTGGCTCATGGCTGGCGGGCATCAGCTATCAGGGAGGAAGCATCGAGACCAACGACGTGCTGAAAAAGCGACTTCCCAACGCCCCCGACACACGCATCTACATAGGCCACATAGGCCTTGGCGGCGGCTATGGCTACAACTGGGTGCTCGGCAAGCGGTGGCTGCTCCATTTCTCCATGCTGCCCACCTTCGTGGTTTACAACCGCAACAATATGACCATTCGCGGCAAACGAAAGAAGGCGCAGCACATGCGGTTCAACATGATTTTCAACGAGCGCGCAGCCATCGTACATCAGTTCTCCGCCCGCTATTTTGCCGGTGCCACCCTCGTGATGAACAACTCCATCTTCGACGACGAGGCCGTGGTGGTGAATCAGAACAAGTGGCGCGCACGCGCCTTCTTCGGCTTCAGACTATAAAACAACTTCCCCATCCTCACTCCCCCCAATCGGCATGCTCGCAAGGCGAAAGCACGCCAGATGCTGTCTGTTGACTTAAGTCAATAGATCTGTTGACTCCAGTCAACAGGTGCGTTGACTTAAGTCAACAGGTGCGTTGACTCCAGTCAACAGACAGCAACCTGCCCATTTTCGGGTTGAGGGGTGGCCGATTTCGGATTGAAGCTTAGCCGATTGCTTGTTCAGGAGTGATTATAAAAAATGAGGCACGTCATCGCGACGCGCCCCACTGTTCCCGGGTTGCTATGTATTAAAGTCAAATCAAGATATTCGACAATCATCATCAACTCTTGTCATTTCAAAGCGACATGGCGGATGGCGTAGGCACCCTTGCCGCCGCCCTCCTTGAAGTCGAAAGTCTATGGTGAGGTTTCGAACGGCTCGAAGGTGAGCGTGAAGTCAACATCCGTGTCATAGCTTCATCATCTCGCCCAGATACTTCTCTATCTGGCTGGTGATGTACTTCTGCAACTTCTGTGCGCTCTTATTGTAATGAACATTTGCCTCCTCTGGCGGTATCCCTAAGTTACCACGCGTCCGTCAATCCTGAAGGTATTCTTCGAAGATTCCAGACTCTTGGTATAGAGGTCTGGACGCAGCGAGGAAATGCCATAGATGGTGCCTTCGGCTGTCGTATCGAAATCATCCGTCTCCCACACGATGGCGTAAACGTCGCGCAACTGGGGAATCTCCAGGTTCTTCGTAGCCAGATACCACATCTCCTGCGTCGGCTTCGTGCGGATGGGCAGCGTCGTGCTGCGCTGTCCGTCGGCAGAGACGACCTTGATGTCGAACTGCTGGGTGTTGCCGGGCAGCAGGTGCAGAATCTGACATGATATTTCTCAGGATAATACAGTTTGCGCCCCATCTTTCCAAAAATGTCCGCCAGAAGATTCTCTTTGATGGCGCCATGATATCTAAGCAGATCACCTTGCAGTCCTATTCGATGTTCAGTGCCTTCCTGATGAGGGGCTCCAGTTCTTCGGCATCGGTGGAGGTAGAGAGGATGGTGCCGTCGCGGTCGATGA
>CAMOPD010000059.1 GCA_946622085.1 uncultured Prevotellaceae bacterium | reverse complement strand
GGAAGCTCTTTGGCGAGCTCTTCGGCGGCATCTCACGGAATGTGCTGAAGAAGTCGTCGAGTCTGACAGTCCCCCCGGGGGCTCCCCCCGTGGCGACACTTTCGGTCTCGGATTCGTCAAATTGTCGCCACGGGGCGGGTGTTGTCGCTACATGAAGCATCAAAAAACGCGGATTTGCTTGCGGGGAATGCGGTAAGCCTATATCTTTGCACGCAGAAAAAACAACTGACGAACAACAAAAAAACAAATAAAAACAAATAAAAATGATGAAGACAATGAAAAAGATGTTTCTTACAGCAGTAGTCGCCTTGATGGCTACGGTGAGCGCCTACGCACAGAACGGTTATGACGACACGAAGCACGAGATAGCTATTTCGTATGGCGGCGGATCCAACTCGCAAATCTTGGATGTTTTTGAAAATGCCATTGCTTATGGCTTTGTGGGTTATAGATTCAATAACGAAAGGACCTTTGGCCCCATCAGTGTGGAGTATTTCAATCATGTGAAGCCGTGGCTCGGAGTGGGTGGCATTTTTGTTTATGGGCAGAACAAGCGGGATGCTTATTCCGCTCTGGATAATGATAAGAAGGATGGAGAACTCCTCGACCGTTATTTTACTGTTATGCCTGCCGTGAAGTTCGACTGGTTGCGCAAAAAGCACTTTGGCTTGTATTCAAAACTGGGTGTAGGCGTGACGCTTCGCCACGAGAATTATGATAACACGGACGAAGAATTCGAGGACCACAAAGACAATCAACTGCACGTCAACTGGCAGGCCACCGTGCTCGGCATCGAGGCCGGCAGCCCCAGGGTGCGCGGTTTCCTTGAGGCAGGCTTTGGCGAGCAGGGCATCTTCTCGGCCGGCGTGCGCTATAAGTTCTGATGAGCCCGTGGTATGACGGGGGGCGGGCGAGGCGTCCGCTGCACGCGGGGCGCTGGAATCCAAGTAACTGCTCTGCGAATCATCTTTGAGTCGCCTACGGTGAGGTAGCTTTCCCTACGGCCGCCGATTATCAATTCTGCCCGATAGGGCACTGCATGATAGCATTCGCTGAACAGTTACGAATCCAAAAAAGCGGGGTAATATTTGTGTATTATCCCAAAAAACCGTATTTTTGCAAAATCATTTGAGGAGGGAAGGAGGCTCATGGTTTTTCCCCCTTGCGTTGGCTTGTGCCGGAAAGACTCTCCGACGCTGCTTCTTTTTCTGATAATGAGCTATTGAAAATCATAAATACTGAAAGTCAGCATGTCTTGCATATTGCATATTGAGACGAGCACGGACGTGTGCTCGGTGGCCGTGAGCGAGGATGGAGCCTGCATTTTCCATAAGGAAGATCATGCCGGCCCTAACCACGGAGTGATGCTGGGCGTGTTTGTCGACGAGGCGCTCTCGTTTACCGACAATCATGCCATTCCCTTTGACGCTGTGGCAGTGAGCTGCGGTCCCGGTTCCTATACGGGGCTGCGCATTGGCGTTTCGATGGCCAAGGGCGTGTGCTATGCGCGCGACCTGAAGCTGCTGGCGGTGCCCACGTTGGAGCTGCTCTGCGTGCCGTTGTTGCTGCGCGAGGAGTTGCCCGAGGATGCGCTGCTCTGCCCGATGATCGACGCGCGGCGCATGGAGGTGTATGCCGGAGTCTACGACCGTGCGCTGCGGCCCGTCAGGCCGGTGGGAGCCGACGTGGTGGACGCTGACACCTACAGGGAGTTTCTCGACGAGCACCCCGTCTACTTCTTTGGCAATGGTGCCAGGAAGTGCATGGAGGCCATCCACCATCCCAACGCCCACTTCATTGCAGGCGTGGAGCCGCTGGCCAAATACATGATGCCGCTGGCCGAAAAGCGCATGATGGACGAGCGGTGGGAGGACGTGGCCTACTTCGTGCCTTTCTATCTGAAGGACTTCGTGGCCAAGATGCCGAAGAAGTTGATTTGAAACGTTCAAAATGGTAAACCCATAAAAAGATTCAACTTTCTGAAGTAGTTAAGAAGTCAGTAGTTAAAGAAGTTAAGCCACATGCAATGTGATACACAATTCACAACAAGGTAATGGCTTAACATATGTCCGCAGGACGAGCGGAGTGATAACTACTTTAACTACTTAACTACAAAGAAGCCAGAGCGAATGCGAAACTTGAATAAAAAGAGTAAAAACAACATCGATGAACATTGAAGGATTGGATTATAACACGCAGCGCGAACGGCTGATATTGCCGGAATATGGGCGCGAAATGCAGAAGATGGTAGACCATGCCATGGGGCTGCCCACGAAGGCTGAGCGCCAGCGGGCGGCCGAGAGCATCGTAGACATTATGGAGCGCATGACGCCCCAGAGCCGCGAAAACCCCGACTACAAGCAGAAGCTGTGGGACCACCTGGCGCTGATGAGCAACTTCAAGCTCGACATCGACTGGCCCTTCGACATCAGCGAGGCGCAGAAAATTTCGACCAAGCCCGAGCCCCTGGCCTATCCCATGGCGCGCATTCCGGTGCGCCACTACGGCAAGATGATCTTTGAGCTCTTTGAGAAGCTGAAGACCATGGAGGCCGGCCCCGAACGCGACGAACTGGTGCGCATGACGGCCAATCAGATGAAGCAGAACCTGCTGCAGTGGAGTCACGGCTCGGCCGACGATGAGAAAGTGGCCGACGACCTGGCCCGCTATACCGACGGCAAGATTCAGCTCGACCTGGACAACTTCAAGTTTGACAATCGCACGCCCGGCAACAGCGCGGGCGCGGGCGGCAAGAAGAACAAACGGAAATAGCTACTTTTTCAGCGGGCTTATGGCATCATTTATCATTGAAGGCGGGCATCTGCTCAGCGGAACCATCGTGCCACAGGGCGCCAAGAACGAGGCCCTGCAGGTGATCTGCGCCACGCTGCTCACCGACGAGGAGGTGAGTATCAGCAACATTCCCGACATCCTCGACGTGAACAACCTGATACAGCTGCTGCGCGACATCGGCGTGAAGGTGAAGCGGACGGGAGCCAACGACTATGTGTTCAGGGCCGACGAGATAGACCTGAACTATCTGGAGAGCGACGAGTTCGTAAGAAAGTGCGCTGCCCTGCGCGGCAGCGTGCTGATGATTGGCCCCCTGCTGGCCCGCTTCGGCAAGGCCGTCATCACCAAGCCGGGCGGCGACAAGATAGGGCGGCGACGGCTCGACACCCACTTCCTGGGCTTCAAGCATCTGGGAGCCAAGTTCCAGCATGTAGATAACCGCAACGTCTATGAGATAGCCGCCAAGCGGCTGAAGGGCTGCTATATGCTGCTCGACGAGGCATCGGTGACGGGCACGGCCAACATCATCATGGCGGCCGTCTTTGCCAAGGGCACCACCACCATCTACAATGCGGCCTGCGAGCCCTATCTGCAACAGCTCTGCCACATGCTTAACCACATGGGGGCCAGCATCAGCGGCATAGGCTCCAACCTGCTCACCGTGGTGGGCGTGGAGCGGCTCCACGGCACGCAGCATCGCATACTGCCCGACATGATAGAGGTGGGCTCCTTCATAGGCATGGCGGCCATGGTGGGCAACGGCATTCGCATCAAGGACGTGTCGATGCGCAACCTGGGCATCATTCCCGACGCCTTTGCCCGGCTGGGCGTAAAGATGAAGGTGGAGGGCGACGACCTGATTATTCCGCGCCAGAACCACTACGTGGTGGACTCGTTCATCGACGGCACCATCATGACGCTGGCCGACGCCCCCTGGCCGGGACTGACGCCCGACCTGCTCTCGGTGCTCATCGTGGTGGCCACGCAGGCCCGCGGCACGGTGCTCATCCACCAGAAGATGTTTGAGAGCCGGCTGTTCTTCGTCGACAAGCTCATCGACATGGGAGCACAGATCATCCTCTGCGACCCCCACAGGGCCGTCGTCGTGGGCCACGACCACAAGATCAGGCTGAGGGCAGGACGCATGGCCAGCCCCGACATCCGGGCGGGCATCGCCCTGCTCATTGCCGCCATGAGCGCCAACGGCCGCAGCCGCATCGACAACATTGAGCAGATAGACCGCGGATACCAGAACATAGAATCGCGACTCAATGCGCTGGGAGCCCACATTGAGCGCATCTGAACAACCAAAACCGATGATCAGATCCGAGGAAGTATATAAAATAGGTAGGCTGGGGAAGCCACACGGGGTGAAGGGCGAGATAAGCTTCATGTTCAGCGACGACGTGTTCGACCGTGTGGATGCCGACTATCTGGTGTTGCTCGTCGACGGCATCCTCGTGCCTTTCTTCATCGAGGAATACCGCTTCCGCAGCAACGAAACAGCCCTGATGAAATTCTGTGACATCGACAGTCAGGACGCAGCACGCGAACTGACGGGCTGCGACGTGTACTTCCCCCGCCAGCTCTCTGATGCCGACGAGGAGGGCGTCAGCTGGGCCGAGATGGTGGGCTACCAGCTCGTCGACGGCCGCACGGGCCGCGCCGCAGGCACCATCGCCTCGGTGGACGATTCAACGCTCAACATGCTCTTTGAGCTGACCGACGGGAAACTCATTCCCGCCAGTGAAGAACTGATTACCGATGTCGATACCGACAAACGACAAATAACCATCGACTTGCCCGAGGGCATTCTCGACTTATAGACACGACATGAAAAAGAAACAAATAGCCATACTGGGCAGCACGGGATCCATAGGCACACAGGCGCTGCAGGTGATAGAGGAGCATGGCAATCTCTACGAGGTGTACTGCCTGACGGCTAATAACAAGGCGGAACTGCTGGCCGAGCAGGCACGGAAATTCAAGCCTGCCGCCGTGGTCATCGCCAACGAAGGGCGCTACGAACAGCTGAAACAGCTGCTCTCCGACCTGCCCGACATCAAGGTGTATGCCGGAGCCAAGGCCCTCGACGACATCGTGGAGGCCGGGCCCATCGACATGGTGCTCACCGCCATGGTGGGCTTTGCCGGACTGTCGCCCACCATCCATGCCATCAAGGCACGCAAGACCATCTGCCTGGCCAACAAAGAGACACTGGTGGTGGCCGGAGAACTGATTTGCCAACTGGCCCATCAGTATCGTGCTCCCATACTGCCCGTTGACAGCGAGCACTCGGCCATCTTCCAGAGCCTGGTGGGCGAGGACGGCAACGAGATAGAGAAGATTCTGCTCACGGCCAGCGGGGGACCCTTCCGCCTGATGACCCGGGAGCAGCTGCAGACGGTCACCAAGGCCGACGCCCTGCGGCATCCCACCTGGGACATGGGCGCCAAGATCACCATCGACTCGGCCACCATGATGAACAAGGGATTCGAGGTGATTGAGGCCAAATGGCTCTTCGGCGTTGAGGCCAGCCAGATTCAGGTGCTGGTGCATCCGCAGAGCATCGTCCACTCGGCCGTGCAGTTTCGCGACGGCTCGGTGAAGGCGCAGCTCGGCGTGCCCGACATGCGGCTGCCCATCCAGTATGCCTTCTCGTTCCCCCAGCGGCTGCCGCTGAGCAGCGAGCGGCTCAATCTCTTCAGCCATCCGCTGGAGTTCTTCGAGCCCGACCTCAACAAGTTCCGCTGTCTGGCACTGGCCTTCGAAGCCATACGCCAGGGCGGCAACATGCCCTGCATCGTCAATGCGGCCAACGAGATTGTCAATCGCGCCTTCCTC
Source organism: uncultured Prevotellaceae bacterium (assembly GCA_946622085.1). Taxonomy (GTDB): domain Bacteria; phylum Bacteroidota; class Bacteroidia; order Bacteroidales; family Bacteroidaceae; genus Prevotella. The sequence continues at coordinate 6,180 of CAMOPD010000059.1, read as the reverse complement.
GAAGACCGATGCTCTTTCCTCCAGATGAGCGACGTGATTGAGAAGACCATGCAGCGCGTGGCCTTCGACAAAAGCCCCTCCTACGACACCTATGTGCAGACGGATGCCGAGGCGCGCCGCATAGCGGGCGAACTGATAGCTTAGGAAATCATAGTGAAACTGAAAATAACGTAAGGTAAAAAAGCATGGAAATATTCTTGATCCGATTGCTGCAGTTCATGCTGGCAATCTCTATTCTGGTGCTTCTCCATGAGGGAGGCCACTTCTTCTTCTCCAAACTCTTCGGAGTGCGCGTAGAGAAATTCTATCTCTTCTTCGACCCCTGGTTCCACCTTTTTGAATACAAACCGAAAAACAGCGACACGGCCTATGGCGTGGGCTGGCTGCCACTGGGCGGCTACTGCAAGATTGCCGGCATGATAGACGAGAGCTTCGACACCGAGCAGATGAAAAAGCCCGTGCAGCACTGGGAGTTCCGGGCCAAGCCTGCCTGGCAGCGCCTGCTCATCATGATTGGCGGCGTGCTGGTGAACTTCCTGCTGGCTCTCTTCATCTACTCGATGATACTCTTCCACTGGGGCGACACCTACATCGCCACGCGCGACATGAGCTATGGCATGAAGTTCAACACCGAGGCCAAGAAACTCGGATTCCAGGACGGCGACATCCTGCTCGGCACCAACAAACGGCCCTTCAAGGACTTCAGCGTTGACCTCTTCCGTGATCTCTCCGAGGCCACCCGCGTTGACGTGCTCCGCCAGGGCAAGCAAGTGTCGTTGGCACTGCCAGGCAAAATCAGTCTGCTTGACATGCTCAAGGACGAACCCTCGTTTGCACGGCCTTTCATCCCCGCCGTGGTAGACACGGTAATCCCGGGAACACCGGCCGAGAAGTTCGGGCTGGCCAAGGGCGACACCATCAAGGCCATCAACGGCCATGTGGTCGATTCGCAGAACGAATTTATCTTTGAGCTGGGACGGCTGGAGGACATGATGACCGCTGCCCGCACGTCGCAGGACAGCCTGCGCATTCGCACGGCCACCCTCGTCGTGGCCCGCAACAAGCAACTGGCCGACTATAAGGCTTCTCATCTCGACACCGTGAAGACCGTGCTCACCCCCGACCTGAAATTCGGCTTCGCACCCAAGTCGCTCGCACAGATGTATGAGCCCACCCACGTGTCGTACAGTCTGCTCCAGAGCATTCCTGCCGGCGTGAAGTATGGAGTGGGCGTGCTACGCGGCTACGTAGACGACATGAAGTATGTCTTCACCGCCGACGGGGCCAAGTCGCTCGGCGGATTCGGAGCCATCGGCAGTCTCTTCCCGCCCACCTGGGATTGGTATATGTTCTGGCGCATGACGGCATTCCTGTCCATCATTCTGGCCTTCATGAACATTCTGCCCATACCAGCGCTCGACGGTGGCCATGTGCTCTTCCTGCTCTACGAGATGATTACGCGCCGCAAGCCGTCGGAGAATTTCATGATTCGTGCCGAGTACGTAGGCTTTGGCATTCTGATGCTGCTCATGATTGTGGCCAATCTCAACGACATACTGCGCTGGCTGGGATACATGTAGTGGGAGAAAAGACATAAGTAAGATAATAAAGATTTCAGGGCTTTAGGGGAAGCGCTCACCCCTAAAGCCCTGAAATCTTTTTTCTCCGTCACTGTCCGCCGAGCTGCTGGAAATAGTCTATCACTTCTTCCCACGTCTTGAAAGTGTCGTTGAAGATGGGGATGTGGGTGGCCAGAGTATCGGTGGGCGAGGGGGCAATGAGATAGTCGCCGTAGAGCAATTGTGGCTGATTGGTGAAGATGACGTGGTTGTAGGCTGGCACGTTGATGTGCTGCTGCATCCACGCCATGATGTGCGCCATGTGGTCAGGATCGTTGGTGGGCGCCGGAGCATAGAAGTAGACCTGATAGCGCTCGATGAGCATGCGGACGGCCTTCTGCGCACTGCTCTGCGGCTTGCCCCAGCGGTCGATGAGCGCCTCGGAGGCAATGTAGACGATGGGGCGCTGGCGACCCTGCTGCCGGTCGTCAATCCATCTGACAACGGGCATCACCGAGTGCATGAACGAGCGGTCGTCCATGCGGTGGGCGCCATGGAACCGAATGGCCTGGGGGTAGTGACTGTGGAAGAGGTCGAAGGTGTCAACAGTGGTGTCTTCGTCGCCGAAGAGCCCCACTACGCGCTGCTGCTCGTCGGGGTTGTCGGCATGGGCGAAGCAGTGCTGAGTCATTTCCTTGTACTCCCTGACGAGCGCCTTGGTGACGATGAACTGCTGCACGCCGTCGAGGCGTGGATTCTGAAACTGCTGAGCGCCCACCATGTTGTGACTCACCATCGTGTCGCCCATTTCGAAGGCGGGATTGGTGAGTATGCGGTCGTAGCCATAGAGCATTTCGGCATACATGCCGCCCATGGAGGTGCCGATGATGAGGTGTGGACGAAGCTCCTCGCACGTCTGCCGCAGCAAATCGATGGCCGCCTGCGGATGAAGCGGCAGGTCGGGAGCCACGACGTTGGCGCGGGGCATGACCATGCGCATGCGACTGACGGTGCCCGACTGTCCGCTCGAGCCGAAGCCGTGGACGTAGAGCAGCGTCTTGCCGGCCATGAGGTCGGGGTAGGTGGTGAGTTCTTGTGACATTTCTGTTAGGTCTTTTTTCCGTTAAAGGCATGGCTGCCAGCCGAGCCACGCTCCTGTTTTGCAAAAATAAGGAAAAATATTCATTCTGTCAATTATTTTGGTTATATTTGCGCACAAGAAGGAAGTTCTGAGTTCAGAGTGACGAGTTGTGATAAGTGTTGGCGCATGAAGTATTCATAGCTCGTAGCTCGTAGTTCGTAACTCATTGTTCGTAACTTAAATCTTTTAAATAATAAATAGTAACGTGATGAAAAGAACCATTCTTTTGTTGTCTGCGGCAGCCATGGTGGGGGGCTTGTTGGCTCCTGCACAGGCCTGGGCCGCAAAAAAGAAAGTGAAGAAGACGGCAGCACGCAGTGTGCAGAAGAAAGCCGAAGCGCCTGCAGTGCCCACATTCACCGAGTGGCATGACCAGCAGGTGAACCAGGTGAACCGCCTGCCGCTCCACACCACCTTCTTTGCCTATGAAAACGAGCGCGCTGCCCTCAAGGGCAAGCCTGCCGAGTCGGCCAACTATCTGTCGCTGCATGGCGACTGGCGCTTCCGCTGGGTGGCCAATGCCGACGAGCGGCCGCAAGACTTCTGGGCCGAAGGCTACGACGACTCGTCGTGGCAGACGATGACGGTGCCGGGTCTGTGGGAACTCTCGGGCTACGGCGATGCCGAATATGTGAACATAGGCTTTGCCTGGCGGGGCCACTTCGAAAACAATCCGCCACAGGTGCCCGTGAAGGACAATCATGTGGGCAGCTACCGGCGCACCATCACGCTGCCCGACTCCTGGCAAGGCCGCCAGGTGATTGCCCATTTCGGCAGCGTCACCTCGTGCATCTATCTGTGGGTGAACGGCCAGTATGTGGGCTACACCGAAGACTCTAAGGTGGCCGCCGAGTTCGACATCACCAAGTTCCTCCGCGCCGGCAACAACCTCATCGCCTTCCAGGTGTTCCGCTGGTGCGACGGTTCCTATAGCGAAGACCAAGACTTCTGGCGACTGTCGGGAGTGGCTCGCGACAGCTATCTCTACGCCCGCAATGCCGAGCGCCACATCGACAACCTCTGCATCACGCCCGACCTGACCAACAACTATCGCGACGGGCAACTCGACATCCAGCTGCAGCGCACCGGCGACGCCATGGCCCTGCATACGCTCTTCGATGCCAGCGGCACGAAGGTGGCCGAAGGCATGGGCGACTCGCTACGCTTCGTGCTGGAGAACCCCATGAAGTGGACAGCAGAGACACCTTACTTATATACGCTCATCACCAAGCTCTATGAGCGCCGCAAGAATCCCGAGGTGGGCAAGGAGCTGGAGGTCATCACCCAGAAAGTGGGCTTCCGCAAGGTGGAAGTGAAGGGCGCCCAACTGCTGGTGAATGGCCAGCCGGTGCTCATTAAGGGTGCCGACCGCCACGAGATGGATCCCGACGGCGGCTACATCGTCAGCCGCGAGCGCATGATTCAGGACATCCAGGTGATGAAGCGGCTCAACATCAATGCCGTGCGCACCTGCCACTATCCCGACGACCCGCAGTGGTACGACCTGTGCGACCAATACGGCCTCTATGTCTGCGCCGAGGCCAACCAGGAGAGCCACGGCTTTGGCTATCGCGAGACGTCAGAAGCCAAGAAACCGCAGTTTGCCCGCCAGATCATGGAGCGCAACCAGCACAACGTGGAGATGCAGTACAACCATCCCAGCATCATCGTTTGGAGCATGGGCAACGAGACGGCCGACGGACCCAACTTCACGGCCGCCTATCAGTGGATAAAGGGGCGCGACAAGAGCCGTCCCGTGCAGTGGGAGCAGGCACATGGCGGAGCCAACACCGACATCATGTGCCCCATGTATGCCAACCTTCGCTGGTGCGAGGAGTACGCCTCGAAGGAGAGCTCGCAGAAACCGCTCATACAGTGCGAATACAACCATACCATGGGCAACTCGTCGGGCGGATTCAAGGAGTATTGGGACCTGATACGCAAGTATCCTAAGTTCCAGGGCGGCTTCATCTGGGACTTCGTCGATCAGGCCTTGCGCGGAACCATCGGCGCCGACGGAAAGCTGAAGGTGACGCCGGCCGCTCCGGGACAGAAGATAGACCCGCGCAGGCAAACTTATGTCTATGGCGGCGACCTGAACGACTACGACCCCTCCGACAATAATTTCAACTGCAACGGCATCATTGGACCCGACCGCCAGCTCAATCCGCATGCCTACGAGATAGCCCAGCAGTATCAGAACATCTGGGTGAAGCCCGTCGACCTGCAGCGGGGACAGCTGAGCGTGTTCAACGAGCACTTCTTCCGCTCGCTGGAGAACTATCAGATGCAGTGGGCGCTGCTGGTTGACGGCGCAGTGGCACAGCAGGGCACCATCGACGAGCTCGACTGCAAGCCCCAGCAGAGCATCAGCGTGACGTTGCCCTACAGCCTTGCTGCCATCAAGGGAGCCGGCGACGTGCTGCTCAACGTGGCCTTTGCCCTGAAGCACACCGAGCCGCTCATGGAGCGCGGACAGGTGGTGGCCCATCAGCAGCTGTGCATCAGTTCGGAGCCTCTGAAGCTGGCTTCAGAAAGAAGCGTCGGCGGCAAGCGGATCAAGGTGGTGAACAAAAAGGGTGAGCCCACCATCGGCTTGCAGAATAAGCACGTGAGCGTGGCCTTCGACCGGGCAACGGGCTTCCTGACGCGATATGTTGTCGATGGTTCATCGATGCTCGGCAATGGAGGCTCGCTGAAGCCCAACTTCTGGCGCGCAGTGACCGACAACGACATGGGCGCCGGACTGCAGCGGCAGTTGAAGGTGTGGCGCGAGCCCGCCATGAAGCTCAATAGTATTAATGTTGACAAGAAAACGGCCACCGTGACGGCCACCTACGACATGCCCGACGTGCAGTCTGTGCTGACGCTCAGTTACACCGTGCGCCCCGATGGCAGCATCGACGTGACGCAGCAGCTGCAGCCCAAAGAGGGAGCACAGGCTCCGCGTATGTTCCGCTTCGGCATGGTGGCTCAGCTGCCGGCCGACATGGCTCAGAGCCGCTACTACGGCCGCGGACCCATTGAGAACTATGCCGACCGCAAACTGTCGCAGAACATCGGCGTGTATGAGCAGACTGCCGACGAGCAGTTCTATCCCTACATTCGTCCGCAGGAGACTGGCACCAAGAGCGACATTCGCTGGTGGGAGCAGACCAACAGCCGCGGCATAGGCCTGCGCGTGCTGGCCGACGTGCCCTTCTATGCCTGCGCCCTGCCCTACGACGTGATGGAGCTCGACGAAGGCGACGAGAAGCATCAGCGCCATCCGCAGCAGCTGCGTCGTTCGGCGTTCACCAATCTCTTCATCGACGGTGAGCACACGGGCGTAGGAGGCATCAATTCGTGGAGCGCCGATGCCGAGGCACTGCCGCAATATCGCGTGGAGTTCGGGGCCAAGACGCTGCGTTTCGCGCTGGTTCCTATGAGATAAAGAAAGGCTTCTGATGGAAACAAAGAGAGAGACGCTGCACTCGTTTT
>CAMOPD010000058.1 GCA_946622085.1 uncultured Prevotellaceae bacterium | reverse complement strand
CCGGGCCTGCACCACATTCACCACGTAGTCGCCCAGTTTCTCGCAGCCATTGACAAAGTCCACATACATGGAGCCCACGGCGTAGCTGTATTCCCGCTCGTTGACCGCGCGCAGATTGTCGTCCTTCATTGCCTGGCGCAGCTGGTCAATCTCGTTCTCCATGCGGTAGGTCTCGGCTATGGAGTGCTGCCTGGCGTGGCCGCTCATCACCTGGTTCATGCGCGCAATCGACCGTGCCACCAGCTCCGTCATGGTCTTCATCTTGGCGTAGAGCGGCTGGGTGAAGTCGAGCGACGTCTCCTGGCGCCGGTTCAGCGTGCGTGCCAGATGGAGGCAGGCGTCGCCGATGCTCTCCAGTTCGCCTATCTCGCGCATCAGCTGGCGCACCTTGCGCTTGGTGGTGTCGCTCAGATGGTTGTTGCTCACCTGCCCCAGGAAGCGGGCTATCTCCATCTCCATCCTGTCGGTATACTCCTCCTGAGCCACCACCTTATTATATAGTTGCTCGCGCCGGCCGTCGTCCTGCTCGTTCATCAGGTCCACCACCAGACCAAACATCTGCTCCACGCGCTGCCCGAAGGCTATCGTCTCCTTCTGTGCCTGGAGGATGCTCATTTCGGGCGTCTGTATCAGGTTGGCCTCAATATATTGCAGGTGGAACTCCTCTTGCTCCGCCTGTTGCTTGTCGGGCAAGAGCCAGCACACCAGCCGCTCCATCTGCGGGATGAATCCTATCAGGATGGCTGTGTTCACCACGTTGAAGCAGGTGTGAAACGCGGCCAGCACCACGGGCAGCTGCGAAGCCTGCCCCAGGCCGTGCTGGTCGTAGCCCACCAGGCGGCACACCATGCCCACAAAGGGATAGAACACGATGAGCACCCACACCACGCCGAAGACATTGAACAGCAGATGAGCCAGCGCCGCGCGCCGCGCCTGCGTGTTGGCTCCCAGGGCTGCCAGGTTGGCCGTGGCCGTGGTGCCTATGTTCTCGCCCATCACCAGGGCTATGCCCAGCTCTATGGGCAGCACGCCCGTAGAGCAGAGCAGGATGGTGATGGCCATCACCGCAGCAGACGACTGCACCAGGCAGGTGATCATCGTGCCGATGGCCAGGAAGGCCACGATGGTGAGGAAGCTGCCCGTGTCGAACGAGGCGAAAAAGCCCACCACGGCTTCGTTGTGCTCCAGGTCGAGCTCCTTGCCCGAGGCGCTGAGCATCACCAGCGAGAGAAACATGAAGCCTACGCCAAACAGCAGTTCGCCCACAAAGCGGTGGCGGTTCTTATAGATGAGCACCATGCCCACGAGGAAAGCCGGAAACACCACGCTCGTCAGGTCGACGGCATAGCCCAGCGACATGATCCAGGCGGTAAGCGTGGTGCCGATGTTGGCACCCATGATGACGGCTATGGCGCCGCTGAGCGACAGCAGTCCGGCAGAGACAAACGACACGGTCATCACCGTGGTGGCCGACGACGACTGCACGCTGCACGTCACCAGTGCGCCCGTCAGCATGCCCGTCAGCCGGTTGGTGGTCATGCGCTCCAGCACATGCCGCAACTGCGGGCCTGCCAGTCGTTGCAGGGCATCGCTCATCATGCGCATGCCATAGATGAGCAGTCCGAGCGCGCCAAGCACTTTCAGCGCCACCCATAGATAGTCTTGAGTTGTTTCCATACTTTTCTCTTTCTGTTGATTACGGGGCAAATTTAGGCATATAGCCACGACGAAAGAAGAAAAACGGGTTACAATATGGTTACACCCCCTAAATGTAATCCTTTTGTAACAAAACGGTGTCCATGGGAACACATTTTGGCAGCCGCACGACGGCATTTTCACATTTATTTGTTACTTTTGCCTTGTCGATACCCCCCATCCCGCACCATGGCGACTGGCGGGGGTGGGCAACAGAGAATAAACCCAATAACCACACATCATGAAGAAACAACATCTCCAACGCAAGATCTCCTGGCTGCCACTGGCCCTGCTGCTGGCCGTGGCACTCGCCCTCCTGCCCACAGGCGCCCTGGCGCAAGGCAACATCACGGGGCGGGGCGGCAATATGCATGCAGCCCTCAAGGGAAACGAAGTAGAACTGAGCCCCGTCAGGGCTGGCAAGCTCGAGAGCATGATTCCGCCCGAGAAGTTCAACCAGATCAGGGGCATACGCGTCTATGGCCCGATGAACGATGCCGACATGAAATTCCTCAAGCGGCTGGCCAACAGAGGCACCGTGAAAGATGAGAAAGGCCGCAAAACCGACACGTGGCTCGACCTCGACCTGCGACGGGCGCAAATCATAAGGGGCGAAAAGACCGAGCGGGGAACGCCCCTCCGGCAGTTGCCCAGCAGCGCTTTCTCTGGATGGAACGGACTGCGCACCATTGTGCTGCCGCTCCACGTGCGCGAACTCGGCAGCTACTGCTTCTCGTCGTGCGGCCGCCTGGAGTCGGTCGGCCTGCCGCCCGCACTCAACGCCATCGGCGACTATGCCTTCCGCTACTGCAGCCGTCTGGCCGACATCCGCATCCCTGAGCAGGTGGACCGCCTGGGCAGGGGCTGCTTCAGCCATTGCGGCCAGCTCAGCCACATCCAGCTGCCCGAGGGGATTGCCGCCATTCCCGAGGAGGCTTTCGCCGAAACAGGCCTCACCCGAATCCTTCTGCCGCAGAGCATCAGGGAAATAGGGCCCAAGGCCTTTGCCGGCACCGACCTGCAGGAGGTGACCATTCCCGCCGCCGTGGAGCAGCTCTCTGCCAACGCCTTCAGTGGCTGCCGCCACCTCACCCACATCTTCGTCGACCCCGCCAATGCCGTCTTTGCCGATGACGACGGGCTGCTCCTCAATGCCGACTTCACCGAGTTCATCTGCTGTCCGCAAGGACTCAAGGGCAGCGTCAGCCTGGCGCCGAGCGTGCGCCACATTGCCGACGGAGCCTTCGCCGCGTGTGCCGGCCTCACCGCCGTCAGCCTGCCCCAGGGCCTCACGTCGATAGGCTCAGGGGCCTTCCGCGAGTGCACCCAGCTCGCCGCCATCAGCCTGCCATCGTCGTTGCAGCAAATTGGCCGCGACGCCCTGCGCGACTGCCGCGCCCTCACGACGGTGCAGCTGCCCCCGGGGCTTCAGTCCATGGGAGCCGGCCTCTTCAGCGGGTGCTCGGCCTTGGTCAGCGTCAGTCTGCCACCATCGCTCACCGAGCTGCCTGAGCGCACCTTCCGCAACTGCTCCCGTCTGGGCTCCGTGCAGCTGCCGCCGCGCCTGCAGCGCATAGGGCGCGAAGCCTTCTATGGCTGCAAAGCCCTCGCCGCCATCAGTCTGCCCGAGAGCCTCATGGCCTTCGGCGAGGAGTGCTTCCGCAAATGCGAAGCCCTGCAGTCGTTCGTCTTCCCCGCCCTCACCACCACCGTGGGCAACAAGATGCTCTACGACTGCAAGTCGCTCCGCGAGGTGGTCATTCCGCTCGCCACGCCGCCCGTGGCCAAACACGTGTGCGACGTCAAGCAGGCCGTGCTCTACGTCCCCCAGGGTTCCGCCCAAGTGTATAGGCAAATAGAAGGGTGGAAGAAATTCAAGAACATCAGCGAGCGCTGAGCCGCCAGCATGAAATCGACGGCACGGGATGAGCAAGAAAAGAATCCTGTAAAAGCACTATTCAACGTTTTCGCCCTTGCACCGACTGCTCCAAATCCTGGGGCGCCGGTGCAAGGGCGAAATCGTTTTTGGGGGAGGGCTTTTTCTTTATTTGTCGATGATTCCCAGTCCGGCGTAGCTATGAGCCGGCAGTTGCAGGTCGAACACGGTCTGCCCCTCGGCATAGCCATAGAACCTGAAGCGGCTCACCTCCACCTGCGCGGGCCGGAGCATCTGGCCGGTGAGCAGATTGCGCAGAGCGCCCGCTTTGCCGTTGACCACCACGCGCAGGCTGACGGCCTGGTCGTTGAAGTTCTCCACCACCATGGTCTTGTTGTCGTAGGGGAAGAGCGCCACCTTCGACGGTCCCTCGATGTAGGCCCCCACGTCTTTGCTCATGACGCGCCGGATGACGTTGAGTGCCGGGGCGGGGTAGTCGTAGAGATTGCCGAAGTCGTCGGGGATGGTGAGCACGAAGAGCGTGCCGTGCGAATAGGTGTTGCGCAGCAGGATGGGGAATCCCGACACGCCGCCGCTGAGCGGTCGGCCGGCGCTCACCACCTCCCAGGCGTCGTTGGTGAAGTATTTCACCTGGGGTATGATGAATTCGCGCTCGGCCTTTCCTAAGAATCCGAAGTCGCCCACGATGGCCTTCAGGTCGCCGCAGCTGAGCTCCACCACGTCGGCCAGCTGCCTGTTGATGGCCTTGAGCAGTCCGGTGGTGATGATCACGTCGCCGCCCCCGCGCAGCTGTTGCTTGATGCGCTCCACCAGCCGCTCATCCTTGGCCGCCTGCTCGGTGAGCAGCACCTGCTGCCGCCCTTCGGGCCACTGCGGGTGCATGTCCATGGGCAGGCCGATCATGCCGAGATAGTTTTGCAGGAAGTCCTCGCCCGACGAGTGGAAGGGCTTATACGACGTCAGGCCCACGGGCCTGCCCAGCATGCCCACCAGCCGGTCGGTCTGCCGCAGCGTCATGCCGGCATAGCGCGCCATGGTGGTGGGCACGACGGTCTTGCCGTCCTTGGTGAATGGCGCCACCATGTCGTCATACCTGAAGCTGTTGCCGCCCGCATCCTGCCATGGGGCGCGCTGTGCCGGCGTGATTTTCACGTCGGCCAGCTGCATGTAGTTCCAGAGTATGATTTCGGGCGTGCGGGCCAGCATGGTCAGATGCAGCTGCTCGGCATATCGGTCCATGCTCATGTGCAGTCCGCCGGCATCCACCCATCCGCCGCCGTTGCGTCCCGGGGCAATGTTGTCGAAGTAGCGCACGATGTTATAGCTCAGATAGTTCTGCAGGTGCTGCGCCGAGGCGGGGTCGCGCGTCTCCGTGCCCGTCCAGATGCCGTCGAAGTAGGCGGGCTCTTCCTCGAGATTGAATCCCAGTCCCTGGAAGTGGTCATACCAGTTGGGATATTTCACGATGACCTTCACCTTCGGGTTCACTGCCTTGGCGGGTTCCACCACCAGTTGCCGCCCGGCATCGGCCATGAGTCGCAGCCGGTAGTCGGTCCAGCTGAGCGAGCCCTTGGCCGCTATCTCGTCGTCGTTCTTCAGGTCGATGAAGAAGAAGTCGTCGAGGATGAAGTCGTCGAAGTGGCGCGCCGTATACTCCGAAATGCGCTTCACCTCCTGGCGGTCGGCCTCGCGGGCATAGCTGTAGGTCTCGAAGTCGGTGGGCTCCGAGCGTGTGAACGTGATGCCGCCGCCCACCTCGAGTCCCCGCTTCATGAAGAATCGCTTCACCTTGGTGAGCGTCTTCTCGGGCACTACGAACGCGTCGCGGTGGGTCTCGATGTAAATCTTGTCGAGGTCTACCTGACTGCTCACCGTGGCCCACGTGTCCTCGAGGAATCGGTCGTCGGCCATTCGGGCCACATCCTGGGCACGGATGTAGGTAGACACCTTGAAATTCTGATACTTGCCGGCCTGCAGGGCGGAAGAAAGGGCCCATGCCGCCATGGCCAGCAACAGGCGTCTGTAAACTCTGTTTTCCATGTTTTTTGATAAGATGTGTGATACGAAACGTTTTTATGGGTGTCCGGTAAGCTGGTTTTATGATTACCCGATTTGTCGAAGGCTTTGCATGGCAGGCTTTCCTTGTTGAGGTCCTCATTATTCTTTTTTGGGGGCTTCGCCTGACACCTGTACGAACGTTTAGATGAATAGTGATTGTGTCTAGTTCTGTTTGTAGGCAAAAATAGCAAAAAAACTCATACGCCGCAAGTTCCCGCTGCCCTTTTCTCTGTGAACATGGCTTTTTTTAACGTTTAGCCGCAGCCGAAAGCGCGCTGCAGGCTGCATGGACAGCCCTAAAAGTGCGCAGCGAGGCTCAACAAAAGCAGTGGGGCATCGGCCAAACCGAAATAGCGTGCTGCTTGCGTCACAATAAAGCAGGCCTTCACGCGTTATTTCTATAATGAATGGAGTTTCGTGAGGTGGAGTTGCGCTGATTGTGGGTGCGGGGAACAAGAAACTTTGAAAGAATCATGCAGCCAATGCCTTCGACGTAGCTTTTGCTTTCCCCTTCGGCCAGCGATTTTTCACTTCTCCTCTCAAAAGTCTCTCCTCTCTCCTCTTTCCTCTAAAAAGCAGATATACCAAACTCAAATACTAAACAACTATGACAAGACGATTATTCCTTATGCTTGCATTCGTTTCATGGGCACTGATGGCCATGGGACAGCAGTTCCAACTCTCCGACAAGGGCTACTTCAGCAGTGGCGGTGTCGACGTGATGGCTTTCGACGACATCTATCCCGAAGGCCATCAGGGCGGCGTGAGCCTCATCATGCACGGCCATCGCATAGCCACCAATGGCGACCTGCGGCTGGAGCCCACGCCGGGACAGTGGCAGCCCGTGCCCCGGCAGCGCAGCCGTTCCGTGGCGGGAGGGGCCATCACGGTCTCGCTCTCGTGGCCCGACTCGGCCCGCCACATGACGGGCTTCAACCCCATGATCTATCCCGACCTGGAGCTTGACTACCAGGTGAAGGTGGAGCCGCGGGCCGACGGCATCGTGGTCAGCGTGACGCTCTCCCGGCCGCTGCCACAGGCCTTTGTGGGCCGGGTGGGCTTCAATCTGGAGCTCTTCCCCGGGCTGCTCTTCGGCAGGCCCTGGCTGATGGACGGCCAGCAGGGCATCTTCCCCCGGCAACCCAACAGTCCGCTGCTCGAGCGGCAACCCAACCATCCGCTGGCCAGCAGCTGGCGTCCCGAGGGCCGACCGCTGGCCAGTATGGAGCGGCTGGTGGGCAGCGGCTATTCGCCCATGGTGGCCGACGACGTGGTGGCCATGCCCTATTGCTCGGGGCGGCAGTTCACCGTGTGCCCCGACGACGAGTTGCTGCGCTTCACCGTGAGCTCGGAGACGGGCACCATGAGTCTCTACGACGGCCGCATGAACCACAACAACGGCTGGTTTGTGCTGCGCGAGGACATTGCCGCCGGTGCCACCGAGGCGGCCATCAGATGGTTCATCAGGCCCAGCGTGAAGGAGGGGTGGAAGCGCGAGCCCGTGGTGCAGGTGTCGCAGGTGGGCTACCATCCGCAGCAGCAGAAGGTGGCCGTGATAGAGCTCGATGCCGGCGACACGCCGGCCAGCGAGGCACGGCTGAACAGAATAGGCACCGAGGGACGACACTGCGTGGCCTCACTGCCCACGCGGGAGTGGGGGCGTTTCCTGCGCTATCGCTATCTGCATGCCGACTTCAGCCACATCACCGAGCCGGGACTCTACGAGGTGGAATACGGCGGGCAGCGGTCGGCCATCTTCCGCATTGGCAGCGACGTGTGGCAGCGCGGCGTGTGGCAGCCCGTGGTGGAGTATTTCCTGCCCGTGCAGATGTGCCACATGCGGGTGAACGAGAAATACCGCGTGTGGCATGATGCATGCCACATGGACGATGCGCTCATGGCGCCCGCCGGCAACCACATCGACGGCTATGCCCAGCAGCCGGGGCTCTCGCCCTACGACGCGGGGCAGCAGGTGCCGGGCGTGAACATCGGAGGTTGGCACGACGCGGGCGACTACGACCTGCGCGTGGAGTCGCAGGCGGGCGAGGCGTTCATCCTGGCCATGGCCTACGAGACCTTCAGGCCGCAACTCGACGTAACGGCCATCAACCAGCACACCCGCGTGGCGGAGATTCACCAGAGCGACGGGCGCAACGACCTGTTGCAGCAGATAGAGAACGGAGCACTGAGCGTGGTGGCCTCGTGGCGCGCCCTCGGGCGGCTCTACCGTGGCATCATCTGCCCCACGGTGCGCCAGTATGTGCTGCTGGGTGACGCGGCTGCCATGACAGACGGGCAGCCGGGCAACGCCGACGACCGCTGGATTTTCACCGAGAGCAATCCCTGGCGCGAAATAAGCACGGCGGCGCAACTGGCCGCCGTGAGCCGCACCTTGAGAGGATTCAACGACACGCTGGCGGTGAGCTGCCTCGACATTGCGCGCACCATCTTTGAGGCCACGCCCAGCGACGGCCGCATAGCGGGCGGCAAGGTGCATGCCGCCGTGGAGCTATGGCAGACCACCCACGAGGCGCACTATCTGGACTATCTGATAGCGCAGCAGAATTATATCACCAGCCATCTGGCCGAAGTGGGCTGGCACATGGCGCGCATTGACGGACTGCTGCGCTCAAGCGGCAACCGCAAAGCCGTCCGGCTGGCTCAGGCTGTGGAGAAGGCGCTGCCCGCCATGGCAGAGAAACTGGACGAACTGACGCGCGAAACGCCCTACGGGGTGCCCTATAGGCCGCAGATATGGGGCGCCGGCTGGGATATCCAGAGCTTCGGCTTCCGCCACTACTTCCTGGCCAAGGCCTACCCCAAGGTGTTCTCCATGGCTCCCGTGTGGAACGCGCTCAACTTCGTGCTGGGCTGCCATCCGGGCTCCAACACTTCCTCGTTTGCCTCGGGTGTGGGCGCAGAGTCGGCCACCGTGGCCTATGGCGCCAACCGTGCCGACTGGAGCTACATACCCGGAGGCGTGGTGTCGGGCACGGCGCTCATCCGGCCCGACTTCCCCGAGCTGCTGCGTTTCCCCTTCCTGTGGCAGCAGACGGAGTATTGTCTGGGCGGTGCTTCCTCCCACTTCATGTTCCTCGCCCTGGCGGCGGCTCATGAGATGAAGTGAAGTCGGGAGTGAAAGAAATATGGGTGTCGGGTAATGCCTTGGCAGGGCTTAATCAGGCCACTTGCTGTCTGTTGACTGGAGTCAACGCATCTGTTGACTGGAGTCAACAGTTCTGTTGACTTAAGTCAACGGATCTATTGACTTAAGTCAACAGATAGCAAGTGGCGTGCTTTCGGTTTGCAGGCACGTCATTCGCTGGTTCTCTGCGGCGTTTTTCCTTTTTTTTATATTATTGGTTTCCGGGGGGAAAGGTCTGACTATCTTGCTGTCTGAGCGGAACGAAGAAGGCGCCCAAAGCGCATGGCAAAGGGGTAATCGCATGATGACCTTCTGCACCGTTCAAAGAGACAAGCCCCACCCCCCCGAAAGAAAAGCGCCAACGAAACGTTACTCCAACAAAGCGTTGGCAACGATTTCGGCCATGCGCTGCACGCCTTTCTCGTTGGGATGGATGCCGTCGGGCTGCACCAGGGCTGCGCCGTCGGCAAAGAGCGAGTGCAAATCAATCAGCTGAAGTCCGTACTCGCGAGCCACTTCCTGCTGTATGGGGATGATTTCGTTCTGAATGACCGTCTCCGAGATGTCCCACGAAGGCTTGAAGGCGGGTATGGGCGTGCAAATGAATATCCTTGGCCGCGGGGTGATGGCTTGCTGCGCCTTCCGGCCTTTCTTCTTGGCAGGCTTGGCCAAGTCGGGGCGCAAAGCAAGAATCATCTGCTGCAAATCGTGCTTGAACTCAGAGCCGAATTTCCAGTTGTGCGGTTTCGAGTCATTGGTGCCGAGCTTAATGACCACGACGTCGGGCTGGAACGCCAGGGCGTCTTTCCATGCCATTTCGTCCGTGTAGGGGAAGTCGCCCTTCTGGAGCAGCGTGCGGGCACTCACGCCGAAATTCTTCACCCAGTAGCCGTCGCCCAGCTTCTTCTGCAGCAGGGCAGGATAGCCATACTGAGAGGCCATGTCGATGCCATGCCCGTCGGTGATGCTGTTGCCGATGCAAGCCACCTTCACGGCATCAGTCTTAGGCGTTTGGCGGGCTTTCAGCCAGTTGCCCAGGTCGGTGAGCATCTGGTCGTGATACTTGAACCAATGGCCAAAGCCAAAGCCGTGGTCGCCGGAGGGGTAGATGTACATGGCACACTCGTTGCCCTGATTGCGCATGGCCGAATAGTAGGCCACGCCGTTGGTGACGGGCGGCACCAGGCGGTCGTCGCTGGCCATGATGATAAGTGCCGGCGGCGTGAGATGTCTTCTGACGGCGTTCTGCGTGGAGAATTGCTCAACGAGCTTGGGGTCTTTTTGCCCCTCTTCGCCGAGGAAGTTGCGGCACGACCACTTGTGCGACACCCGCTCGTCCATGGAGATGACGGGATAGAAGAGAATGGTGAAGTCGGGGCGCGCGTCGAAGGGCGCAAGCGTGGAGATGACCGATGCCAGGTGGCCTCCGGCAGAGAATCCCATGATGCCCACGTCGTGGGGATTGATGGCCCACACCGCCGCCGAATCGCGCACCGTGCGCATGGCTTTCATCACGTCGTTCATGGGCAGGGAGCGGTCGCCGCCGGGCAGGCGATAGTTCACCACGAAATAGGCGATGCCCTGGCCATTGAGCCACTCGGAGGCCAAATAGCCCTCATGGGTGTTGGAGAGAAAGGAATAGCCGCCACCGGGCACGCCGACGATGGCCTTTCCCGAGGGGGCGGAGGGGAGGAAGCAAACCATCTGGGCACTGCCGTCGTCGGTCAGATGGAGCGTAAACTTTCTTGTTGTCTGTGCCTGGGCCAGCTGGACAGCGAGCATCAGGCAAATAAGCAATGTCTTTTTCATCTTTCACAAATAATAAATAATAAGTTGGTTACTGCCTGCAAAAGTAACACTTTTTCCAGACAACAGTCAGTGGTGCTAAGTTAATAAATCTTTCAGCCTAACTGTTTTTCTTGTAGCTCTTAACGGCCCATACGGCCATGAAGAGGCCTATGGCGAGGAGAGCCAGCACCTGATGGGCGATGGCCAGGAAGCCTCCGCCCCGGATGAAGACGGTGCGTATGGCATCGATGAAATAGTGCATGGGGTTGACGTAGGTGGTGAGGTAGGCCCACTGAGGCATGGAGCGCGTGGGGGTGAAGAGCCCGCTGAGGAGCATGATGCACACCACGAAGAACCACATCACGAAGACGGCCTGCTGCATGGTGTCGGAATAGTTGGACACGATGAGGCCGAAGGAAGAGAAAAACAGGGCCAGCAGCATGGCCAGCAGGTAGATGAGGGCCACGGAGCCTGCCGGCGTGATGCCATAGACGAGCCAGGCCAGCAGCAGGCAGACGGTGACCACGAAGAGGGCAATGAGCCAGTAGGGGATGAGCTTGGCCAGGATGAAAGCCCACGGGGAGACGGGCGTGACATTGATCTGCTCTATGGTGCCCGCCTCTTTCTCGCCCACGATGTTGAGCGTGGGCAGGAAGCCCGTCATGAGCATCATCACAATGGCAAAGAGGGCGGGAATCATGTAGAGCTTATAGTCCTGATGGGGGTTGTAGAGGAGTGAGGAGTGAAGAGTGAAGAGTGAAAAATTGGCTGCCGCCATACCATCCGCAGGCGATTCTCCACTCTTCACTCTTGCCTCTTCACTTACAATCTGCGAGAGATAGGCCGAGCCCATGCTCCCCTTGGTGCCATTGACGGCATTGGCGGCGATGAGCACCTGGGGATGGCGGCCTTGGGCCAGGTCGCTGCCGTAGTGACGCGGAATGACGAGCACCACGTCGGCCTTGCCCCTCTCCACTTCGGCAAGGGCCGACTGGTAGGAGGGCTTCTGTCCGTTGAAGATGAAGTAGCGGCTCTGGGCTACGGCGTGCACAAGGCGCTGGCTGGTGGTGGAGCGGTCGTTGTCGACAACGTCTACGCGTATGTTCTTCACTTCCATCTGCATCACCCACGGCATGACACACATGATGACGATGGGGAATGCAATGATGAGTCGGGGCAGAAAGGCATTCCGCCTGATTTGAAGGAACTCTTTTCGGATGAAGTGCTTAATCATTGTAACTGTTTTTATAGAGAG
>CAMOPD010000057.1 GCA_946622085.1 uncultured Prevotellaceae bacterium | reverse complement strand
CCGAAGTGGGCACAGGGCTCCAGACTCACATAGATGGTGGCCTCTCTCAGCAGCCGCTCATCGGCCTCCTTCACCTGCGCAAAGGCGTTCACCTCGGCATGGCCCTCGCCGCAGCGCACGTGGTAGCCCTCGCCGATGATGCGGCCGCGCGCCACGATGACGGCACCCACCATGGGATTGGGCTTCGCATTTTGCCAGCCGTTACGGGCCAGCTGCAGGCAGCGCCGCATGTATTTCTCGTCGGTTTCTTGCGTTGTATTCATGATTGGGAGTTCAACGGGGTTTGTATCTCACTGGCAAAGATACGAAAAACATGGGAAAAACTTGTCATGCTTATGCGAAAAGTCGTATCTTTGTAAACTACAAACCAAACAAACCATCATGAACATGAAGACCAAACTGACACTGAGCGTGCTGATGGCACTGTTGACAATAGCTGCCAGGGCACAAACCACCGACCAGACTTTCTGGCTGGGAGCCGACATCAGCGGCACCACCGAAATGGAGGCTCGCGGCACACGTCTCTACAACACCAAGGGAGAAATCAGGGAGAACACGGCACTCATGTACGAACTGGGCCTGAGCGCCGTGCGCCTGCGCGTCTGGGTGACGCCCCGCGGCGGCTTCTGCAACCCTCAGGACGTGCTGGCCATGGCCCTGCGCGCCAAGTACTACGGCATGGCCGTGATGATAGACTTCCACTACAGCGACTGGTGGGCCGACCCAGCCAAGCAGCCCATGCCCGCCACCTGGCAATACTTCACCTACGACGAGATGAAGCACGCCCTGGCGGAGCATACGCGCCACACGCTGTTACTGCTCAAGGAGCATGCGGTGGACGTGCGCTGGGTGCAGATAGGCAACGAGACCACCCACGGTTTCCTGTGGCCCATGGGGCGCGCCGAAGACAACATGGCGCAGTATGCCGGGCTGACGGATGCCGGCTATGAAGCCGTGAAAAGCGTCTTTCCCCAAGCGCAGTGCATCGTCCATCTTGACGGGGGCTGCGACCCGGCCCGCTACGACTTCATCTTCGACGGGCTGCGCCAATACGGAGCACGCTGGGACATGATTGGGCTGAGCGTCTATCCCTACTGGGACCGCGAGGCCCACCTGACCAAGAGCGACGAGGAGACGCTCAGCCGCGTGGTGGACAACATCAAGCGGCTCCACAAGAAATATGGCTCAGAGACCATGATTGTGGAAACGGGCGTGGAGGCGAAGCGTCCTGCCGAGGGCAAGGTGTTCATACAGAAGCTCATCCGAGCTGCCCACGATGCCACCGACGGCCACTGCCACGGCGTGTTCTACTGGGCGCCCGAACTGGAAGGGCACTATCCGCTGGGCGCTTTCCAAGACCATCGCCCCACCCAAATCATGGAGGCGTTTAGCGAGGCGGCCAAATGGGTGAGGAAATGAGTGTTTCGGGGGTGCGTGTTTTTTTCGTGGGTGCGGTGTTTTTATTCGTGTGTACGGGGGTACGAGGGTGCGAGGGTACGAGAATAGTAATGAGCGCTTATTGCAAAGGATGATACATATCTCGCACCCACGTACCCCCGCACCCACGAATAAAAACCCCGCACCCCCGAAAAAAGCTACTCCTCGACGAGCCGCCTGAAGAGAGGATTGTAGGAAAGAATCTGGCGGTTGCCGATGATGATGTTTTGCTTTCGTGCCCGCGTCAGGGCCACGTTCAGTTTGCGGTCTATCAGCGTGCCGTCGTCATCGACGAAGGTGTTGGCGGCAAGGAAGTCGAGCTGATAGCGATGCTGAACGGTGAAGCAGTAGATGATGACGTCGCGCTGTGAGCCCTGATAGCGCTCCACCGTGTCGATGGACACGTCGTCGAAGGCGCTGGCTTCGTCGTCGGGAAGCAGCGACGAGAGTTCATGGCGAATCATGGCTATCTGATTGCGATAAGGCACAATGATGCCCACCGTCTTGGCAGCATCAAACGCCGAGCCGCTGAGTTGCTTGATGAGAACGAGCAGCTTGGCGGCTATTTTTGCTTCCTCCGGATTCACCTTGTCTGAGAGGTCGCCCCGACGGCAGAAAGCAGAGGGAATGAACAACTGCCGGCTGCTGAGCAGCAGCCCCTGTAGGGCGTCGACGGCCACGTGGCTTTGCCCGCTGCACTGATAGATATGGTCCTCCAGTTGATGCTTCAGCGGCACGGGCTGCAGTTGTTCGCGCTCATAGAACAGGGTGTTGGTGAAGCGGGCCACGCCCGGATGCATGCGCCCCTGCCGGTGGAGGATGCCCATGAAGTCGGTGCGGCCGGCAGCCCGCTCCGTACGGATGAGCCGTTCGAAGAGCGACTGGCGGCAGTCGGAGAGCTGAATGGCGCGCAGAGCCGGCTCGTCCACTCGCGCGTCGGCTTCGGTCTGCTGCACCACGGCGGGCAGCTGCTTGTGGTCGCCCACGAGGATGAACCGCCCGATGTTGAGCGGATTCTCAGCCCGAGGCAATGCGTGGGAGGCAAGGATGCCGATGAGCGACGGCTCCAGAATCTGGCTCGCCTCGTCGACGATGGCCAGCGAGAAGCGCTTCAGGGCAAAGATGAAAGGCTTCGTGGCCAGCGACGCGGTGGTGGCCACCACCACCCTCACCGCCGTCAGATGCTGTCTGATGGCGTCGAGGCGTGGCTGCGCGCCCACGGCCTGTTCCAACAGATAGGGGCGAAAGCGCTTGTCGCAACTATACTCATTGCCAATGCGCAGGAAGCCTATGCCGCAGTCCATGAGCATGCTGCATATCTCGTCTACGGCGCGGTTGGTATAGGCCATGAGGAGGATGGCCGACGAGGGCTCCTGCAGTTCCTCTCTGACCAGGAACTGCAGGGCCATCGATGTCTTGCCGGTTCCCGGCGGACCCACGAGCAGGAAATAGTCGCGTGCACGCTTGGCACGCAGCAACACCTCGTCGTAGTTGGGATGGTAGCTGCGCGAGAGCTGCAGATTGCGGTCGCAGGCGGGCTCACGCTGAGCCAGCAACAGGTCGCGCCGGTGTTGCGGGGCGGTGATGAATTCGTGGAGCCCTCGCACGGCACTGCTCGTCGAGACGTCCATCGAGTCGTGCTCAATGGCAAACGTTTTCCCTTCATTCTCCTTCCGCTGTTCTTCGTTCCATCGGTTCATCAGACTCACCGTCAGGCTCTTGGTGCCGATTTCCGTCAGCGTGGCCTTATAGAGCAGCGACTGGCGCACGTCGGGCGTCTCGTCATAGGCATAGAGATACACGCGGTCGCCACGGCGGAAGTTGGGCAGGAAGGCGTCGCCCTGGTCGGGCACGCTGAGCCTCACCAGGCATTCCGCCGCCTGCTCCCCGCCCTCCTGTTCTTCTTTCTCCACCCGCAGCCCCGTGAAGATGTTTCCCGTTTCGCGCTTCTCGCTGAGCGGCATGTTCCACAGGTCGGCCGAGCAGTTGCCCACACCCTCCTGGGCGCCCAGCCGCGCGGCGCGCTGCTCACGATAGACAAACGTCATCATGCGGCAGTAGTAGAGGCGCTCCAGCGCCGACATCTGCTGCAAGGGGCGTGTCACGTCCTGCAGCTGGGGCAGGAGGTAGCGCTGGAAGAACGTGCTGTTCAGATGGTGTGTATTGAGCGTTTCGGGCGTAATGTGGTCGATGATGCTTTCGAAACCATGGCGGGCAATATAGAGTTCGGTGGCCACAATCTGGTTGCGCAGTGCGATGGCCTCGCGGAACAGTTTCTGATAGTAGGCCACGACGACGAGTCCCCGCCCGGCCTCATACTTGGAGTAGAGCAAGCGAATGTCTACCTTGTCGAAGCCCAGATGGAAATTCTGGCGCAGCACGCCGTAGTAGAGCAGCAGCTGCACATAGTGGGGCTCGAGCTGGAAGCTGCCGAAAGCATTGGGCACGCCGCGCTCGATGTTCATGTTGCGGCCGGCCTTCTGCTCCACCAGCAAGCGCATGTCGGTGGTCATGAGATCCACGCGGCCCTGCAGTCCGAGCTGCTCGCACACGAAGGAAGGCTCGAGCACGGCTTTCTCGCGCTGGTAGTCATCGGCAAACAATGTGTCAACGGCCTGGCCCACATGGGTGGCCTGCTGGCGGGCATCGTCGAGAAATTTCCGCGCATCGAAGCCGCTGCAGGTGGTATATTCCAGAGCCTTCTCGCGGAAGTTCTTCCTGATGGTGGCGTTGACGTCGAAGTGGGGGTCGGCCACTGCCTCGTCGAGCGCTGCCCCGGCAAAGTTGCCCAGCAGGATGGGCTGCGTGTTGGCGCGCGGCTTCATGCGGTTCACAGTGTAGAGCAGCGGGTGGTGGCCGTACTCCTGGAAGCAGGCGGCCACGGAACTGATGTCGACCAGGAAGTCGGGCTCCACCACCACCAGCGCGGGCTTGAGCACGCCATCGGAGAGCGAGCAGTCGAGCAGATTGAGCTGCATGCCCTCGGTGAGCAGCGTGCGCAGATAGCTGAAGTCGCCATAGTCAACGCTCAAGACCTCGGCACCGGCGTCTCTCTCCGTGCTGACGCTGATGCGGTCGTCGGTCCAGCGCTGAACGATGCAGCGCACATAGCGCACGTCGATATGGGCTGTGGGCCGCTTCTGCCGTTGCGCCTGCGCGGGGAGCAAGCGCAGCAGCGGGTCGGGAACGGAGGTGCCGAAGACGGCAGCAATGAAGAGGCTGAGGGCCCTCACGTCGAGCATGAACTCCTCTGGCGTGAGGGGCTCCATGCGGTTGCTGTGGCGGCGCATGGTCTGTATGGCCATCTTGTCGGCCACGCTCACCCTGTGGCGCTTGCAAAGGAAGTCCACCTGCGAAAACAGGTTGCCGAAGGCCTGGCCCGTGGGCTGCACGCCGGCATGGCAGGCAAGCACCAGTATTTCGTGCAGCTGGCGGTTGGCCGCGGCTGTGGGAACGGCATGTTCTTGGGCCACCTCGTGCAGCCGCTCGAACAATTCTGAAGCAGTCGTATTCATCATGCCGCAAAAGTAGCTATTTTTTTGCGCTCTGCAATGAAAAGGACTGCTTTTTCGCCTCCCCTCCTCCCTGCCCTTCCCCCAGTAAGCAGCGATTCCATCGCTGCCCCCACATTATTGCCAAAAGTTTGCCTGGTTTCTTGCTTTTTCGACCGAAAACCCTTACTTTTGCGATATGAAACACAAGCTACTGACTCTATTGTTGTGCCTGCCGGCCATTTGCGGGGCACAAACACGACAAGAAATCATTCTGAGTGACAACTGGAGCTTCTCGCTCGACGGGGAGCATTGGCAAACGGTGAGCGTGCCCCACGACTGGGCCATCAGCGGACCGTTCGACAAGAAATGGGACCTGCAGCGGGTGGCCATCGAGCAGAACGGCGAGACCGAAGCCACCGAGAAAAGCGGCCGCTCGGGCGCCCTGCCATGGATTGGCGAGGGCCACTATAAGCGCGCCATTGGCATTCCCCGCGGCTTCGACGGTCACGCCGAACTGGTGTTCGACGGAGCCATGGCCGAACCACGCGTGAGCATCAACGGCCAGGAAGCCGCCCACTGGGCCTACGGCTACAACGCCTTCCGGGTGGATATCACGCCGTTTCTGAAGAAGCAGAGTCCTGCGGGCGAACTGACCCTCGGCGTTGACCTGCAGAACGTGGAGGAGAGCTCGCGGTGGTATCCCGGCGCTGGCATCTACCGCCCCGTGAAACTGGTGCTGACCAACAACACCTACATTGACGACTGGAGCATCTTTGTGCGCACCATGAGCATCGAAGACGGCAAAGCCGTGGTGGAGGCTGAGGCGAAAGTGGTGAACGCAAAGGCCAACATGGTGGCCCAACTGACGCTGACCGGCCCCGACGGACGCCAAGCCAGCAGTGGCGACACTCGCATAGAGCCCGACGGCAAGGTGTATGCCAAGTTCAACATGAGCAACCCGCAGCTGTGGTCGCCCGAGACTCCCTATTTATATAAGGTAAAGGTCTGCGTGATGCTGAAAGGCCAACACGGAGCCGACCACACCACGCTGCTCGACGAGAAGGAAATCAAGACGGGCATTCGCACCATACGCGTGAGCCGCGAAGGCGGATTCCAGCTCAACGGACAGACGCGCAAGCTGCGCGGCGTGTGCCTGCACCACGACTTGGGGCCGCTCGGAGCGGCTGTCAACAAGGCGGCTCTGATACGCCAGATAAGACTGATGAAGGACATGGGCGCCGACGCCATACGCACGGCCCACAACATGCCTTCGCAGATGCAGATGGAGATTTGCGACTCGATGGGCATGATGGTCATGGCCGAGAGCTTCGACATGTGGCTCTATCCGAAGTGCAAGAACGGCTATGCACGCTTCTTCCGCGAGTGGGCCGAGCGCGACATCACCAACCTGGTGCTGGCCAACCGCAACCACCCGAGCATCGTGATGTGGTCGATAGGCAACGAGATTCCCGAACAGTGGAGCGAGGAGGGACGGCAAATCAGCGTGCGCCTGCAGGGACTGTGCCACGCGCTCGACCCCACGCGCCCCGTCACGCAGGGCATGGACCATGCCGAGGAAGCACTCAAGAGCGGCTTCGCACAGGCCATGGACGTGCCGGGATTCAACTATCGCGTGCACAAATACGAACAGAACATCAGCCAGTTGCCGCAAGGGTTCCTCTTGGGCAGCGAGACGGCATCAACGGTGAGCAGCCGCGGCATCTATAAGTTCCCCGTGAACGTGGACGACAACTCGCGATTCGCCTCCTACTCGCCCAACTACGACCCCTCGGCTCTGGGACAGGCCGACGGACAGTGTTCGAGCTACGACCTGGAGTATTGTCCGTGGAGCAATCTGCCCGACGACGACTGGCGCTGGCAGGACGACAAGCCTTGGGTCATCGGCGAGTTCGTATGGACGGGATTCGACTATCTGGGCGAGCCCACCCCCTATGATGAATACTGGCCCAGCCGCAGCAGCTACTTCGGCATCTGCGACCTGGCCGGACTGCCCAAGGACCGCTACTGGCTCTATCGCAGCCACTGGAACAAGCGCCAGCACACCATACACCTGCTGCCCCACTGGACGTGGGAGGGACGGCGCGGCGAAGTGACGCCCGTCTTCTGCTACACCGACTATCCCGAGGCCGAGCTCTTCGTCAACGGCAAGAGCCAGGGGCGCATCAGGAAGAATGCGGCCGAACGACTGGATCGCTACCGCCTGCGCTGGAACAACGTGAAGTATGAACCGGGCACGCTGCGCGTGGTGGTATATGACGAGAACGGACAGCCGGCCGGCGAGAAGACCCTGCGCACGGCAGGAAAGCCCGCCCGGCTGAAGCTGGAAGCCGACCGCACCGCCCTGCAGGCCGACGGCAACGACCTGGCCTTCGTCACCGTTTCGCTGACCGACAAGGCCGGAACGCTCATCCCACAGGCCGACGACCAGCTATCGTTTGAGGTGACGGGCGCCGGAACGTTCAAGGCCGTCTGCAACGGCGACGCCACGTCGCTCGAGTCGTTTGTGAAGCCCACCATGAAGCTCTTCAGCGGACAGCTGGTGGTCATCCTCCAGAGCAAGCGCAAGGCCGGCAACATCACGCTGAAGGTGACCGACCGCCAGCGCGGACTGAAGCAAAGCATCACGATTCCCGTAAAATAGCGTATAGCGCTTTTTTCGGGGGTGCGTTCTTTTCGGGGGTGCGGGGGTACGTGGGTGCGGGGGTACGAGATATGTATCATCCGTTACAGTAAGCGCTCGTTACTATTCTCGTACCCTCGCACCCACGTACCCTCGCACCCACGAATAAATGACCCCCGCACCCACGAATAAACGCCCCTCCCAAAAAGTATAAATTCCGCCATGTGTTTCCACCCCCTACAAAGCCCATTGCCACGGCCTGACAGGCTGAACAATCCGTTCTGCTATGAGCCTCACCCACTGTGCATGCTCGCGGCAGAGCAGGTGAAGGACTACATCAGCACCCGCCCCGAGCTGGAGGAAGACGCGCGGCGGGGCAAGATGCTCGGCGTGCTCGTGGTGGAACGACAGGGCCAGTTGGGCTTCCTGGCGGCCTATTCGGGACTGCTGGCCGGGCGCAACGACTGGCCGTGGTTTGTGCCGCCTGTCTTCGACGCACAGCAACCCGACGGCCACTTCAAACAGACGGAACGTCAGATTTCGGCCATCAACCAGGAAATCAGGCTGCTGCAATCGGCTTCCTCCCCCTCCCCCCTCATCCCCACGCTCAAGGAGCGGCGCAAGCAGATGTCGGAAGAACTGCAACTGTGGCTCTTCCGCCAATATCGCATGCTCAACGCCCAGGGCGAGAAGAAAGACCTGGTGGAGATATGGCGCGACTACCACGCTTCGCCCCGACTGCGCAAGCGCTTCCCGCTGCCGCCAGGCGGCACGGGCGACTGCTGCGCGCCCAAGCTGTTGCAGCATGCGTTTTCTCACGGGCTGAAGCCCATCAGCATGGCCGAATTCTGGTATGGAGAGTCGCCCAAGGCAGAGATTCGCCACCACGCTGAGTTCTACCCTGCCTGCCGCGGCAAGTGCCTGCCCGTGCTGACGTGGATGCTGGGCCTCGACCGGGCTGAGGTCAGCGCCCACTGCGGCACCACTGCGGATGCCGCCGGCCTGAAGGAAATCTATTCCGACGATGCCATCAGCGTCGTCGTGAAGCCGGCAGGAATGCTCTCGGTGCCCGGCAAGACGGATGCCCCCTCGGTCTACTCCATGATGCGCCAGCGCTATCCCCTTGCCGACAGCCCGCTCATCGTGCACCGGCTCGACATGGCCACATCGGGCCTGCTCGTCATTGCCAAGACGCGACAGGCCTACCACCAGCTGCAAGAACAGTTCCGCCTGCACGAGGTGAAGAAAAAGTATGTGGCACTGCTCGACGGCCACGTAGAGGGCTCGGGAACCATCAGCCTGCCCCTGCGACCCAATCCGCTCGACCGGCCGCGGCAGGTAGTTGACCACGAACTGGGCAAACAGGCACTGACACGCTATGAAGTGATTTCTGCCGACGAACATTCCACCCGCATTGCCCTCTACCCCCAGACCGGCCGCACCCACCAGCTGCGCATGCACTGCGCCCATGCCGAGGGGTTGAACAGCCCCATACGCGGCGACGAACTCTATGGCCACAAGGCCGACCGGCTCTTTCTGCATGCCGAGGAAATCTGCTTCAAACATCCGCTCACGGGCCAGCCGATGAGCTTCCATTCCGAAGCCGATTTCTGATTTTCCGTTCCATTCTGATTGTTTTTAAGACAAATAAACGCCCATTAGCACGCGGCTACGGGAAAAAATGCTTACTTTTGCCAGCAGAAAGCAAAAGAACTAAAAATCAAATCATCTAACGAATATGCCATTCTACTTGCACAAAAGATTATGGACAGTGGCACTGGCCGTAGCGGTCAGTGCACTGACATCGCAGATGCAGGCCGACGACCTGGGCTATCTGCGACTGGTGAAGTCGACGGGCGAGACGGCCGAAGTGAAGGCCGACGGACTCGTCATCACGTTTCAAGACGGCCAACTGGTGGCCACTCCCGCCGAGGGTGAGGCGCTGACCCTACCACTCGCCGACATGGAAAGCATGTATTTCGCCAGTGGCTCGACGGGAATAGACCTCACACCCAGGCCCGCTGCAAAGACCGAAACCACCGGCATCTACACGCTCGACGGGCGGCACATCCCGGCCGGCACGGCTCTCCCGAAGGGAATCTACGTAACAAGACAACAAGGAGAAGCACGCAAAATCATCGTCAAATGAAACACTTCATACTCTCAGGCTGCGTGCTGGCATGCAGCCTCTGCCTGCCATGGCAGGCTGAAGCCCAGACGCTGAGCGTCAACATGGGCAACATCAGCTTCGCCCACCAGAAAGCCGCCGTGGGCGAGATGAACTTCGCCGACGGCAAGACACTGACCATTGAAGGGCGCACCTACAACATCGGCGACATCACCAACATCACCGTCGATGATGCGCTCACCGTGGACGACAACACCGTCAGCGTGGCCTTCAACG
This sequence comes from uncultured Prevotellaceae bacterium, assembly GCA_946622085.1. Lineage (GTDB taxonomy): Bacteria > Bacteroidota > Bacteroidia > Bacteroidales > Bacteroidaceae > Prevotella. The sequence goes on along the minus strand of CAMOPD010000057.1, from coordinate 2,042 downwards.
ACGACAAGGCGCAGGTGACGGTGGCCGGCAATCTGGCCGCCAACGTGGACGTGAGCGTGAAGGGCGCCAACGTCTGTGTGCTGGCCAACGCCAACATCACCGAGCCCATCACCTACACGCTGAGCGGCAACAGCAGCCAGGGCTCGTTCTACATGGACGGCTCGGCCAACGCTGCCATCGTGTTGGACAATCTCTCGCTGTCGTCGCCCGACAGTGCTGCCATCTTCATCGAAAACGGCAAGCTCATCAGCCTCCAGCTGGTGGGAAGCAACACGCTGGCCGACGCTGCCAACAACGCCAAGAGTGCATGTCTCTACATCAACGGCCATGCCGAAATAAGCGGCGAAGGGCAATTGTCGCTCTGCGGCCATGCGCGCCACGCCTACTCCTCCGACGAATATACGCTCATGAAGGGCGGCACCATCAGCGTGAACAGTGCTGCAGCCGACGGCATACACGTCAACGAATACTTCCAGATGGACGGTGGCACCATCACCATCACGAGCGAGGGCGACGGCATCGACGTGGAAGCCAAGAAGAATTCCACCCATGCGCTGAACGGACAGCTGATGCTCAACGGCGGAACGCTGAACGTCACCTCCACAGGCACGGCCAGCAAGGCCATCAAGGCCGATGGCAGCATCACGCTCGGCGGTGCCGACGTGACGGCCACCGCCAAGGGAGGCGCTACGTATGAGACAACAGTTGACGAGACCACGGGAAAGACGGTGGGCGACGTGTCGAGCTCGGCCGCCATCAAGACCGACGGAGCGCTCAGCATGACCGCCGGAACCGTTGCGCTGCTCAACACAGGCGAAGGCGGACGAGGCCTCAACGCTGCGGGAGCCGTCAGCGTGAGCGGAGGCAAACTCTCCATCGTCACCATGGGCGGCCGATACAAATATGACAGCAACTACGACTCGAAACCGCAGGGACTGAAGAGCGACGGCGACATCACGCTCAGCGGCGGCAAGGTCTACGTGGCCGTCTCCATTGCCAAGGCCACTACGCTGAAGACCGACTACAACGTCAATATCAACGGCGCCACTGTGGTGGCCATTGGCGGCAAGGACTTCACTCCCAGTGCCTCATCGCAAGCCTACAGTAAGTACACCGCCCAGAGTTTCACGGCCGCAGAAAGCATCACCGTGGGCGGCACCAACTACGACTTCACACTGCCCGCGGGCTACAGCATCAGCAACGCCACGGTGCTCGTGTCGAAGCCATAAACCCACCAACGGCATCATGACGACAAACAGCCAATCATCCCGCAACGGACTCGTGCTCGAAGGCGGAGCCATGCGCGGCCTGTTCTCCGCCGGCATCATGGACGTGATGTTCTCCGCCGGCATACGCTTCGACGGCATCATCGGCGTGTCGGCAGGAGCAGCCTTCGGATGCAACTACAAGTCGCACCAGCCTGGCCGCGCCATACGCTACAACAAACGCTTTGCACGCGACAAGCGCTATTGCAGCCTGCGCTCGCTGCTACGCACGGGCGACCTCTTCAATGCGCAATTTGCCTACCACGTGGTGCCCACGCAGCTCGACATCTTCGACAACGAAGCCTTCGAGCACGACCCCACGGAATACTACGTGGTGTGCACCGAAGTGACCACCGGCGAGCCCGTCTATCAGCGCGTGATGCGCGGCGGCGACTGGGCATACGACTGGATTCGTGCCTCGGCCTCGATGCCCGTATGTTCGCGCGTGGTCCGGCTCGACGGCATGCAACTGCTCGACGGCGGCATGACCGACTCCATCCCCCTGCGCGCCTTCCAGCAGCGAGGCTACAGCCGCAACGTGGTCATACTCACCCAGCCCGCCGACTTCGAGAAACAGCCCACACGCCTGATGCCCATCATCAGCTGGAGCCTGCGCCGCTATCCGCGCACCGTGGAGGCCATGCGCACGCGCCATCTGATGTATAACGACGAGCTGGCCTACGTGCGCCAGGAAGTGAAGCGCGGCACTACGCTGGCCATCTATCCCCACGAGAAACTGCCCATAGGCCACATCTCACACGACCCGGAAGAGATGCA
>CAMOPD010000056.1 GCA_946622085.1 uncultured Prevotellaceae bacterium | reverse complement strand
CCACTCATTCATTTCCTCACAATCACGCTGCCGCTGGCCTGGTGGGTGGCCAGGATGAGCACTTCGGCTATCTGCACATGCTCCGGCGCATTGGCGGCGAAGACGGCCACGTCGGCAATGTCGTCGCCCGTGAGCGGCTTGATGCCTTGATACACCGTTGCTGCGCGGTCGGTGTCGCCGTGAAAGCGCGTGTTGCTGAAGTTGGTTTCCACGAGGCCGGGCTTCAGGTTGGTCACTCTCACGGCCGTCGGGGCCACGTCGATGCGCAGCCCGTCGGTGAGTGCCTTCACGGCCGCCTTGGTGGCACAGTAGACATTGCCCCCGGCGTAGGCGGCATCGCCGGCCACCGACCCCACGTTGATGATGTGGCCGCGGTTGCGGCTCACCATGCCCGGCACCACGAGGCGCGTCATCGTGAGCAGTCCCTTGATGTTGGTGTCTATCATGGTTTCCCAGTCGTCGAGGCTTCCCTCGTATTCGGGCTCCAGCCCCAAGGCCAGTCCGGCATTGTTCACCAGCACGTCAATCTCGCGCCACTCCTCCGGCAGCGTGTCGATGCACTTGCTAGCCTCCTCGCGGTTTCTCACGTCGAAGACGAGAGTCAGCACCTGAGTTCCCTTTTCGGTCAGTTCGCGACCCGTCTGCTCCAGTCGCCGGCGGTTTCTGCCCGTGAGTATCAGCCGGTCGCCGTTGGCGGCGAACTTCCGTGCGCAGGCCAGTCCTATTCCGCTGGTGGCACCGGTAATCAATACTGTTTTGTTCATAGTTCTTCTGGTGGTTTGATTGTTGTCTATGTCCTTATTGGAATTTCGCATGTCTGTCATCGTGGTCTGGCCACGCTTGATGTTGCAAATATACAAATAATTATCGACAAATGCTTCTTTTTCTTCAGTCAATTGGGCTCCTCTCTGTTTTGTCGGGGGTGGGGTGGCACCAACGTGACTGCCTTTCGGTGGACGTTTGGGGCATTGCGGAAAGGCAGGTTTTGTAAAGAAAATTCAAACTGAATTTATCGGCCTCGTAAAAGACTGAAAATCAGTGCCACGAGTAAAAACGCCACTTACGGGTAGTGAGCACGCCACTCACGCCTCGTAAGCACGCCACTCACGATGAGTAAGCACGGCGCTTTCTCAAAAACAAAGGCATGCGGTTTCTTGCTTTGTAAAGATTTTTCAGAATCGTGCCTGCGTCCTTTTACCTCCTTCCGGGCTTCTGCCCACAGGCCACGTTGAAACTGACGTCCTGCCGATGGCAGAACTTTCAGCTGACGTGACGACCGCCCTGCCGGAAGGCTCTCTTTTCATAAAGTTTCTGAATAATGGGAGTGAAAAAGCCGATAATAGGCCGATACATATTATATTTGTAGCGGCAAGTTTGTTTGCATGGGTGGAGTCGATGCGTGCTCCTCCATTTCGCACACAATTAACGTTTTAAGAATAGACTATGGACAGAAGAGATTTTCTGAAAAAGACGGCATTGGCGGCCACAGCTACGGCCATCACCGCCCCCGTGTCGGCCATGATGGCAAGAGCCGAGTCGGCGGAACTGCTTGACGAAGAAACAGATGCGGCCCTGACCGCGCCTAAGCAGGAACCACTGCGGGTGCTGATGGTGAACGGTAGCCCGCGCCCCGACGGCAACACCTTCTGCTGCCTGAAGGAAATCGAGGCGCAGCTGGCAAAACACAGCGTGGCCTCGGAAATCATCCAGATAGGCCGTCGGCCGGTGCGCATGTGCATCAACTGTGGCGGCTGTAGGCAGAGCAATAGCGAGGGCTGCGTCTTCGACGACGACGCCTGCGCCGAGATTATCCGGAAAATGGCGTCGGCTGATGCCCTCATCGTGGGCACGCCCGTCTACTATGGCCAGCCCAACGGAGGCGTCCTCTCGCTCATGCAGCGCTTGTTCTTCTCGGCAGGCCATCTCGTGCAGAACAAGCCGGCGGCGGCTCTGGCAGTGTGTCGGCGAGGCGGTGCTACGGCTACGCTCCAGACCATGAACATGATGTTCGAGATGATGAATATGCCCGTTGTCACCTCGCAATACTGGAACATAGCCTATGGTGCCGCCAAGGGAGAGGTGAAGCTCGACACCGAGGGCATGCAGACCATGCGCACCCTGGCCACCAACATGGCTTTCCTGCTGGGGAAAATCCATGCCAGTGGCAACAGTGCTCCGGAGAGAGACGAGAAAGGGGTGTTTATGAACTTCATCAGGTGAGGCCGACGGCCACTCACCAGGGGAAGCTTTCGGGATCGTTGAGCGCGTTGGAGCGCTGGTTCTGATTCAGGTTGCCGATGCTCTGCATGTCGGCGTCAGACAGGCTGAAGGTCATGATGTCCAGATTCTCGGCAAAGTGGCTGGGCTTGGCGCGGGGAATGGTGATCAGCTCTCGCTGCACAATCCAGCGGAGCACAATCTGCGCAGCCGTCTTCTGATATTTCGCGGCGAGCTTCTGGAGCAGCGGATGGCCAATGACGTCGATGTCGCCCTGTCCGAAGGGACCCCAAGCCTCGACCTGGATGCCCAGACTCTGGTTGAAGGCAATGTTGTATTCCTGCGTCAGCAGCGGGTGCACCTCTATCTGGTTGACCACGGGGCGTATCTCGGCATACGTGAGCAGGTCGTCAAGATGGTGGCGGTTGAAGTTGCTCACGCCGATAGACTTCACCAGCCCCCGACCGACATATTCCTCCATCACTTGCCAAGTGGGCTTCACGCAGTCCTTCACGGGCCAGTGAATCAGCAGCAGGTCTATGTAGCCGCAGTTCAGTCTGGCCAGGCTCTCATCGATGGAATGGCGCACGGACGCCGCGCCCTCGCGCATGATGTTGGTGGCCACTTTCGTGGTGACGAAAAGTGCTTCCCGGCCGATGCCGCTGTCGGCGATGCCCTGTCCCACCTCGGCTTCGTTCTCATAGCCCTGAGCAGTGTCGATGTGGCGGAAGCCGGCTTCAATGGCCATGCGCACGTTCTGCCGCGCCGTATTGCCGCGCAGTGTCCATGTGCCCACGCCTATTTGTGGTATCTCATTGCCGTTGTTCAGTCTGATGGTATTCATTTTTCGTCAGGGGGTGGGTTCATAAATTCATGTCAACAGTGGCTTTCCCGTTGGCACTCTGTAGCACAAAAACCAGTTTCTCCTTGGGCAGCCCCGCGGTGGCTATTCTGAAGGCGGTCTTTCCAGCCGGATTGTAGGTCTTGACGGTTTGCCCGGAGAAGCTCACCACATTCATCTTTTCTATGGGTTCTGATGCCGAAATGCTGATATATTCACCCTTCAGCACGGCCTTCACCGTCAGGCTCGACGTCGTGACAGCCATCTTGTCCAGTCCCGCTTTGGCCAGCTGCTGCCGGCACGTTTCAGCCAAGTCCGGATGGGTGGCCTCTAAGTAGCGCAGGGCATAGTGGCGGCCCAACAGGCGGTAGCCCTCGCTGCTGAAGTGCAGATTGTCGTCGCTCGGCAGGCAGCCCTCTGATGACACGACATAGGTGTTGGGGTAGTGGTTGGCAATGTCGTCGATGGTGGGGTTGGCATGCCCGCACACGCCGTTGTATTCCTTGCGCACCACCTCGCCCACGAGCAGGGGCACAGCCGTGGAGTCGAACTGCAGTTCCTCTTGCAGATCGCGGTAAATCTTGCGCACCTCCTTGCGCCATTCGTCGTTGTAGGCATCGGTTTCGCCCTGATGCAGCAGAATGCCCTTGATGACGCCGTCCTTGGCCGCCGTCTTGGCCATCGAGAGCAGACGCTCGTAGGGGTCGCGTCCATACTGGTTCAGTATGCCGTTCATCCAGTCGCGCTCCTCCTTGGCAATGAGCGGTGCGTTCTTGTCCTTGTCGAAGAACGTGATGGGGCAGCCCTCCACGGCCACCGACACGATGCCGATGCGCACGTCATTGGGAACCACTTCGAGCAGTGTGCGCCCAAACCAGTCGGCCGGACCTAAATGGGCATCGGCACGGCACAAGGGAGGCACGGCCTTGCGCCATGTGCCCAGCTGCCGGCCGTCGCCGCCGTCGGTCGTTGCTATGCTCAGGTAGCGGTCGCTCACCGCCAGGTCCTGTTGCTCAATGGGTGCCTGGCCAGCCATGTTCGACTGTCCGAAACAAAGGAAAATCCAGAAATTCTGGTCTTGTGCGTTACTCTGAAGTACTCCCATCATCATAAGAAATGTGATTAATGTCTGTTTCATTTTTTTTGTCTGTTTAGCCAAAGATTCTTTTTGTAATATGCTCACAAATTTAGTTATTATCTCACTCATAAGCACCTTTCTCCTTGCAGTTTTAAGTGATTTTAGGGATTGTTATAACACGGTGCGTGGGGAAAGGCTGCTGCCGACAGACTCTTTCCCCGGAGCGGATGATAAAGAATAAGGCCAACGTGTATAATGAATTTATAATAAATAAAGGTGGAAATAAAGTCATGAAAACAAAAAAAGAGAGCCTTTCGGGGCTCTCTGATGAAAGTTGCGGAAGGTGAGGGATTCAAACCCCCGATACCCGAAAAGGGTATACCGGATTTCGAGTCCAGCGCGATCGTTCACTCTGCCAACCTTCCTGAATCCGGGTGCAAAAGTAATACATTTTTTTTGATTCCACAAATTATTCGAAAGATAATTTTGCCAAACGTGCTTTTAGTAGCTCAGCTTCGCTCTTGCGGATGCTCATGATGAGTTCGCAGGTGTTGTCGTAGGTTTGGCTGATGATGCGTGGGTTCATGTCCTTCACGATGCGCATCACGTCGTTCATCATGGGGTAGGAGAACGAGTAGCTGATGGTTTCTTCCACTTGTCGCTCGGTTATTTCGCTGTGGGCTATGGCATCGGCGGCGGCCGTCTTGTAGGCCACGATGAGCCCGCCAGTGCCCAGATTGACGCCACCATAGTAGCGCACGACGACGATGAGCACGTTGGTCAGTTCGCTGGAATTGATTTGTCCCAGGATGGGCTTCCCTGCAGTGGAGCTGGGTTCTCCGTCGTCGTTGGCGCGGAATTCTGTGCGGTCGGGTCCGAGCATGTAGGCGTAGCACACGTGGCGGGCATCATAGTATTTCTTTCTGTATTTGGCAATGATGTCCTTCACCTCGTCTGTTGTCTCCACGTGATGAGCAAAGGCGAGGAACTTACTACGCTTTTCAGTGTAGTAGCCCTCGCCGATGGTTGTCGTGATGGTTTTATAGGTGTCGTTCACGATTAGGAAAGTTTGTGAATAACCAGTCCGGAGCGTAGCTTTGGCTCAAACCATGTGGCCTTTGGTGGCATGATTTTTCCGCTGTCGGCAATGTCCATAATCTGCTGCATTGATACAGGATAGAGTGCCAGGGCCATGCGCATTTCGCCACTGTCTACGCGGCGCTTCAGCTCGCCCAGTCCGCGCAGTCCGCCCACGAAGTCGATGCGCTGGCTGGAGCGCAGGTCGCCGATGTTGAGTATCTCGTCGAGGATGAGCCGGCTGGAGATGTCTACGTCGAGCACGCCGATGGGGTCGTTGTTGTCGTAGGTGCCTTCCTTGGCCGTGAGGCTATACCAGTGGGCGTCGAGATAGAGAGCGAATTCGTGCAGGCGGGCGGGCTTGTAGATGTCGGTGCCCTTGTCTTCCACGATGAAGTTCTTCTTCAGAGCCTCCAGGAATTGTTCAGAGGTGAGTCCGTTTAGGTCCTTCACCACGCGGTTGTAGTCGAGAATGGTGAGCTGGCTGGCCTGGAAGCACACGGCCATGAAGTAGTTGTATTCTTCGTCGCCTTTGTGATTGGGGTTGAGCCGTTGTTTCTCAGCTCCGACGAGTGCGGCGGCAGCCGAGCGGTGATGGCCATCGGCGATGTAGAGCGATGGCATCTTGGCAAATTCGTCGGTGATGGTCTTGATGTCTTCATCGTTGGCCACGCACCAGAACTGATGGCGGAAGCCGTCGATGGGTGCGATGAAGTCGTATACCGGCTCAGTGGCGGCGTAGCGCATGATGAGCTGGTCGAGCACCTTGTTGTCAGGATAGGCAAAGAACACCGGCTCGATGTTGGCATTGTTCACTCTGACGTGCTTCATGCGGTCTTCCTCTTTGTCGCGGCGCGTCAGTTCGTGCTTCTTGATGCGGCCTTCCATGTAGTCGTTCACGTAGGCTCCTACCACCAGTCCATATTGCGTTTTGCCGTTCATGGTCTGTGCGTAGATGTAGTATTGCTCCTTGTCGTCCTGCACCAGCCAGCCATTGTCCTGAAACTTCTGGAAGTTTTCGGCCGCTTTGTCGTAGACGCGCGGGTCGTATTCGCTGGTGCCTTCGGGGAAGTCGATTTCGGGTTTGATGATGTGGTAGAGACTCATTTCGTTGTCACCGGCTTCGGCGCGTGCCTCTTCAGAGTTGAGCACGTCGTAGGGTCGGCTTTCCACTTTTTCTACCAGTTCTCTGGGTGGGCGTATGCCCTTGAATGGTTTGATTGTTGCCATGTCTTTGTTGTTTTAAAGATTTAAGATTAGGTTGAATGTGTCTTTCTGTGTTTATCTCAATTCTGTTTGCAGTGGGCGATAGAGCGCATTGAGGAACTCGTCTATTCGCACGTTCCACTCGCGGAATGTGCGCACGTCGTTCTTGCTCCATGCCGAACCAAAGTAGTAGGTGTAGTGTTCTCCCGGTTGCAGCTCCCGAATGCCCACTGCATGTCCGGCATTGCCGTTCTCCACTTTGTCGTTCATGAGCTTCTGCGTGGTGCAGATGCCGTTGGGGAAGAGTGCAGCCACGTAGATTTGGAAGTTTTGTGCTGCGGGATTGTCGGTCGGGTCGGCATAGGCCACGTAGTCGCGTGCCAATTCTATGCTTTGCAGGTCTTCTGCGTGGAGCACCACTCCGGCGGCCATCTTCGTGGGTCGGCTGAGGCCATCGTACCACACCGTCATTTTGTTGAAGTTGGAGCCTTTGTCGAGGCTGATGATTCTATGCTCCACCACATTCTGCTGTCCGTTGATGGTTGTGGGGTTGTAGCTCACTTTGACGGTAAATCTCAGCGGTCCATTGTCCAGTATCTCGTAGTCCTTGTAGCAGTAGGGCAGAATGAGCTCGCCGTTGTCGGCCAGGAGTGCCGGTGCTCCGCCGCCGAGCGTTGGTCCCACCTTGTAGCAGTCGAGTCCATAGCCGTGGTCGTAGTGATAGGTGGTTTCCTGCTCCATGAGCAGGGCCTCCTGGTTTTTCCCTTTCTCCTTCAGTTTCTGGATTTTCGGGTGGTTGCTCAGTTCCGTCACGTAGCGCTTGTCGACTTCCAGGTCGGGCGTGTTTTTCACCCAGACGTCAACGCCGAATGCCCTCTCGCCACTCTTCTGCAGGGCGGGTCCGTAGATGCGGTAGGCGGTGCGGTCGTTCTCCCAGGCGATGTCGTCCACGCGTTCGGGGTACATCTTTCCCGTGACAAACACTTTCGGCGCTTTCGGCGTGCCTGCTGATACCGTGAATTCGGCTTTCCCGCAGGGGCGCACCGAGGCATCGATGAGCAGCTTGCCGTCGTGGGTCAGCTGGTAGCCCACTTCCTGTTTCAGGGCGTTTCTCACGATGAAAGGGCTGCCCTCGGCGATGCCCAGTTTCCCGTAAACAGCCTTGGCGTCAATCTCTATCAGTTCCTGGCGTTGTGTGTTCTCGGTATTGCTGACCGTGATGGTCACGTCGGCCTTGGTCATGGCAGGCAGGAGCATGGCCCATGCCATGAGGAGCATTTTCCTTGTCTTCATTGTCTTAGTCTGTGTTCTTTTTGGTTTGTTTTTATTTCAGTTTGTTTTCAAAGAATTGTGCTATTTGCCGCAACAGGTGCAGGCGTGTGTTGCCGCCGTAGATGCTGTGGTTGCGGTTGGTATAGATATTCATGGTGAAGTCCTTGTCGGCCTGCACCAGTGCCTCGGTATACTCGAACGTGTTTTGCGGATGCACGTTGTCGTCGGCCAGTCCGTGGCAGATGAGCAGTTGTCCGCTCAGCTTGTCGGCCCTCGAGATGGGGTTGTCGTCATAGCCGTCGGGGTTTTCCTGTGGCGTGCGCATGAATCGTTCGGTGTAGATGGTGTCGTAGTAGCGATAGCTTGTGGGCGGTGCCACGGCCACTCCGGCCTTGAACACACTGCGGCCTTCGCTCATGCTCATCAGCGTGTTGAATCCGCCGTAGCTCCATCCCCAGATGCCAATGCGGCCGGCATCCACATAGGGCAACTTGCCCAGATAGAGGGCTGTCTCTACCTGGTCGCGGCTTTCCAGCTGACCGAGCTTCAGGTAGGTGCATTTCTCAAATTCTGCCCCTCGGCCTCCCGTGCCTCGTCCGTCAACGCATACCACGATGAATCCGCGTTGGGTGAGGTAGTCGTCGTAGAGTGCTCCTTGGCCCATGGAGCCTATGCGCCAGGAGTTGACAACCTGCTGGCTGCCCGGCCCGCTGTATTGCCACATCACCACGGGATAGCGCTTGGAGGGCGAGAAGTCGGCAGGCTTGATCATCACGCCGTTGAGCGTGGTGCCCTCTGAAGTCTGGAAGCTGAACATTTCTTTCTTCGGCAGGTTGTAGCGGCTGAGCTTCTGGCGTAGTTCCTCATTGGTGATCAGCGTAGCGAGCGTCTTGCCGTTGTTGTCGCAGGTGGCTATTTGGTAGGGCGTGTCGGCGTCCGACCATGTGGCGATGAAGTATTTGTAGTCCTTGCTGAAGAGTGCGCTGTTCCATCCGTCGCGCTTCGTCAGCCGTTCGGTTTTTCCTTTGGCGTTGGTCACGTAGACTTCCCTGTCGGTGGCGCGCAGCATGTCGGCCTGATAGTAGGTGTTGCCGGTGGCTTCGTCGTAGCCGTAGACGTCGGTCACGTCGAATTTCCCCTGGGTCAGCTGGCGCTGCATCACGCCGTTGATGCTGTAGAGATAGAGGTGCATGTTGCCGTCGCGGTCGCTGGGAAGCAGGATGTGGCTGTCGGTAATCTGTATTCCGCCGAGCACTTCTTCCTTCACGTATTTGGGCACATTCTCTTTCACAATCTGCTGGCAGACAGTGGTGCGCGGGTTGGCGGCATAGATGCATAGCTCGTCCTGATGGCGGTTCATGGTGAAGAGAATGATTTTGTCGGGGTCGTTGGTGGCCTTGATGCGGGGGATGTAGCTGTCGGCCTTCAGTGGCAGGTCAATCTGTCGCGTCTGCCGGCTCTTGATGTCGAAGCTCCATGCCGACATGGTGGCATTCTGTTCGCCCGCCTTGGGATACTTGTAGGAATAATCGCCGGGATAGGTGGCCCATTGGGCGTGTTCGGGCTTCATGCCGCGAAACATCTGCAGCGAGTAGGTCTTCACGGCCTTCTCGTCGTAGCGCAGCCAGCAGAGCATGGTGCCGTCGGCATTGAAGGTGAGGGCCGTGCTCAGTCCGAATTCCTCTTCGTTCACCCAGTCGGGTATGCCGTTGATCACCTCGTTCTGCTTGCCGTCCTTGGTCACCTGGCTCTCGGCGTTGTCGTAGAGCAGTTTCACCAGGAAGATGTTGTTGTCGCGCACGAAGGCCACCTGCGTTCCGTCGGGGCTCCACACGGGCGACTGCTGCGGTCCGTAGTCGGAGAGCTTCTCCACTTTGCCGCTCTTGATGTGATAGATGTAGAACACGGCGCGGAAGGAGTGGCGATAGATGCGCTCCGTCTGCGTCTGGATGAGCATCTTGGTGCCGTCGGGGCTCAGGATGTAGTTGTCGAAGCGGCTCAAAGGCTCGCCGTGGGTCTTGTCGATGTCGAAGAGCACGCCGGTTTCCCGTCCCGTCTTAAACGAGTAGGTCACCACCCGCTTGCCGTCGCTGCTTATCTGGGCGTAGCTCTCGCCGTCGCTGAGTGGAGTCACGGCGCTCAGACCTTCGGCAGCAAAATAGCCGTTCGTGATGTCGCGGAGCTTCAGCTCCTCGGCGGCCTTGGCAACGGTGGTCACCATGAGAATGGCTGCACACATGATGAGGATTTTTTTCATGTTGTCTTGTTTTTTGTCGTTATCAGACTGCAAAGATAAGATATTTTGCTTACTTTTGCAAAAGAATATATGTAGAATATAGTTTCTTTTTTCATGATTAAAGCTGCTCAAAGCCAGGAAACAACGACTCCTTTTTTCTACCACGACTTCGGCTCATGGATTCGGAGCAAGTTTCCGTTCCGGGTGCAGAAAATATCGATTGACGCCGGGTTCTCTTGCCCCAATCGCGACGGCACCATCGGGCGCGGAGGATGCATCTATTGCGACAACCGCACTTTCAACCCCTCCTATTGCAACAGGCAGAAAAGCATCGGTGAGCAGTTGGAGGAGGGCAAGGCCTTTTTTGCCCGGAAGTATTCTGGCATGAAGTTTCTGGCCTATTTCCAGGCGTTCACCAACACCTATGGCTCGCTCCGCTCGCTCCAGCGCCTCTATGAGGAGGCCTTGGCCGCCGACGATGTGGTGGGGCTCGTCATCGGCACGCGCCCCGACTGTGTTGACACGGCTTTGCTCGACTATCTGGAAGCGCTCAGCCATGAGACCTTTCTCATTGTGGAATACGGAGTGGAGTCGGCCAACGACGAAACGTTGCGCCGCATACACCGCGGCCACTCCTTTGCGTGTGCGCAGCAGGCCATTGCCGAGACCCACAATCGGGGGATACTCACCGGGGCGCACATCATCCTGGGGCTGCCCGGCGAAGATGCCGCTGAGAGTCTGCGCCAGGCTCCAATCATCGGCGACTTGCCCATAGACATCCTGAAGATTCATCAGATGCAGATTATCAGGGGCACGCAACTCGAAAGGGAGTATAGCGAACGGCCCTTCCATGTGTATTCGGTTGGTGAGTATATCGAGCTGATTTCCAACTATATACAGTTTCTCCCTCGCGAGATGGTTTTAGAGCGGTTTGTCTCCCAGTCGCCTCCCGGCTTGCTTGTCGCCCCTCAGTGGGGACTGAAGAACCATGAGTTCACCCATCTGCTGGTGAACCACTTGAAGCAGGCCCGTCTGTGGCAGGGCAAGAAACGTGAGTGATAGGAGGGGCGGATGGTGCTGAGAGAACACAGCAATCGGCCATCCTGTCCGATTGTTGTGTGGCGGTGTCAGAGTTTCTTCATTTCGTCCAAGTGGTCTTCCTTCAACAGCTTCTCCATGGTTGTCGAGGGGTGCTTGTGCATGTATTTTTCCACGGTGAGGATGCTCTGCGTGTTGAAGATTTTTTTCTGCAACACACTGTTTACCACCCACATGGCCTTTGCCATGTGCAAGTCGCGATCGGCCTGGTCGCGGTTTTCAAAGTCGGAGAGCGGGTAGAGACTGATGAGATAGAACAGCAGGCAGTCGGGCAGTATGTATTCCCGCGTCATGGATTCGCGTTGCTGCTCAGAATAGAACCGTTTGTAGACCCTGAAGTCGGCGCCCAGATACTTGTCGAGCGAGATGCCCACCGTGTTGTTGCCCACCACCACGCTCTGGTCGAGAGCGCCAATCTGGGCATAGACCATGGGCACCTGGAAGTCGGGAAAGAACGTCTGCAGTTTGTCGAAGGCAAACTGGAACTGCTGGTTCAGGTCGTCCATGTCGGCATAGAGCGTCTCGGCCTCCTTGATGACTGCCTGCAGGGTGGTGTCCTGATAGAAGATGAGGAATTTGCTGTTGATGTCGGGGTCGTCTACCGAACCGAGCTGCAGCACGTTCTCAATGAGCGTGCGCGTTTCGATGGGGTAGGTGGTGTTCATTTGCTGCAAGGCTGAATAGTCGCCCGTCTGCAAATAGAGGCTTTGCAGCCGGTCGTAGCGCTTCACTTCAAAGCTTTCTGTGGTGGTGTCTTCTTCATTGGGACGAAGTCTCAAGTCGCATCCCCACATAGAGAACAGCAAAGCAAAGAGGAAAAAATATGTAAAAAGAATTTTAAAATTATTCATATTACGCTGCAAAAGTACTAAAAAATATTTTTAAATCCAAATTTTAAGCTAATTTTTTTTAATTTCTTTTGCTCTTACCTGTTTACCTGTTTCTTGTTGATTGGTGTCTGGTGAAAACTTTTCGTCCCACAGTTCATCTCCATCCATGAGCCTGCTTGGGAAGCTGTCTGCTCATCAGCTGGGGTCAGTCTTCAGAACGACGGTTTTATTTTGTGAATTTTCTTTACAAAACGGTATGCTGGCCGTCCGCACTCGATGAGTAAGCACGCCACTCACGATGAGTAAATGGCGTGCTTACGAGGCGTG
>CAMOPD010000055.1 GCA_946622085.1 uncultured Prevotellaceae bacterium | reverse complement strand
ACATGACAGACATGAAACAACTGAAACGATGGATGACGGCCGCCATCCTCACACTCTGCGGCCTGACAGCGCTGACCTCATGCAGCGACGACGATGACGAGACGACGCCGGAAACCCAGAAGCCGGTAGTAATCAACTGCGAGAAACCCGACTACCTGAAGCCGGGCGACAAGGTGGCGCTCATCTCGCCATCCTACTTCACGCCCATGGAGAACGTGGAGAAGACGGCCGAGGTGGTGCGCAGCTGGGGACTGCAGCCCGTCATCGGGCCGAATGTGGGCAAGGTGGTCGACGGACGATATGCCGGCACCGTGGCCGAGCGCATCAGCGACCTGCGATGGGCTCTCAACGACCCCTCCATCAAGGCCATCATCTGCAACCGCGGAGGATATGGCACCATACAGCTGATTGACCAGCTGACGCTGGCTGAGCTGAAAGCATCGCCCAAATGGCTGGTGGGCTTCAGCGACATCTCCACGCTCCACGGACTGATGAGCCGCGCCGGAGTGATGAGCATTCACGGCACGATGAGCTCCTTTCTGGCCAAGGGCGGCACCGACGAAACGAGCACGCTCATGCGCGATGTGCTGCTGGGCAGCGTGCCCCGCTATGAGCTGCCAGCCCACAGCCAGAACATCACGGGCCGTGCCACCGGCGTGCTCGTGGGCGGCAATCTCTGCACGTTTGTGCCCAACCTCGGCTCGGCTGCCGACGCCACGATGGGCGACAACCTCATCCTCTTCGTAGAGGAGGTGGAGGAGTCGATGCACAACATCGACCGCCAGATGCGCATACTGCAGATGAACGGCGTGCTCGACCGCTGCAAGGGAATCATTCTCGGCGAGTTCACCGACTGCGGCTCGGAGTTCACCTACGAAAGTGTGGAGGCCATGCTCCACGACATGCTGGCCGAATACCACATACCCGTGCTCTGCGGCTTCCCGGGTGGCCATGGCGACGTGAACCTGCCGCTCGTGATGGGGGCGCCCGTCAGCATCGATGTGCGCAGCGACGGAGCCACCCTGCAATTCAACATCGACGGCACGCAACGCGAAATACGCACCGCCGACATCTCCGCCACTCCCACGCCATTGGCCGTGCGTCTGAAGATGGCTGGAAAGAAGAATTGAGGATAATCGTTTCCAGAGTTCTTTTTAGCGTTTTTTTCGAAGGTGCGGGGGCGCGGGGGTACGTGGGCACGAGAATAGTAACGAGCGCTTGAATCTGCGGATGATGCATATCTCGCACCCACGGACCCCCGCGCCTTCGAAAAAAAGCGCCCCCGCACCTCCGAAAAAAACTAAATATAGAATTCCGAGGGATCCACCCAGCCCGCACGAAGCGCATACTTCACCACTTCATGGGCCGTATTGACTCCCAGCTTGCGAAAGATGTTCTTGCGATGAGTGGTGATGGTGTGAACGCTCGAAAAGCGCTCCTTGGATATTTCCTTCGTCGTGAGCCCTTTGGCAATGGCAATGGCTATTTCCTTCTCCGTGGCCGTGAGCACTTCGAGACGTTCTTCCTCCTGCTGCTGCGAGAGGATGATTTCCATGGCTCGCTGGCACACGAAACGCTGACCGGCAGAGGCCTGCCTGAGCGCATCGCGCAGCTCCTTCAAGCTGCCATCCTTGAAGACAATGCTAAACTGATGGGAAGCATAGACAACACGCCGCAGGAAGCCGGGGGTGAGGTCGTCGCTCAACAACACCCACTGCGCCATGAGAAAACGCTCGCCGATGATGAGCAACTGCTCTTCGTCGGCAATGTCTGATAAGGTAAAGTCGAGAACCACGACCGACCGCTCCTGCTCTTTGAGAGCCTGCACGAGTGAGGCCTTGTCAGAAACCTTTCGCACCTGATTGTTTTCGTCTTGCCGAATGAGACTTTCAACGGCAAAGCGTGTCAGCTCTTGATTGTCTGCCAATATATAATTCATCGTTCAGTGTTGGAATATTTGCCTGCAAAGATATAAAAAAGTTGAAAAGGTGGAAGATGAAAAGGTAAAAAAAATGTCACAACCGCATGGTGGGAACGCCCTCGTTGACATGAACGAGCATCGTTGTCATATATTCTTTGATGCGACAAGAGTCAACCGCACCCATCCTTCGCGTTTCATCCACAAAACAGGCACCGCTTTAGCCTCCTTTGCCGTTCCTCTGCACACACAACATGAATTTAACAGTAAAAGTCTTTGACGTTCGGACAAAAATCAATATTTTTGCCCCATAAACAGAAAGAAAGGACATGAAAAAAATCATTTTTGCCGTCATGATGCTCTGTTGGACAATGGGCATGGTGGCACAGACAGGAAGCCGGCAGGCTGGCAGCCGCTTCGGCAAGGGGCAAATCATCGTGAAGAAGGTGGCTCGCAACGCCGTCAGAATCAGGTATCAGGAAAGCTCTGCAGGCGACACCCTGCCCGACTGGCTCTACGTCAGGCACGGCGAAGTGGACAACTGCGACGTGAAAGTAGACATTGACCGCAAGGCGCAGACCGTGACACTGAGCGACCAGCGGGGGCACACCCTTTTCCGCGCCACGCGCCACGAGCTGATGCAAGGCGGAGCCACATTGGCCTTCGACTCTCCCAGCGACGAATGCCTGTTCGGCCTCGGGCAGTTTCAGGACGGCTATGCCAACGTGAGGGGGCTGTCGCGCCGACTGACACAGGTGAACACCCAGATAAGCCTGCCCATGCTTCTTTCGAGCAAGGGCTACGGCATACTTTGGAACAACTATGGGCTGACGGAGTTTAATCCTTGCCGCCACAGCGTGAAGCTCGCCAGGAGCCAGGGGGCCGGGCGGCAAGAGGTGGTGAACGTCACCTCCACGGAAGGAGGCAAACAGGAGGTGCGCGAGCAGCACGTCTTCGAGGCCGATCTAAACATCACGGAGAGCGGCGACTACGCCCTGCTGCTCGACGTAGGGCAGAAGATGGCCCGGCGGCACAACCTCACCATCGACGGAAAGACGGTCATCGAGATGCAGAACGTATGGCTGCCGCCCACGGCCTCGACCATTGTGCGCTTGGAGGCTGGGCGCCACCAGCTGAGGGCTGAGCTGTCGAATGGCGACGACCCCACATTATATTATAATAAGGTGGAGGATCACACCGTTTTCCATTCTCCCGTGGCAACAGCCGTAGACTACACCGTTTTCATGGGCAGCGCCGACGAAGTGATTGCCACCTATCGCGACCTCACAGGCAAGGCTCCGCTGATGCCCGACTGGGCTCTGGGCTACATCCATTGCCGCGAGCGCTTCCACTCATCCGACGAGATTCTGGCAACTGCACGCCGATTCCGCAGCGAGCAGCTGCCCCTCAGCATGATTGTGCAAGACTGGCAGTACTGGGGCAAGCATGGATGGAACTCCATGACGTTTGACGAAGACTATTATCCCGACCCCAAGGCCCTCACCGACAGTCTGCATCAGATGGACGTCAGGCTGATGCTCTCAGTATGGTCGAAGATTGACCGCCAGTCGGAAGTGGGCCGGCAGATGGCCCGCGAAGGCCACTACATTCCCGGCACCGACTGGATAGACTTCTTCTCGCCCCAGGCGGCACGCGCCTACTGGCAGAACTTCAGCCAGCGCCTGCTGCCACTCGGCATTGATGCCTGGTGGCAAGATGCTACGGAGCCCGAAAACGACGATCTGGAGGGGCGGCGCGTCAACCATGGGCGATGGTCGGGCGAGGAAGTGCGCAACGTCTATCCGCTGCTCGTCAACAAGACCGTCTACGAAGGCCTGCTTGCCGCAGGTCGTGAACCCATGATACTCACCCGCAGCGGCTTCCCCGGCATTCAACGCTACGGCTCGGCACTGTGGAGTGGCGACGTGGGCAACGACTGGGAAACGCTGCGCCGGCAAATCATTGCCGGACTGGGCGTACAGGCTGCCGGCATCCCCTGGTGGACCTACGATGCGGGCGGATTCTTCCGACCACAAAACCAATACACCGACTCGGCCTATATTGAGCGCATGCTACGCTGGATTGAGACGAGCGTCTATCTGCCGCTCATGCGCGTTCACGGATATATGAGCAACACCGAGCCTTGGAACTACGGACCAGAAGCACAGGCCATCATTGCCGATTGCCTGCGCGAACGCGAACAGCTGCGCCCCTACATCAAGGAGTGTGCCCGGCGCATCAGCGAAGAGGGCTATACCATGATGCGGCCCCTCATCTTCGACTTTGCCGACGACCCCGAAGCGCTGCAACAGAGCTGCGAATATATGTTCGGCCCGCTGCTGCTCGTCAGCCCCGTGACGAAGCCCGGCGTCAGCGAATGGCAGACCTACCTGCCAAAGTCGGAAGGCGGATGGACTGACCACCGCACAGGCCAGCACTACGAAGGAGGGCAAACCGTAACCACGCAGGTAGACAAAGGCCACATTCCCGTTTTTGAACGCGTCAGTGCAAAGGCTGCACTGGGAAATATTCCGATCCTGATGCTCGGCTCATGGTCGGGCAAGCTCAAGGTGGGAACCATGGCGCTGACGCTGGTGCTCCATCTGGAGCAGGCCGACGGGAAAACAGTGGCTACGCTCGACAGTCCCGACCAGGGTGCCAAGGGCATTGGCTGCACCTTGGAGTATCTTTCCGGCGATTCGGTGGCCGTGAAAGTGGAGACCATCGGAGCCGTCTATCGTGGAAAACTCAGGGACGGAAAACTCTGCGGCACGTTCTCGCAGAACGGCCTGTCGGTGCCCCTGGAGCTGACGAAGGGCATGCCCAAAGTGAAGCGTCCGCAACGGCCTGTGCCACCCTACCCCTACGAAACAGAAGAGGTGACGTTCAGGAACGAGGCTGACGGCGCCACGCTCTCGGGAACTCTCACCTACCCCGTGGGCTACGACAAGAGGGCAAAGCAAAAACCTGCCGTCGTGCTGCTCGTCACGGGCAGCGGACAACAGAACCGCGACGAAGAGATCTTCAACCATTCGCCTTTCCTCGTCATAGCCGACTATCTGGCACGCCAAGGCATCGCCTCTCTGCGCTACGACGACCGTGCCACCGGAGCCTCAACAGGGGGCGAACTGAAGAATGCCACGACCGAAGACTTCATGCGCGACGCTGCGGCAGGAATGCAGTATTTGCACAGTAGGAAGGATTTCGCCAAGGTGGGTTGTCTGGGCCATAGCGAAGGGGGTGCCATCGCCTTCATGCTCGGCGCTCAGAAGAAGGCCGACTTCATTGTTTCGCTGGCAGGACCAGGCGTAAAAGGCGACACGCTGCTTGTGGCGCAGGTAAACAGCATACAGGCATCGCAGGGCATGAAGGCCAACATGACGGTTGACAGCTATCGCCAACAGCAAGCCGTCAACCAGATGCCTTGGTTGCAATGGTTTATTGATTACGACCCGTCGGACAACATTCGCCGGACGCGCTGCCCGGTTTTCGCTCTCAACGGCGACCGCGACTGCCAGGTGATATCCTCGCTGAATCTTACTGCCATCAAGCGACTGCTGCCCGCATCGAAGAAGAATCTTGTCAAGGAATATCCGTCGCTCAACCACCTGTTCCAGCACTGCACGACCGGACTGCCCGCCGAATACGGGCAGATAGAAGAGACCATCTCGCCGGAAGTATTGGCCGACGTGGCCACTTGGATAAAAGGACTGAAATAACTATAAAGTGAAGAGTGAAGAATTTCCTTCCGGGGTCCCGTCTGCAGAGGGGATGGCGGCAACAAATTATTCACTCTTCACTTTTCACTTTTCACTTTCCACTTTCGTTTCTGTTTGCAATCTTATTGAACACTTCCAGGAATTCCTGGGCATATCGAAGCATGGCGAAGCCTTCAGCATCGGCATCCCGATCGTTTGATTTCATCTCTATCAGTCCGCCAGGTCCCCAGTAATAGCGCGACTCCAATTGGGAGCCGTCGTTTTGCTGCTGGCACTGATAGGCGAAGACGGGCTTCCCGAGGTCTTCCCTGTCGAAGAGCCATTCCTGATAGATGTCGATGTCGCCACAAGTGTATTTGCGCGTCATGAAGTAGACGCCTTCACCACTCAGAGCCATGCCGGGCTCATAGTACTCGCGCACTTCCTCAAAAAAGAAGTTGACGACCTCCTTAGTGGCCGGACAGGCTCCGTCGTCCTTATTGCAGAGCACCAGCTCCATGTGCTTATCGGGAGCTTGCTTCCCGTTTTGTGCCACTTTCTGTTTTGCCAAGGCATAGAGCTGCCGGATGTATTTCAGCTGCTCAGCCTTGGAGAGCTGGGCATGCACAAGGTTAACCATGCATAAGCCCAGCAGTATGGTGAGGAAAAGTCGCTTCATCATACGAGACCGTTAAAATGATTGTTGTTGTGACTGCAGCAGTTGCTGCTTAGCCATTTCCTGCGCAGCGATGACGCGGTCGCACCACTGGTCGAAGTCGGCATCAGCCTGCTGGCATTCCTTGTGGCTCAGCATATAGTCAACACTTCGGCGCACGCCTTCTTCAAATCTCACGCGAGCCTGGAATCCGGGCACCGCACGTTTCAGCTTCGCACAGTCGAAGACCACGGTGGCAGCCTTGTCGCCCAGCAGATTGCCCTCCACATCGTACTCCTTGGGAGCCACAGCAGCCAGGAAGGCCGACGACACATAGTAGGGTCTGAAGGGCACGCCCAGCGCATCGGCCACGGTCTGATAGATTTGGTTCCACGTGAGCGACTCGTCGCTCATGATCTGGAACGCCTCGCCAATGACGTGTGGATTGCCCAGCAGTCCGATGAACCCACGGGCGAAATCTTCGTTCCACGTCATGGTCCAGAGCGAGCTGCCGTCACCATGCACCAGCACGGGCTTGCCCTCCATCATGCGGCGGAGCACCTGCCAGCTGCCCTTTAGCCCATGGAGCCCCACGGGCACGCTCCGCTCGCAGTAGGTGTGGCTGGGGCGCACGATGGTCACGGGGAACTGCTCATCGCGATAATGCTTCATGAGAAGTTCCTCGCAGGCTATCTTGTCGCGCGAATATTGCCAATGGCGATTGGCCAGCGAGGTGCCTTCGGTGATGACGTGGCTGCGCACGGGCTTATTGTAGGCCGAGGCCGAACTGATGTAGACATACTGGCGGGTGCGCCCACGGAAGAGCCGGATGTCGCGTTCCACTTGTGAGGGAAGAAAGCCTATGAACTCGCAGACGGCATCAAACTGCGCGTCGCCGAGCTCCCTGCGCACGGCGTCTTCATCGTTTACATCGGCAATGATCTGATGCACTGCAGGAGGAACTTCCTGCTGGCGGTTGCCTCGGTTGAGCAGCCATAATTCATGTTCCGAGTCGGCCAGCTGCCGGGTGATGGCACTGCTGATGGTTCCTGTGCCACCAATGAAAAGGATTTTCATGTCTTGATAGTTTTTGAGTTACAACAGTGATTGAGGTGTATGGGCACAAAGATAACATTTTTTATTGAACTTTGTGGAACGAGAATGACAATTAGTAAGCAAAAAAGACCTAAATTTGTAACCACAATGACAAGAAACACCCGAAAAAAGATTCCACTATGAAGAAAAGACTGTTCTCTCTGCTCTGCGCCATGGCTGCCACGCTCATGGTGCAGGCCCACGAAATTGCCTTGCCCGGCAACGTACTGAACCGACAGACCACCTCGCTCAACGGCGACTGGAACTACATTGTAGACGTGCAGGAAGAGGGCTACTACGACTACAGGATGAACCCCACGCCATGGGGATTCTTCCGCAATGCCAAGCCTGGGCGGCCCGAGGACCTGATAGAATACGACTTCGACACGTCGCCGACGATGCCCATCCCGAGCGACTGGAACACCCGCGACGAACGACTCTTCTTCTATGAAGGGACGGTGTGGTTTAAGCGCTCATTCACCATGGCCACCGACCCCAAAGCCGAGGGCCGGCGCACCCTGCTCTACTTCGGAGCGGTGAACTACGAGGCCATTGTCTATGTGAACGGCGAGAAGATGGGGCGCCACGTGGGAGGCTTCACGCCCTTCTGCTTCGACGTGAGCGACGTGCTGCGTGAGGGCGAGAACACACTCATCGTGAAGGTGGACAACAAGCGGCACGCCGACCATGTGCCGACACAGTTTTTCGACTGGTGGAACTACGGTGGCATCACGCGCGACGTGCTGCTCGTCAGCGTGGCTCCCACCTACGTGGAGAACTACAAATGGACGCTGCTGCCCGCCGCAGCCAAAGGGAAGAGAGACATCACGTGCACCGTCAGACTGAACAAGGCGGAAGCGGGCCGCAAGCTCACCGTGAGCATTCCCGAACTGAAACTCAAAAGGACTCTCACCACGACGGCCGACGGCACAGCTACGGCAACCTTCAGCACGGCAGCCTCGAAGCTGCAGCTATGGTCGCCAAAGCATCCCAAACTATACAGAGTGGAGATGAACCTGGAGGGCGAGACGCTGGCCGACGAGATAGGATTCCGCACCATCGAGACGCGCGGCAAGCAGATACTGCTCAACGGTAAGCCCGTATTCCTGCGCGGCATCAGCCTGCACGAGGAGAAGCCCTTCGGCGGCGGACGCGCCAACAGCACTGCCGATGCCCGCACATTGCTCTCGTGGGTCAAGGAGCTGGGATGCAACTTCGTGCGCCTGGCCCACTATCCCCACAACGAGCACATGGTGCGCGAGGCCGAGCGCATGGGGCTCATGGTGTGGTCGGAGATACCCGTCTATTGGACCATCTCGTGGGGCAACGACGCTACGTTCGACAACGCCCGCCGGCAACTCACCGACATGATAGCCCGCGACCAGAACCGTGCCAACATCATCATCTGGTCGATAGCCAACGAAACGCCCCACGGAAGCGAGCGCGAAGCCTTCCTCAGCCGACTGGCCCAGGAGGCTCGCCGGCTGGACAACACGCGCCTCATCAGCATGGCCATGGAGGTGACGTCGGCATCGAACTATCACAACCTGCTGCAAGACAACATGAACAGATATGTAGACGTCATCAGCTTCAACCAGTACATCGGATGGTATCGCGACGTGAACGACGCGCCGAAGATGACCTGGGAGATTCCCTACGACAAGCCCGTCATCGTGAGCGAGTTTGGCGGAGGCGCGAAATATGGGCTCCACGGCGCCGCCAACCAGCGCTGGACCGAAGAGTTCCAGGAGAACCTCTACCGCCAGAACGTGGCCATGCTCGACAAGATTGACGGGCTCTGCGGCACCACGCCGTGGATTCTGAAGGACTTCCGTTCGCCGCGCCGCGTGCTCAACGGCATACAGGACTACTATAACCGGAAAGGACTCTTTTCGGACAATGGCGAAAAGAAAAAGGCTTTCTACGTATTGAAAGCCTGGTATGAAGGAAAGAAATAAACAACAAAGCCCTACATGCGGCAGCATTAGACGGAATTGCCAGAGTGTGGGGGCGCGTTGGCCACCACGGCAATGAAGGCAAAGACTCAGCCTATCATCCTCCTGATTTGCTGCTCTGAAGCATGGGGTAGCAGCTGGCAAAGATGGGAGAGCATGCGCTGAAACGACTCCTGGGGAGCGATGCCGCACTGGCACGCCTCGCGGCCATAGAGCTGTTCGGGCGTGGTGAGTAACGACCACCCCCAGCCATACTCCCGCCCGTGCTTGTCGAGCGGATAGACAAAGTCTTCGGTCACCACTCGGCAGGCCATCTGCAGGCGCGTGACGTAGCCGTCGAAGCGGCTGCGCATCTTCGGACCGCTGAAGCCGCAGGCTGCTCGCAGCTCGCGCGTGATGAGACTGCCCTCCTGACGCAGCGTCGACAACACGGCCTCCTCAATGCTGCCCTCTTCGGGCATGGGATGCACACTGCGCCGATAGTTGCACAGATGGGGCCACCACTCGCGGCTGACAAACCCCGCCTTGCCGGCAAAGAACTTCCCGTAGACGCAGTCGCCCTCGGTGACGATAGACCCCTTCCATTTCCACAACGGCCAGTCCCACCCGCCGTCGGGAAACACCACATAGCCGCAATCGTCGTCCACCACGTCCATGGCCGAAAAGCCCCTGATGCCGCTATCGATGAGCGGCAGGAAGCCCACCTGATGGACATAATCGGCCAGCGCGGCTCCAGAATTGATTGTTCCCATTGCTCTCTCCTCTTTTATTTTAGTTCCAACTTCTTCACTATCCGGCACGGATTGCCCGCAGCCACCACGCCCGAGGGGATGTCCTTCACCACCACCGAACCGGCACCGATGGTCACGTTGTCGCCAATGGTGACGCCCGGCAGGATGGTGACGTTGCCGCCGATCCACACATTATGGCCAATGTTGACGGGCAATGCCCACTCGCGCCGGCTGTTGCGCTCAAAGGGGTCAGTGCTGTGGCAAGCGGTGTAGATGTTCACATTGGGTCCCACAAAGCAGTCGTCGCCTATGGTGACGCGCGCCTCGTCGAGCACCGTGAAGTTGAAGTTGGCAAAGAAACGCCGCCCCACGCTGATGTGCTTGCCATAATCGCAGTAGAACGGCTGATTGATGAACACTTCGTCGTCGGCCACATGGCCAAGCAGGCTTTTCAGGATGGCCAGCCGCTCAGCACGGGCCGAAGGCAAGAGCGCATTATAACGATGAATGACGTCTTTCACCTCGTTCAGTTCGCGAAGCAGTTCCGCATCGACTGCTGAATACACCATGCCGGCCAGCATCTTCTCTTTTTCTGTCATTGCTTGTGGTTGTTTTGCTGTTTTTCAGGAGGCAAAAATAGCCAAAAAAGGCGAAACGACGAGCCGCGGACATCACTTTTTGCCACCCGGGGGGCGTTTTTTCCCCGCCTTCTTCGCCATTTTGATAAATTTTCTTAGCTTTGCAGCCAAATGTGAGCAAAACCAAACAAAAAGCCAAACCATGACAAAAGAACCAACCCATACCCACACACTGAGGGAAATCTATCTGGCCGGTGGATGCTTCTGGGGCACAGAGCATTATTTCAAGCAGATCAGCGGAGTGAAGCAGACGCAGGTGGGCTATGCCAACGGCATCACCGAGGACCCCACCTACGAGGAAGTGTGCACCGACAAGACGCAATTTGCCGAGACCGTGCGCGTGGTTTACAATCCCGACGAGGTGAGCCTGCAGTTCCTCCTCGCCCTCTATTTCAAGGCCATCGACCCGCTGAGCGTCAACCAGCAGGGCCACGACAAGGGCACGCAATATCGCACCGGCATCTACTACACCGACACGGCCGACCTGCCCACCATCGACGAGGCCTATGCCCGGGAGCAGCAGAAGCACAACCAGCCATTGGCCGTGGAGAAGCAACCCTTAGAGAATTTCTACCCGGCCGAGGAATACCATCAGGACTATCTCGACAAAAATCCCACCGGCTATTGCCATCTGCCCCAGGCACTGTTCGACTATGCACGCCAGGCGAAGGAAGAAATGAGGAATAGAAGTTAAGGAGTTATGGAGTTAAGACATTTGACTTGCACGCAGCCCTGATGCCGTAGGGAACTTTGCTTGCAAGTTCCGATGGTGCGCCAGCACCAATGTAACGAGCAAAGGTCTCGCACCTCCCAATAAAGAAAACGCGAAAGAGCCTGCTGGTTGATTTCAGCAGGCTCTTTCGCGTTCAGTGGAGCTGGCGGGATTTGAACCCGCGTCCGCACAGGGAAACCATACGCTTTCTACACGCTTATTCCAGACTTCGGTTTTCGAGCAGCAGCAAGACCTGGACCACCAACTACTGCCTTATCCTCTGAATTTCACGCCGACGGCGAGGCACGCCGACGCTATTTCCGATTTATCTGCACCGCTTGATCCTTGGATTCGGAACAACATCCTTGGAGCGATGTCTCGTTCCATCACCTGGTGACGGAATTAAGCTCATAATCTACTGTGCTTCGATTAAGCAGCGAGAGCATACTTGTTGTTGCCAATTAATTGTTTGTTCACTCAGTTTTAGGAGGTAGCCAACGAGCCTCCGCGTGCTTACGTACCATCTCATCCTGCCGTCTAATCCATGTCAACCCCTTGATTGATTTCTTCTCAGCGGCCACTCCTGAGCCTCTACGGGCTCCCGATGATTCGCTTTGCGGCCGCAAAGATAAACAAAAAAGAACAAAGTTGCAAGCTTCTGGGCGAAAAACTATCGTTTCTTGTCAGCTCGCCGGAAACAAAACGCTTCATCACGGCAAAAGAAATCCGCACATCAGCCGGAATCAGCCTTCGGAACGACGGCTTTGTTTTGTGAATTTTCTTTACAAAACAAGGAAACACCCGTAGGCTCTCCTTAAGTAAGCACGCCACTCACGATGAGTAAATGGCGTGCTTACGAGGCGTGAGTGGC
>CAMOPD010000054.1 GCA_946622085.1 uncultured Prevotellaceae bacterium | reverse complement strand
ACAAAAACTAATCATCATTCTGCTCTTTGTGCCATCGCTGCTCTTTGCGCAATATCGCTCAGAGGTGTGGTCGCCCGACAATGGCGACGGCACGTACACCAATCCCGTCATCAATGCCGATTACAGCGACCCCGATGTGTGCGTCGTCGGCGAAGACTATTATCTTACGGCCAGTTCATTTCAGTGTATACCAGGTCTGCCCGTTCTCCATTCTAAAGACCTGGTTAACTGGGAGATAATCGGCTATGCTGTAAAAGAACTTGAACCCAGCGAGGCCTTCTCTCGTCCTGCTCATGGCAAAGGCATCTGGGCTCCAAGCATTCGTTATCATCAAGGCGAATTCTACATTTATTGGGGCGATCCCGACTATGGCGTCTTCATGGTGAAGACCAAGAATCCTGCCGGAGAGTGGAGCAAGCCGCTCTGCGTTATTCCTGGTGAAGGCATGATTGACACCACACCGCTTTGGGACGACGACGGCCGTTGTTATCTGGTCAACGGATGGGCCAACTCCCGCGCTCGCTTTGCCTCGGTGCTCACCGTGCGCGAAATGTCGGCCGACGGTACCCATGCCATAGGCCAGCCGGTTATCGTCTTCGACGGCAATGGCACGGCCAACCATACATGCGAAGGCCCCAAGTTCTATAAGCGCGACGGCTGGTACTGGATTATGTGCCCGGCAGGCGGTGTGCCCACTGGCTTCCAGCTGGCCATGCGTTCCAAGTCGCCCTTTGGACCCTACGAGTCGCGTGTGGTGCTCAGTCAGGGCAAGACCAGTGTGAACGGGCCTCATCAGGGTGGATGGGTGCATACGGCCTTTGGCGAAGACTGGTTCCTGCATTTTCAGGACAAAGAGGCCTATGGGCGCGTGGTTCACCTACAGCCCGTTGACTGGTCAAGTGGCTGGCCTGTCATGGGGCATAAGGGGGAACCCGTTTTGAAATACAGAAAGCCCCAAAGCAATTCTTCGCTTATCGTCAATCCTGTGGAGAGCGATGAGTTCGATCGGCCAGTGTTGGGACTGCAATGGCAATGGCACGCCAATTACGACCAGAAGTTCGGCATGCCCACGGCTTTTGGCACCATGCGCATCTACAACCATAAGTTGAGTGAATCGTTTGTGAATCTTTGGGAAGTGCCCAACATGCTCCTGCAAAAGACGCCTGCCGACGATTTCACCGCTACGGCCAAGCTCCGGCTGACGGCCAAGAGCGAAAATCAGATGGGCGGCCTCATCATGATGGGCATTGACTACAGTGCACTGGTGCTTAAACGTGTGGGCAATGCCTTCAAGCTTCTGCGCGTTACTTGTGTGAATGCAGAGAAAGGCCGGCCAGAGACCATTCAGGAGATTGCTTCGCTCAAGCCATCAGCTGTTGACAAGACAGACTATCAGCCGGCCATTCATGCCGATATCTATTTGCGCTTGGTGGTCAGCGATGGTCAGTGTCAGTTCCTTTGGAGTCAAGATGGCAAGTCGTTCCGTCTGGCGGGCGACACGTTCCGCATGAAGGAAGGCAAATGGATTGGTGCAAAGATGGGCTTCCTCTCAGTGGAACCTGCCGGAAAGACTGGCCGGGGATGGGTGGATGCCGACTGGTTCAGAGTGACCAAGACGAAGAAGTAGGGGCACTCGAGGCATGGCCCATAAGAATGAAAAGCAGGAAGCGGACAGATGATATTCATCGGTCCGCTTCCTGCTTTTTTATGTTCGCCAAAATATGGTTTATCTGACGTCGAAATACATCACATAGCCAAGAATGGCAAATATGAGTATGGCAACAATGGTAAGAACGGTAAACAAAACCTTTTCTATTTGCTTCCTTTTCTTTACCGATGGCAGATAGCGTCTGCCCAAACCATCAGCCGATGAAGATGATTTCTTTTTCTTCTCACTACTGTGATGGTGGTGATGGTGGTGGTGATGCTCTGTATTTTGGCTTAAGTCTTTGTCTGAACTCATTGCTAATAATCTCTTTCAAAGATATTTAGACAGCTTAACCCTGCAAAGGTAATGCTTTTACTTGTAAAACAATCTTTGCAGGGTTAAATTTAAACAATTTTAAATGAACG
Source organism: uncultured Prevotellaceae bacterium (assembly GCA_946622085.1). Lineage (GTDB taxonomy): Bacteria > Bacteroidota > Bacteroidia > Bacteroidales > Bacteroidaceae > Prevotella. Next base: position 10,228 of record CAMOPD010000054.1, on the reverse strand, counting down.
CAACGGTCAGGCCTGCCATGACGATGCTAACCATCGACATGAGCTTGATGAGAATGTTGAGGCTGGGGCCACTGGTGTCCTTGAACGGATCGCCTACGGTGTCGCCCACGATGGTGGCCTTATGGGCAAACGAGCCCTTGCCGCCAAAGTTGCCTTCCTCTACGTTCTTCTTGGCATTGTCCCACGCTCCGCCAGCATTGGCCATGAACACGGCCAGCGTGAAGCCGCACGACAGTCCGCCGACCAGCAGTCCAAGCACGCCGGCAACGCCCAGCAGACAGCCTACGATGATGGGGATGACGATGGCCAGGATGCTGGGGAATATCATCTCGTGCTGAGCGGCACGGGTGGAGATCTCCACGCATGAGCCGTAGTCGGGCGTGGCCTTGCCTTCCAGAATGCCCGCAATCTCGCGGAACTGGCGGCGCACTTCCTCCACCATCTTCTGGGCGGCACGTCCCACGGCCTCCATGGTGAGTCCGCAGAACAGGAAGGCGGCCATGGCACCGATGAAGGCACCCACGAGCACCTTCGGGTTCATCAGGTTCACCTGGAAGAAGTTCATGAAGTCGGGGATGGTGGCCTGGGCGGCGCTGATGGCTTCGCCCTTCACGTTGGTCATCATCACGTCGGCACGCTCCATGGCAATCTTGATTTCCTCAATGTAGGAGGCCAGCAGGGCCAGAGCCGTGAGTGCGGCCGACCCGATGGCGAAGCCCTTGCCCGTGGCGGCTGTGGTGTTGCCCAGGGCGTCGAGAGCGTCGGTGCGATGGCGAACCTCTTCGCCCAGTTCGCTCATTTCGGCATTTCCGCCCGCATTATCGGCAATGGGGCCGTAAGCGTCGGTGGCCAGCGTGATGCCCAGTGTCGAGAGCATGCCCACAGCAGCGATACCCACTCCGTAGAGTCCGTGGGCAAGGCTCTGTGACGACATCGAGAGGTCGAAACCGTTGGCACACATGTAGCTCATCAGAATGGCTACGCCGATAGTGATGACCGGTATGCAGGTGGAAATCATGCCTGTGCCGATGCCCTTGATGATGACGGTGGCCGATCCTGTGAGGCCTGCTTCCGAAATCTTCTGTGTCGGCTTGTAGCTGTGCGAGGTGTAGTACTCGGTGGCCTGTCCGATGATGACACCGGCTGCCAGACCCGAAATCACCGAGAACGACAGTCCGAGCCAGTTCTCAACGCCCAGCAGGTAGAGTATGGCAAAGGTGGCCACGGCGATGAGCACGGCCGAGACATTGGTGCCCAGCGAGAGCGACTTGAGCAAGTCGTGCATCGAAGCACCTTCCTTGGTGCGCACGAGGAATATGCCCAACAGCGAGAGGAATACGCCCACGGCTGCAATCAGCATTGGGGCAATGACGGCCTTGAGTTGCAATTCTGTGCCTGCCACGGCAAAGGCGGCAGCACCCAGGGCAGCGGTAGAGAGAATACTTCCGCAATAGCTCTCATAGAGGTCGGCACCCATGCCAGCCACGTCGCCCACGTTGTCGCCCACGTTGTCGGCAATGGTAGCGGGGTTGCGCGGGTCGTCTTCTGGAATGTCGGCTTCCACCTTACCCACGATGTCGGCGCCCACGTCGGCGGCCTTGGTGTATATGCCGCCTCCCACACGGGCAAAGAGTGCCTGTGTAGAGGCTCCCATACCGAAGGTCAGCATGGTGGTGGTGATGGCAATGAGCGACTCGTCGGTGAGTCCGTTGAGCACCACAAACCAGATGGCGATGTCGAGCAGGCCCAGACCCACCACGGTGAGTCCCATCACGGCACCTGAGCGGAAAGCAACCTTCAGTCCGCCGTCAAGGCTTTGGCGTGCAGCATTGGCTGTGCGCGCAGAGGCGTATGTGGCGGTCTTCATGCCGAAGAATCCAGCCAGTCCCGAGAAGAAACCTCCCGTGAGGAAGGCGAACGGAACCCATGGGTTCTGCACATGAAGCACATAGGCCATGAAGGCAAAGATAATGGCCAGAACAATAAACACGTAGAGTACTACTTTGTACTGCTGTTTGAGATAGGCCATGGCGCCTTTGCGCACGTGGCTTGCAATCTCCGCCATGCGCGGAGTGCCTTCCGATTCCTTCATCATCTGCGAGAAGAAATACCAGGCCATGCACAGTGCCACAATCGATGCGATGGGCACGAGCCAGAATACTGCAGGAATTGACATAGTTGTTTTTTTGTTTTTGGGGGTTGGTAATTATCTGGTTGTCCTAGGTGTTCCTAGGATTTCCTAGGATTTCCTAGGATTTCCTAGGATTTCCTAGGTGTTCCTAGGAGTCCTAGTTTTCCTAGTTTGTTTTTCTCAGAACCTGAAGTCGAGTTCCACGTCCCAGAAGTTGTAGTTTGAGTCGGTGGCGCGTTCGTTCACGCGGGCAAACTCGGTGTTGAGCTGCAGGTTCTTCGAGAAGAAGTAGTTCAGACCTACCTCATACATGGTCTTCGAGGTGCTCCATTCCTTCTGCTCGCGATAGAGATTGTAGCGCGCCTTGGCATGCAGCTTCGACTTCACCACGGGCACGATGCCAAAGGCATAGAAACCGTCGGCCAACTTGCCTTTGTTGTAGTCGATGACATTGCTGCCCACTTTCTCGGCGCCCCATCCCTGGCTGTGGATGTATTCAGCGCGGAAGGTGAACTCGTCCTTGTCATACTCAGCCGAGAGCGCATAGCGATTGAGCTTCACGTTGCAGGTGGCATTGGTCAGCGGATTGACCATCTTGCCATGGCTGCCCGTCCATCCGAAGGCACCCACGCGCACGCCGGCCACGGGCATTACCCATAGGCCGCCGATGATGTCTTTCTGCTGATTCTTGTCTTTCGTGTTGATGCCTTCACCGTTGAACACGCCCACCTGATAGTGCAGCAGCCGGCGTCCGCTGGCTGTGGGCAGCAGGTCGCCTTGCAGCTGAATGCCAATGTCGCGGCCACCCGACGACTTCTCGCCGGCACGGTCGCCAAATCCCGATAGGGCGTTCACCACCTGTGCATAGGAGTACCATCCCTGCGTAATGGGGTGGGTGGGGTTTTCAAAGGTGAACGGGCGCTTAAACTGGCCCACTCTGATGCGGGCCTCCTTGTATTTCACCCATTCGGTGTAGAGGTCAACCAGCTGCACGGTGGGCTCGCCGGGACCCTTTGCGTTGGTGCCTTGTATCTGGGCACGCCAGTCGAACTCGCCAATCTTGCCGTCGAGAATCATACGCAGAAGTCGCAGGTTGAACGTGTTTTCCTCCGCACCGTCCTTGTCTTGTCCCTGATACTGCAGCATGCCATAGCCGCTGAACTTGATGTTGTCATACCATTTCTTGTCTTGCTGTTGGGCGTTTGCAGCAACTACTGCAAACAATGCAAGGGCTAAAACCAATAATTTCTTTCTCATGATACTATTTTTAAGATTATATGTGGCAAAGATAAAGAAAAAAACGAAATGTGCAATACATTTTGCTGAAAAAAGGTTTCAAAAGATGTTCAAATGATTAGTGCCCGCCATGCGGGCATGTCCATTTGCCTGTAGCGTCAGGTTGCTTCGGCTTGCTCACGACGAGCCGAACGAAACCACATTCACCCTGCTACTGGAGTGGTTGGCTTCTTGAATCACCTGTATCTGAACAGGGATGCGCTCCTGCAGTTCCTCCACGTGGCTGATGATGCCCACGTGGCGGCCCGACTTGTTGTGCAGTGAGCGCAGCGTGTTGATGGCATTTTGCAAGGGTTCACCGCTGAGCGTGCCGAAGCCTTCGTCGATGAACAGCGTGTCTACGGCCAGCTGCTGCCCGATGTCGCTCAGGGCAAGGGCCAGCGAGAGCGACACCAGGAAACTCTCACCGCCTGAGATGGTGCTCGCCGCGCGGCAGGTGTAGCCTTGATAGGCATCTTCTATCGAAATGACGAAGGTGCCGGGAGCCACCTTCAGCGTATATCGGTCGGTCAGCGTCATCATATAGCTGTTGGCCGAATGTATCAGGCTGTTGAGTACATAGCTTTGGGCAATCTTCCTGAACTTCTTGCCCTCAGCATCGCCAAGGAGCTGGTTCAGCCGGCTCCATTTCTGGTAGTCGTTGCGCTTCTTGTCGGCATCTTCCATGAGCGAGCCCAGCTCTTTCTTGTTTTTCTCGTCGGCTTTCAGCTCTTGGGTGGCGGCTCCTTTCTTCTCCGAAATGCCGCTCAGCAACTTCTCGTTTTCCTTGACGAGTACATCCAGCTTCTCCATGGTGCACTCTTCCTCCAACTCGGGTTTTGCCTGCTGGTGTTCGTTTTGCTTCCTTGCCGCTTCTTCCATTAAAGTCTTCTTGGTGAGCACTTTGTTCTTGTCGGCTTCAAGTTCTGCATTCATGTGGGAGATGTCGTGCGGTGTCCTGTCGTTGAGCGCTGAGAGCCGTTCGGTGCTGATGTCGGCATGGCTCTCCAGGAAGAGTTCTATCTGCTGGCTGTTGTCGCTCAGCTTTTCGCTGGCCTGTTTCAGCTGCACGAGAGCCGTCGAGAGGCTGCTTTTCACGTTGTTGGCTTTCTTCAGCAGGTCGGTCATCGGCCTGGTGGCGGCAGCTCCTACTTCTTGCCATGAGGGCATCAGCAGGCAAATCTCCTTCGTCACTTCTTCAACCATCAGGCCCTCGTGTGTCATTTTCTCCAGTTGCGTGTCAAGTGCCTGTTTCCGCTGAGTGTTCTTCTGATAGCTGTCGGCCCGCCTCTTCAGCTCGGCAGAAAACGCTTCGGGATGAATTCTCCAGTCGGTAGTCCATTGCCCTGTGATGAGCGAGGCTGCTTGTTCTTCGGCCCGTGCTATTTCGTCCTTTTTTGTCCTGATGAGTTCTTGCTGAGTGGCCATGCGTCCCTTGCAGTTGCTGATGTCCTGCTGTGCCTTTTGCAAGGAGCTTTTCAGCCCTTCCAGTTCCTGGCGCAGCTTCGCTATGTTCTTGTTTTGCTTTCTGATGGCTTTTTCCTGTTCTTCTCCTTCTGCAATTTTGGTTCCGAGCTCCTGCCTTTCAGTTTCAGCCTTCATCTTCAGCGATTTCAGCATTTCGGCCGTGTTGTCGGCCAGAGCGTCCAGTCCGCATGCCTTGCAGGCATCGGCCACTTTCTGTGCAGCGGCCTCAACCGATTGGTCCTTCTCAAATTTTTCCTTAGCCGTCTGATATGCCTTTGTGGCAGCCAGAATCTCTGCATCCAGCTTGTTCTTCTGTTCTACCAGATTCTTGTATGTTTTCTCTGCTTCATCATAGGCTTCTTTCAGTGAACTAACGAGCCGGGCCAACTCCGCCTCGTGAGGCAGTGGGTGCTTGATTTCCTGCAGGCAGACAGGGCATACGTCGCCCACCTTCAGCTTTTGGCGCAGCGTCTTGGCAAACTTGTCTATGGTGTCGCTCTGCTTGTCGAGCAATTCCTTCCTGTCTTCCATCTTCACCTTGGCGTCGTGTATCTGTGGAGCCATCGAAGACGCCTGTTTTTGCTTTTTGCCAGTCTCGGCCAGCGTGTTGCTAAGCTCTCTGGCTGTCTTGGCCCTGCGCTCCTTTTCTGTTGCGAGCAATTCCATGTGCAGGTTTGCGGTGGCTATGCTTTGCAGCAGTTCCCTGACTTTATCGTGTTGCTTCCTCAGTTCGTCAAGATGTAGCTTTGCCAAGTCTTCTTCCCTGTGTTTCAGGTCTGTTTCCTGCTTGGTTAAAGCCGTTTGTACCTCTTCTACGTCCCTTTGCGCCTTGTCGAGTGCCGGCTGCAGTTGTTCGGCCAGCGCCTTGTTCTCTTGGTTGATGTTGAGTTGGCTCGCCTCCATTTTCTTTCGGCCATCGGCGATGGCGGTCATATATCCGTCAATGGCCTGTGCATTCTCATAGACGCCAGCCTCGAGCTTCTCGCTCTCAATGAGGGCGATGACGGCCCTGATGTCTTCCGCCGTCTTCCGCCGCTCTTGTTCGGCATAGGCCAGGCCGCCGAGCACGTCGGCATAGCCGACAGCCAATGTCGCCAGCGCCTGCTTCAGCCGTTTTTCGCTCCTTTCCGCTTCCTGCTTTGCCACCAGCCAGTTACGGGCTTCTATCGTGGCGTTCCATTGCATCACCGTCGTTTCCTTAGCCTTGAAGTCGTCGCTTTCCACTGTGGCCAAGGCCTTTCTGTATTCCTCTGTTGTGCTGGCCACAGCCTTTGCCAGTTCGGCATCAGCCTTCAGCCAGTCAGCCTTTGCCCTGTCAGCATCGGCCGTGGCCTTCACCCTGCTGTATTCAGCATCCAGGGCAGCCACTTCCTCTTTCTTGGCAGCCACCTCTTCGTCTGTCAGCGTGCGGGTGCCTTCTATCTTCCGCTGCGCCTCTTTCCATAGCTGTTCCTTCTGGCCCGTCAGCTCATATATTTTCTTGCCCACCTTCGTGTAGATGTCCACCCCTGTTATCTTCTCCAGGATGGTGGCCTTCTCCTCGTCCCTGCTGTTCAGGAAGCGCGTAAACTCGCCTTGTGCCAGCATGGTGGTTCGGCAGAACTGGTTGAAGTCCAGTCCGATGGCCGACTTCATTTCAGTTTTTATCTCAGTGTCCTTGGTGTATGTGAAGTCGGTTTCCAGATTCTTCAGGCTCCACGATTTGCCTTGCAGGTTGCCCGTCGGTTTGTTTCTCGATCGCCACACCTTCCACACGGCTTCATAGCCAATGCCGTTGCTTCCCGTGAAGACGAGTTTCACGAAGGCCTCGCCCGTGTTCCTGCGCATCAGCTGGCGCGGGTCGTCAATGGCTATCTTGTTGTCAGCGTCTATGGTGTCACCCTGCATCTTGGTGTCTTCCAGCCTTGGCGTGTCGGCAAAGAGCGCCAGACAGATGGCGTCCAGTATGGTAGACTTTCCGGCACCTGTCTTACCTGTTATCAGGAATACTTCGCTTCCGGCCAGTGGCTGGGCTTCAAAGTCTATCGTGGCATCTTCTATCGATGCAATGTTGTGTATGGTCAGTTTCTGCAGTTTCATGGCTCTTGATTGTTGTGTCTTTCAATTCTCAATTCTCATCTTTCACTTCCCTCATGGCCTCGTTAAACATGGCGGTCATGTTCTCGTCGAAGCCAATGCCGGCAAATTCAGCATAGCGTCGGGCAATCTCTATAGGCTCTTCTGCCTGGAATTCCTGCACGCTCAGCACCTCGGTATCGTTCTTGGCAGCCGCCCTCCGCCTGGCATTGATATGGCAGAAGCGGCATCGCTTGTCCTCGGTCAGTCGTGCTGCCTCCTGATGGGCCTCAGCGGGCAGGTAATCGTCAATCTCCACGTTCAGCCGGATGTAGGCCGCTATGTCGTGGGGGAACGCTGCCAGCAGTTCCTTGGCTTGGTCCCAAGAGGCCATTCCGGCGGTGGGCAGGGTCACCAGTGGGTGAGGATTCAGAATCTCTATTTCCTGCACCTTCGGGCTTGCCCCATGTCTTTCAATCTCCACCATGCTCACGGAGTGGCTGTATGATTCGTCGAAACTCACGGGCACCGGCGTGCCGCAATATCTCACGTTGTGCCGTCCACTATGAACAAACTGCCCGTGGTGAATATGACCGAGTGCCAGGTAGTCGTAGCCATCGCCCAACTGCTGCAGGTCCAGCGAGTCGATGCCTCCCACGGCAAACTCCGTGGCATGGTCGTGCCCCGTGAAGTCGCATCCTCTCACCGTTGTATGGGCCATCATCACTACGGGCAGCCCGGCCGTGTTTCTTTCCGCCACTCGGTCGAGCAGTTGCTGAAAGAACCCGTCGGGCAAGTTCCTTTCGTTCACATAGGGCACAGCCACAATGAATCCCTTGCCAGCTATCTCGATGATGTGGTGTAAGGGCGTTTCCTTCTCGAGTTGTCCTATGGCATATACGTTCAGCGCCCGCCAGGGCGTGCGGAAAATCTCGTGCTTTGCGCCACTGTCGTGGTTGCCGGCAGTCATCACGATGGCCATTTGCGGATGGGCCTGGTGAATGCTGACGAGGGCGTCGGAAAGCATGGTCTGTACGGCGGCCGATGGCTGAGGCGTGTGATACACGTCGCCACACAGCAGAAATACGTCGGGCTTCTGCTCTGCCACCACGGCGGCCATCTGGTCCAGCATGGCCTGCTGCTCTTCCGTCCTGTCATAATTATATAATGTATGTCCCAGGTGCCAGTCGCTTGTATGTAGTATCTTCATGTCGTGATTGGTAATAGATGATTTCTTTTCGTAGTGTTTTGCCTGCAAAACTTCTCTGCTACTGCAAATATACGAAAAGACTTTGAAAATCCATGGCTTTACGCCTGATTATCTTGCGAAAAATAGGCATTCTGATGATGCACACCCGCTCCCTGTGGCTCGTAATCATGCCATTTGCTGTTTGGCTGCCTCGATATACGGACGCGCCTCGGCGCGTTCCTACTTGAGACGTACTAAACAGTACATGGAAAAGTCGGCGTTTTGTAAAATAATTTCACAACTTTTTCAGCCCTCCAAGCACCCCTCCGTAAAGTGCTGAAAATCAGTATCGGGTAGTAAGGACGCCACTTACGGGTAGTGAGCACGCCACTCACGCCTCGTAAGCACGCCATTTACTCATCGTGAGTGGCGTGCTCACTAAAAGAGAGTGACTAAGCGCTTTCCCGTTTTGTAAAAATAATTCACAAATAATAAAGCCGCTATTCTGAAGCCTAATTCCTGTTGGTGTGAGGATGCGGTGGTGATGGTTTTCTGTTGAATGATACTTTTTCCATGGACAATATTATGAAAGTGCAGTTTTTGTTGCAAATAGGAGGGGCTGAGAGGTTGCCAGAGCTCGTGGCTTTTGGAACTTACGGAGATTGTAGGAAAAAGGGATTCTTGACGCATCAAGAATCCCTTTTTTCGAGCAGCACCACATTTTCCACGTGGGGCGTATGGGGGAACATGTCTACAGGCTGAATCTTGCTTATGGCGTAGCAGTGGCATAGCTCTTCCAGGTCGCGGGCCTGAGTGGCGGGATTGCAACTGACGTAGACAATGCGGCGGGGAGCGGCATTGATGATGGTCTGCACCACGTCGGGGTGCATGCCGGCGCGGGGCGGGTCGGTGATGATGATGTCGGGCCGTCCGTAGGTGGCGATGAACGAGTCGGTAAGGATGTCTTTCATGTCGCCGGCAAAGAAGAGCGTATTGCTGATGCCATTGACTTCGGAGTTCACCTTGGCATCTTCAATGGCCTCTGGCACATATTCTATGCCTACCACTTTGCTGGCCTGGCGAGCCACGAAATTGGCGATGGTGCCTGTGCCGGTGTAGAGATCATAGATGAGCGGGGTGGGGGACTGGCCGTCGTCAGCAGAGAAGCCTGAAAAGGCAAATTCTCTTACCACGGAATAGAGATGATAGGCTTGCTCGGTGTTGGTTTGATAGAACGACTTGGGCCCCACTTTGAAACGCAGGTCTTCCATGGTTTCGAAGATGTGGTCGTTGCCGCGGAACACGTGCACGGGCAGGTCGCCAAAGGTGTCGTTGCATTTCTGATTGTCCACCCAAAGCAGGGAACTGATCTGCGGGAACTGGTCGGCCAGATGCTGAAGCATGGCCTCGGCTCTCTTCTGGTCGTCGGGCTCTTCGAAATGAAATTGTATGAGCACCATCCATTCGCCCGTATTGGAATTGCGCATCATCACGTCGCGCAGCAATCCCGTCTGGGCGCGCAGGTCGAAGAAGCTGAAGCCTTGGCTGGTGGCATAGTTGAATATCTCGTTGCGTATCTGGTTTTGCAACTCGTCCATGAGGTGGCACTCGGCGATGTGGAGAATCTTGTCGAAAGCTCCGGTAATGTGGAATCCCAAAGCGTCGCGGTCGGTGATTTCGAGGCTCTCGTTCTTGATTTCGTCGAGGGTGAGCCAGCGGCTGTTGCTGGCACCGAAGTCGAGCTTGTTGCGATATTCACGCGTCTTCACCGAGCCCAGAATAGGACGAAACTCCACACCTTGTTCGTCGGTGGTGCCGGGCTGGGGCAGATGCAGATGGCCGATGCGAGTGAGCTGGTCGAACACTTGCCGCTGCTTCATCTTCAGCTGCTCGTCGTAGGGGAGATTCTGCCATTTGCAGCCTCCGCAGATGCCGAAGTGGGGGCAGAAAGGCGTCGCGCGTACATTACTATATTGTATAAACCTGACGGCTTCGGCCTCCATGAAGCTGTGTTTCTTGCGCCGTACCTGCAAGTCAACTACGTCGCCAGGAACAGTCCAAGGCACAAACACCACCATCTGGGTGTCTTCTTGCTGGCCGTCGTGGGCAGG
>CAMOPD010000053.1 GCA_946622085.1 uncultured Prevotellaceae bacterium | reverse complement strand
CGGGAAGCGTTCCCCATTCTGATCAAAGGACTCAAGCGGCTCGAATATCGTGGCTACGATTCGGCCGGCGTTGCCCTCCTTGATGAGAATGGGGAGCTTCGTATATATAAGACCAAGGGCAAGGTGAGCGATTTGGAAACCTACTGCTCCGACAAGCAAACGGCAGGCACAGTGGGAATTGCCCACACCCGATGGGCCACCCACGGGGAGCCATCGTCGGTGAACGCCCACCCCCACTACTCGGAGTCGAAGAATCTGGCCATCATCCACAATGGCATCATTGAAAACTACGCCGACATCAAGAAGAACCTCCAGGAGAAGGGCGTCAGCTTCCGCTCCGACACCGACACGGAGGTGCTCGTGCAACTCATAGAATATGTTCAGCAGAGCAACGGCATCGACCTCATGTCGGCCGTGCAGGTGGCTCTCCACCAGGTGATAGGCGCCTATGCCATAGCCCTCCTCGACCGCCGCCAACCCGAGCAAATCATTGCCGCACGCAAGCAAAGCCCCCTCGTGGTGGGAATCGGCAACGACGAATTCTTCATCGGCTCCGACGCAAGCCCCATCATCGAATACACCGACCAGGTGGTCTATCTGGAGGACGGATGCATAGCCCTCATCAAGAGCGGCGAGGAACTGAAGGTGGCCGACATCGACAACCGTGAGCTCATTCCCGAGGTGAAGACGGTAGACATCAACCTGGGACAGATAGAAAAGGGTGGCTACGCCCACTTCATGCTGAAGGAAATCTTCGAGCAACCCGAATGCATCACCAACTGCATGCGCGGCCGCATCAATCTCGAAGCCGACAACGTGACGCTGAGCGCCGTGATAGACTATCGCCGCCAGCTGCTCGCCGCCAAGCGAATCATCATCGTGGCATGCGGCACTTCATGGCACGCAGGGCTCATAGGCAAACAAACCATTGAGAACCTCTGTCGCATACCGGTGGAGGTGGAATATGCCTCGGAGTTCAGATACCGCAACCCCGTGGTAGGCAATACCGACGTGGTGATAGCCATCTCGCAAAGCGGAGAAACTGCCGACACGCTGGCCGCCGTGGAACTGGCCAAGAAGAAGGGAGCCTTCATCTATGGCATCTGCAACGCCATCGGCTCGAGCATACCGCGAGCCACCGACACGGGCTCCTACATACACGTGGGGCCGGAGATTGGCGTCGCCTCAACCAAAGCCTTCACAGGGCAGGTGACCGTGCTCACCATGTTCGCACTGGCACTGGCCAAGGCCAAGGGCACCATAGGACACGAGGAATATGTAAGCATCGTGAAGGAACTCAACGCCATTCCCGCCAAGATGCAGGAGGTGCTCAAGCTCAACGACACGATAGCCGACCTGAGCCTCGTCTTCACCTACGCCAGCAACTTCCTCTATCTGGGCCGCGGATTCAGCTACCCCGTTGCACTCGAAGGCGCTTTGAAACTCAAGGAGATAAGCTACATCCACGCCGAAGGCTATCCCGCCGCCGAAATGAAACACGGCCCCATAGCCCTCATCGACTCCGACATGCCCGTGGTGGTCATTGCCACCCACAACGCCATGTATGAGAAGGTGCTATCGAACATACAAGAGATAAAAGCCCGAAACGGGAAGGTGATTGCACTCGTCTCCAAAGGCGACGAGACCATCAGCCAGATAGCCGACGAGGTGATAGAACTGCCCGACACGCTGGAGTGTCTCGAGCCGCTCATTGCCACCATCCCCCTGCAACTCCTGGCCTACCACATTGCCATCTGCAAGGGCAAAGACGTAGACCAACCCAGGAACCTGGCCAAATCGGTCACGGTGGAATAGTTATTTGAGGCGAATCGTCATTGACGGTTCGCCTTTTTTCATGACTCGCGCAAGCTTGACCAACAATAACAATACAACACAAAAATGAATAATCAGGAAATGAAGAAAGCAACGTTGCTATTGGAAGACGGAACGGCCTTCCATGGCCAGTCATTCGGCTACGACCAGGCCGTGGCTGGCGAAGTGGTGTTCAACACGGCCATGACGGGATACACCGAGAGCCTCACCGACCCCTCGTATGCCGGCCAGATGATGGTGCTCACCTACCCGCTCGTGGGCAACTACGGCGTGCCGCCCCACACCTGGGCCGACAACGGCATGGCCCGCTACATGGAGAGCGACCGCATCTATGTCTCGGCGCTCATCGTGGCCGACTACAGTGAAGAATACAGCCACTGGAATGCCGTGGAGAGCCTCAGCCAATGGCTCAAGCGCGAGAAGGTGACGGGCATTACGGGCATCGACACGCGACGGCTGACACAGGTGCTCAGGGAAAGCGGAGTGATGATGGGCAAGATCATTCTCGACGACGACCCCACCACCATCCCCGACGCACAATACGAGGGCGTGAACTTCGTAGACCGTGTCAGCTGCAAGCAAATCATACGCTACAACGAAGGCGCCGGCAAGAAGGTGGTGCTCGTGGATTGCGGCGTGAAGAACAACATCATCAGATGCCTGGTCAACAGGGGGCTCGAAGTGATTCGCGTGCCCTGGAATCATGACTACACATCGATGCACTTCGACGGTCTGTTCCTGGCCAACGGACCGGGCGACCCTGACATGTGTGAGGAAGCTGTGGACATCATCCGCCGCCAGTTGTCCATCTCAAGGAAGCCCATCTGCGGCATTTGCATGGGAAACCAGCTACTGGCCAAAGCCGCCGGAGCCCACATCTACAAACTGAAGTACGGCCATCGGTCGCACAACCAACCGGTGCGCTTGGTGGGCACCAACAGATGCTTCATCACCAGCCAGAACCATGGCTACGCCGTGGAGAGCGCTTCGCTGGGCAAGGAGTGGAGAGAACTGTTTGTCAACATGAACGACGCCTCCAATGAGGGAATATGCCATGAGAGCAACCCCTGGTTTTCGTGCCAGTTTCACCCCGAAGCATGCTCCGGACCCGTTGACACCGAGTTCGTGTTCGACCGATTCGTGGAAGCCCTGAACAACAACAACCAAAAACTTGCATTCTAAGAAAACCAACACGAAAGAAGAAATGAAAGACAACAACATAAAGAAAGTATTGCTCCTCGGAAGCGGAGCCTTGAAAATAGGAGAAGCAGGAGAGTTCGACTACTCAGGCTCGCAGGCATTGAAAGCCCTGCGCGAGGAAGGCGTGGAGACGGTGCTCATCAATCCCAACATTGCCACGGTGCAGACATCCGAAGGCGTGGCCGACAGGATATATTTCCTGCCCGTGCAGCCCTACTTCGTGGAGCGCGTCATTGAGAAGGAACGTCCCGACGGCATTCTGCTCGCCTTTGGAGGGCAGACAGCGCTCAATTGCGGAGTGCAACTCCATCGGAGCGGCGTGCTCAGCAAATATGGCATCCGCGTGCTCGGCACGCCCGTCGAAGCCATCATCAACACAGAAGACCGCGAACTATTCGTGGAGAAGCTCAACGAGATTGGCGTGAAGACCATCAAGAGCGAGGCCTGCGAAAACTTGGAGCAGGCACGCCGCGCAGCACGCTCCCTGGGCTACCCCGTCATCCTGAGAGCGGCCTACGCGCTGGGCGGTCTCGGCTCCGGCTTCTGCGACAATGAGGCCGAACTGAACCGGCTGGCCGAGAAGGCCTTCTCGTTTTCGCCCCAGGTGCTCGTTGAGAAGAGCCTCAAGGGCTGGAAGGAAATAGAATATGAAGTGGTGCGCGACCGCTACGACAATTGCATCACGGTATGCAACATGGAAAACTTCGACCCCCTGGGCATCCATACGGGCGAGAGCATCGTCATTGCCCCCTCGCAGACGCTCACCAACTCGGAATACCATAAATTGCGCGCACTGGCCATCAAAATCATACGTCACATAGGCATCGTCGGGGAATGCAATGTGCAATATGCGCTCGACCCGCAATCCGAAGACTATCGCGTCATCGAGGTGAACGCCCGCCTCAGCCGGTCGTCGGCCCTTGCCAGCAAGGCCACGGGCTATCCGCTGGCTTTCGTGGCGGCCAAACTGGGCATGGGCTATGGACTCTTCGAGCTCAACAATTCGGTGACAAAAACCACCACGGCTTTCTTTGAGCCCGCGCTCGACTACGTGGTGTGCAAGATTCCGCGCTGGGACCTTTCCAAGTTCCACGGCGTTGACAAGGAACTTGGATCGAGCATGAAGTCGGTGGGCGAGGTGATGGCCATCGGGCGCACCTTCGAGGAAGCCATCCAGAAGGGCCTCCGCATGATTGGACAGGGCATGCACGGATTCGTGGAGAACAAGGAACTCGTGATTCCCGACATCGACGCCGCCCTGCGCGAACCTACCGACAAGCGCATCTTCATCATTTCAAAGGCCATGCACCTGCCCCACTACGACATCGACCGCATTCATCAACTGACGAAGATTGACCGCTGGTTTCTCCATAAGCTGAAACACATCGTCGACATTGACGAGGAACTGAAACAAGCCCATGGCTCCGACCCACATTCCATATTAAGCCACCTCAGTCCCCGTCTGCTCGGCGAAGCCAAGAGATATGGCTTCACCGATTTCCAGATAGCACGAGCCATAGGACTCGAAACCTGCATGAACGACATGCACCTGGCCGGACTGGAGGTGAGGAAGTGGCGAAAGGCCGCGGGAATACTGCCCGTAGTGAAGCAAATCGACACGATGGCAGCCGAATATCCCGCCGTCACCAACTATCTCTATCTCACCTACCCCGCCACCGACCATAGCACGTTCCACGACATCGACTTCCCCGACGACCACCGTGCCGTCATCGTGCTGGGCTCGGGAGCCTATCGCATAGGGTCGAGTGTGGAGTTCGACTGGTGCGGCGTTCAGGCGCTCAACACCATCAGAAGCAACGGCTACCGGAGCATCATGATCAACTATAATCCCGAAACCGTCTCCACAGACTACGACATGTGCGACCGTCTCTATTTCGACGAGCTCACCTTCGAGCGCGTCATGGACATCATCGACCTGGAATGCCCCCATGGAGTGGTGCTCTCCACCGGCGGGCAGATACCCAACAACCTGGCCATGTGGCTCGACGGGCAACACGTGCCCATTCTTGGCACAAGCGCCCACGACATAGACAATGCCGAAGACCGCGCCAAATTCTCGGCCATGCTCCAGCGCAACGGGATAGACCAGCCCGAATGGAGCGCCCTCACCACGATGGACGACATCCAGGAGTTCATCGGCCGCGTGGGATTCCCCGTGTTGGTGCGCCCGTCGTATGTGCTCTCCGGAGCTGCCATGAACGTATGCTCCAATCAGGAGGAGCTGGAGAAATTTCTCCAACTGGCGGCCAACGTCAGCGCGGAGCACCCCGTGGTGGTGAGCCGTTTCATTGAGCACGCCAAGGAAATAGAAATGGATGCGGTGGCCAGGGACGGCGAAATCATTGTCTACGCCATCAGCGAGCACATTGAGTTTGCGGGCGTGCATTCGGGCGACGCCACCATTCAGTTTCCCCCGCAGAAGATTTATGTAGAGACCGTGCGCCGCATCAAGCGCGTCAGCAGACAGATAGCCCGCGAACTGCACATCAGCGGGCCGTTCAACATCCAGTTCATGGCCCGCGACAACGACATCATGGTCATCGAGTGCAATCTGAGGGCTTCGCGCTCGTTCCCCTTTGTGAGCAAGGTGCTCAAGATCAACCTCATCGACCTGGCCACGCGCGTCATGCTGGGATTGCCCGTCGAGAAGCCCCACAAGAATCTCTTCGACCTCGACTACGTGGGCATCAAGGCGTCGCAGTTCTCGTTCAACCGGCTCCAGAAGGCCGACCCCGTGCTGGGCGTCGACATGGCCTCCACCGGCGAGGTGGGTTGTCTGGGCGACGACACCAGCACGGCGCTCCTCAAGTCGATGCTCTCCGTGGGCCACCGCATACCCGCCAAGACAGTGCTCCTCTCCACGGGTTCGGCCAAGCAGAAAGCCGAGATGCTCGACGCGGCCCGCATGCTGGTAGACCACGGTTATGAGCTCTATGCCACGGGAGGCACTTCGCGCTATCTCACCGACAATGGCGTGGCCAACACCCTGGTGCACTGGCCGTCGGAAGAAGGGTGCGAGCCCCAGGCGCTCGACATGCTCCATCAGCACAAGATCGACATGGTGGTGAACATTCCCAAGAACCTCACGAGCCATGAGCTTTCCAACGGCTATAAGATACGCCGGGCGGCCATCGACCTCAACGTGCCGCTCATCACCAACAGTCGACTGGCCAGTGCCTTCATCAATGCCTTCTGCACCACAAGCCTCGACGACATCGACATCAAGAGCTGGGAGGAATACAAATAATGAAGAAGAGGAGCAGTAGTTGACTTTGCAACTTCTGCTCCTCTTTACTCTTATAGAGAAAAAAACTTGAGAATCTCCTACTTATTCACCTGGAACTTCGTGTCGCCATTTGCGAAGAAGGCATTGATTTGCCTGGCCGCAGCAATGCCGGCGTTGATGTTTGCCTCAGCTGTCTGGGCACCCATCTTCTTGGGCGTGGCAAAATAGCGGCCCTCGAACTGAGCGAAGTCGGCGTCGGCATCGGGCTTGATGTCGGTGACGAACTTCAGGTCTTCGCGCTCCTGCATCAGCTTGATGAGTTCGGGCTCATTGATCACTTCCTTGCGGGCCGTGTTGACCAGAATACCGCCTTTCTTCATCTTCCCCACGAGAGCATAGTTGATGCTCTGCTTGGTCTCAGCCGTAGCGGGAATATGGAGCGAAACCACGTCGCAAGTCTCGAAGAGCGCGTCCTGATTCTCCACCGCATGCACGCCGGCCTTCTCAATCACCTCGGCAGGGCAATAGGCATCATAGGCATAGACATCCATTCCGAACCCCTTGGCAATGCGGGCCACGTTTCGGCCAACGTTTCCAAAGGCCAGGATGCCCAGCTTCTTGCCCAGCAATTCGCTTCCGCTCTTGCCATTGTAGAAGCCGCGAACGGTCATCACCAGCAGTCCGAACACGAGTTCGGCCACGGCGTTGGAGTTCTGTCCCGGTGTATTCTCGGCCACCACGTTGTGAGCCGTGGCAGCAGCCAGGTCGATGTTGTCGTAGCCCGCACCAGCGCGCACCACAATCTTCAGCTGTTTGGCTGCATCGAGCACCTCGGCATCCACCTTGTCGGAACGGATGATGAGCGCGTCGGCATCTTTCACAGCTTCCAGCAACTGGGCCTTCTCGGTATATTTCTCCAGCAGGGCCAGCTCATTGCCGGCAGCTTCTACTTCCTTGCGAATGCCTTCCACGGCAGCAGCTGCGAAAGGCTTTTCTGTAGCTACAAGAATCTTCATGTCAGTCTTGAAATTTGTTTTTTTAACGATGATGATTAGTGGTTGGCCTCAAATTCCTTCATGCAAGCCACCAGAGCCTGGCAGCCCTCAATGGTCTGGGCATTGTAGCAGCTGGCACGGAAGCCACCCACCGATCGATGTCCTTTCACGCCCACCATGCCCTTGCTGGTGGCAAAGTCGAGGAATTCCTTCTCCAGTTCCTTATATTCGGGAGCCATCACGAAGCAGAGGTTCATCAACGAACGGTCTTCTTCCTTGGCTGTACCTACGAAGAGCTTGTTGCGGTCTATTTCGCCATACACGATTTCGGCACGCTGATGAGCCAGCTTGTCCATTGCCTCTACTCCACCCTGTTTCTTGATCCAGCGCAGGTTTTCCAGAGCGCAGTAGATGGGCACCACAGGCGGAGTGTTGAACATGGAGCCTTTCTCCACGTGGGTGCGATAGTCGAGCATGGTGGGTATTTCGCGCGGAGCCTTGCCCAGGGCGTCGTCCTTCACGATGATGATGGTCACGCCGGCCATGGCCAGGTTTTTCTGTGCACCGGCATAGATGGCATCATACTTGGCCACGTCGACGGGGCGGCTGAAGATGTCAGACGACATATCGGCAATGAGCCTGACGGGCACGTCGAGGTCTTCGCGGATTTCCGTGCCATAGATGGTGTTGTTGCTCGTGATGTGCAGATAGTCAACGTCGGCAGGCACAGTCCATCCCTTCGGAATGAACGTATAGTTGGCATCGGCAGAAGAAGCCACCTCCACAACCTCGCCGAAGAGTTTGGCCTCCTTCATGGCCTTCTTGGCCCATACACCTGTGTTGAGATAGGCAGCCTTCTTGATCAGGAAGTTGTAGGGAATCATGCAGAACTCAAGACTGGCGCCACCGCCGAGGAAGATGACCGAATAGCCCTCGGGCACTTGGAGCAGCTCTTTTACCAAAGCAACGGCCTCGTCGACCACAGGCTGGAAATCCTTTGCGCGATGGCTGATTTCCATCAATGAAAGACCACTACCATTAAAGTCTAAACACTGTTTCGCAGTGTTCTCAATCACTTCGCGCGGAAGCATTGAAGGACCTGCATTAAAGTTGTACTTCTTCATTTGAATGAATAATTTTATAATTAAAAAAACGATTGTTACTCTATGTTCCTAAAAACGTGTGCGAAGTTACATTATTTATTTTATATGGGCAAATATTTAAGCATAAAGTTTGATAAATGCCCGTTTAAGGTGTCTATTTGACAAGTTCACATAGCGTTTTTATGCCCTTTATTTTGGCGTTCCGTGTCAGCCGGAGCACTTGTTCCACCTTCTGTCGGCTCACGGCTGCATAGGCGTAGCGGTCTTTCACGTCGATGCGCCCTATGTCGGCGCCCTGCAGGCCTCCCATCTTGCATAGGAATCCCACGATGTCGCCTTTCGATATCTTGTCCTTGCGCCCCTTGCCAATGTAGAGTGTCGACATGCGTGGCTGCGGTGGCCGGGCTTCGCGCGCGTCGTCGAGCGCAAAGGGAGCCACAGCCTCTGCTCCGCCATCTACATACTGGGGCACCTGCTCGGCCGGTCCCAGAATGAAGAACGCCCTGCCCTGCTTGTCCCATCGGGCCGTGCGGCCCACGCGGTGAACGTAGGCATCTTCGTTCTCGGGCAGATGATAGTGGATGATGTTGCCCACATCGGGAATGTCGAGCCCGCGCGAAGCCAGGTCGGTGCTCACCAGGATGTTGGCCGAGCCATTGCTGAACTTATAGAGGGCATCCTCGCGCTCCCGCTGGTCCAGCCCGCCATGGAAGGCGCTGGTGGTGAAGCCCAGTTGGCGCAGATAGGCGTCGGTGCGCTCCACGCTCTCGCGGAAGTTCAGGAAGACGATGCTGCTCTGCTCGCCCAGCTTGCAGAGCAGTCGGGCCAGCGTCGGCAGCTTGTCCTTTGCCGGGCTGTCCACCTTATATATATTAACGCGCTCGGGCACTTGCTCGTCGTCGTCGAGGAAGCAGACGCGAACGGTGCGCCCCATCTGCACGAAATGCGGAATCTCGTCGGCTTCGGTGGCAGAGAGCAGCACGCGGCGGCGCACGTGGGGCAGCTTGCTCAGGAGCGCCGTCATCTCGCCGCGGAAGCCCATGGCCAGGCATTTGTCGAACTCGTCGAGCACCAGATAGCTGACGTCCTCGGCGCTCAGGTTGCCTTTGTCCAGATGGTCGTTCAGCCGGCCAGGCGTGGCAAACACCACTTGCGGCATCACTTCGCGCAACTGGCGGTGCTCGTCCATCGTGGGCCGGCCGCCATAGAGGCTCATGGTCCGCAGGCCGCTCCCCATGGAGCGGAGCACGTTGGCCGACTGTAGGGCCAGTTCCCTGCCGGGCACCACCACCACGGCCTGCACGTGGTTGCTACGGGCATCCACCATCTGCACCAAGGGCAGGAGATAGGCCAGCGTCTTTCCGCTGCCCGTGGGCGAAAGCACGAGCACATCCCTGTCGGTGTGCAACATGGCGTGGCTCACGTCGTGCTGCATCGGGTTGAGTTCTGCAATGTGGAGTTTGTCTAAGATTGCGTTGTTTTCCATGCCACAAAGATAAGACAAATAATCATACGAACCAAATAAAAGCGCCACTATTTTCTGCCGAAATGTAAGCAAAAAAGGCCCACAATCGTCCCAGAGCAAGGATTCCGACCGAAAAACACGCAAAGAAGCGTCCAGAACGTGACACTTTGACAGTTGTCTGGGCGGACGACTTGGAGGACTCGCCATAGGCACACGCCGGGGCGCGCCTGCATTCCGAACAGGCTGCTTTTGATCTGAACGAGAGTCATCTGCATTATGCGGCGGACGCGGCACGGCGCATCCCTACCGGAAAAGCAGAACAGATATCGAAGAAAAGAATCATGATGAAAGATATTGTCAGAGGTCGTCATAAAACGGTGTCAGAACCGGCCGAATTGTAAAATATTTTCACAACTATTTTTTCTGAATTTCTCCCCTTTTATTCTGACAAGCAAGAGAATGAGTCGAACAGAGCAGCGACACTCTTGCAAAATACTGACAATCAAGCTGTTGCAAAACGGCCATCATTCTCTCATGAGAAAAGCACGCCATTCTCGCTGAGTAAGAACGCCACTTACGATGAGTAAGCACGCCACTTACGACGAGTAAGCACGCCACTTACTCATCGTAAATGGCGTGCTTACTCAACGAGTTCTTATTCACTCCGGGCGTTTTGTAAAGAAAATTCAGAAAACATTTCCATCGTTTTCACTCCGGAAATCGGGTTCATGCAAAGAGCGGATAACGAATGCCCCGACGTGTAGGGATAGCTATTTCTTTCCAAAGAGATTGTCGAGCAGTCCATTCTTCTTCGGCTCGGGTGAGTGAGGGGCCTCTGCGGGCACGTCGTCATCATCAAAGTAATGGGCACTCTCCTCCAATGTGGCCGACGGTGATGACATATCGCAGCACAATTTGCCATAGAATTTACTTCTGCTGCGGCGTTCCTTTGCAAACATGGCTTGCGTTTCTTCAGCATTTGCCGAGAAGCGGAGCGTATTGCGTACGCCAATCTCTCCGGCCACTTTCTCCACATCCTGATCGGCCCCAATGTAGGTAAATGTCCACCCCATCTGACGTAGTTCCTCAACGAGCGACCTGATCTGCGGGCCGCTCCAAGTGCGCGATGCGTTCTCATAGCCATCGGTGATGACGGTGACGAGCACGCGGTCGGCATGGGTGACCTTCTGCTGCAGTTCGCTGATGCACGTGCCCATGGCGTCGTAGAGAGCCGTACATCCCAGCAGTGGATAGTCGTCACGGGTGATGTTGCGAGCCTGCGAGATGGGTTTTGCCGAATAGATGCGGTTCAGGAAGTGGCTGCCCGCGCTGAACGAAGCCAGCGTGACGTATTGCTGCAGTTCGGGATGCTCCTCTTGTGCCAGGCGGATGGTGGCAAGGGTTTCGTTGACGCCCGAGAGTGCCTGGGCGTAGATGGTTGCCATAGACGTTGATGCGTCGAGGATGACGAGGTTGAAAATCTTCTGTGTTTCCATACTTGTAAGATGTTTTAAATGTTGAACTTCTTGTCGCATTGCCGACGGTGCAAATATACGATGCTTTCACCGCCACGCCAAGAAAAAGCATTTTGCAAGACTTGCAAAACCGGGAGCCCACCGCTCTCAGAGGGGTTAAACCTTTTCAGCCCAGCTTCATCTTATTCAATGACACGTTTAGGCAGGCAGGTAAGCCGTTTTAGCAGAAAAGATTAAAAATTAGAAAAAATGTTACAAGCTAAACGAATGTAAAATTGTCAGTCGCTGACGCAAACAGCCGTTAAGACCGTTTTTTGAAGTGTTAAAAGACGACAAAAGATAGGACAAAATGGCAGTTTTAACATTTTTGCGGCTATATTTGCAGGCCAAGAATCGGAGCGGACACAGGGGCCGCCAACGCGTTTAAAAGAAATTAATCATCAACAACAAAACAGATAAGAAAATGAAAAAGATTTCAAGTTATTTGCTTACTGCGATGTGCATTTGTGCCGTCGCTTTCTCGGCAGGAGCCTTCATGAAGGCCAATGCCCACATGCCTGCTTCGCCTTCGGCTCCCGTAGGCCAACCCGTAGACCTGACTTATGCTGCAGAGAAGGCCCTGCCTTCGGTAGTACATATATTGAGCACCCAGAACAGCAAGACGGTGACGCGCGAAGTGCAGACCGACCCGTTTGAGGACTTCTTCTCCGACCCGTTCGGATTCTTCGGCAATCCCGGACGCGGACAGGGAGGCACCCAGAAGCGACAGTATCAGACGCCGAAGCGCCAGGGCGCCGGTTCGGGCGTCATCATCTCGGCCGACGGCTACATCGTGACCAACCACCACGTGGTTGACGGGGCCGACGAACTGACCGTGACGCTGAACGACAACAAGGAGTATTCGGCACGCATCATCGGCACCGACAAGACTTCCGATCTGGCTCTGATCAAAATCAGCGCCACGGGGCTCCAGCCCATTGCCATTGCCAACAGCGACGACATCAAGGTCGGCGAGTGGGTGCTGGCCGTTGGCAACCCATTCAACCTGACCAA
>CAMOPD010000052.1 GCA_946622085.1 uncultured Prevotellaceae bacterium | reverse complement strand
GTTGACTTAAGTCAACAGATGCGTTGACTCCAGTCAACAGACAGCAAGTGGCGCGTTTGCGGGTTGAAAGCGGCCTGGCGGCCTGTTGAGACAGGCTTTCGGGCGGTTTCAGCGGAGCAAACAATAAAAAACAAGGCAATATATACAAGACTCTCGGCGGGCTCAGCGGCCATCGGGCTTACTTTTACCCGGGCATCAATCGATATATAAATAAAGGTGGCATAATAATAATTACAGACCCTACCCCTAACCCCTCAAGGGGAGGGGTCAGGGGTGGGGTCTGTATTTTTGAACAGCGCAAAGGGTAGCCAGGGAACCCACCACTCGCTATGCTTTCTCGCCCAGCTCTTTCTCATAGCTCCGCACAGCCTGCTGCACAATGCTCTCGGCCTGCTCGAGCGAGCAATAGAGGCGGCCGCCTGCGGCATTGAGGTGGCCGCCGCCGTTGAAGAACTCTGCCGCCATCTTGTTGCAGGGGAAGCTGTCAACCGAGCGCAGGCTCACCCAGACGAGGTTGTCGCGGTCGGTGTCTTCGCGCAGCGAGATGGAGAGTCGCATGCCCTTCACCTGCAAGGGCATGTTGACGAGTCCCTCGGCATCGCCCTTGATGTAGGAGAAGCGCCGCAAGTCCTGACGCGACAGCGTGAAATAGCAGGCCCGCTGATGGGGGAAGACGCGCAGTTTCTGATAGAGCACGTAGCCAATGAGCCGCAGTCGCTGCTCGCTGTAGTTGTTGTAGACGTTGCGATAGATTTTGTCCTTGTCGATGCCCTTGGTGAGCAGTTGGCTGATGATGAAATAGATTTCGGGCCGGGTAGAATTGTAGGTGAAAGCCCCCGTGTCGGTCATCATGCCGCAGTAGATGGGCACAGCCGTCTTGCGGTTCATCTGCTCGAAGCCGCCCAGCTGCCAAATGATGCGGAACACCAGCTCGGCCGTCGACGAGGCCTCGGGATGGCTGATGGTGAGGTCGGCCTCAACGTCGGGCTGCAGATGATGGTCGACGAGCACGCGCCTGGCGGGCGACTGACTGAGGCAGAGCCCCATTTCCTCGCCCAACCGGACTGGCGAATTGAAGTCGAGACAGAACACCACATCGGCCGTTCGGAACACCATCTGAGCCAGTTCCTTGCGCTTGTCGAAGCGCACAATCTTTTCGCTGTTGGGCATCCACTGCAGGAAGTCGGGATACATGTCGGGCACGATGACCATGGGTTCCTTGCCCAAGGAACGCAAATATTCGGCCCAGGCAAGGGATGAGCCTATGGCATCGCCGTCGGGATTCTGATGACAGCATATAACTATATTAGTAGACTCGGCGATGATGCTTCGCAGGAGCTGAATCTCTGCGGCAGAAAGAATGTCGATATTCATCTTGACTTGGTGCTATTTAGGGGAAAACAAGGAAGTGGGCACGGAAGGAATTGCTAATTCTCCATTTTCAATTATCAATTCTTAATTATCAATTCCTGCCGTGCCCACGAAAACGAGTTAGAAGAGTTTTTCGGGATAAACGCCGTCGGCCACGAGCTGACGGATGCGCTCCACGGTGCCCTCACGGTCGGCGGCATAGGTGACGCCGAACCACTTGCTGGTGGTGTCGAGCACCTTCACCGTGGCCGTCTTCTCCACGATGAGCTTGTTGACCATGAGTGGAATGAAGAACTCGGCCTTGAGATTCTGCATGTTCTTCGGGTCGGAGAGGAACTCCTTGAAGTAGGCCTCGGAATGCTCGAAATAGTCGGGCGTGAATCCCCACATGTTCATCGAGACGGGCGTATTGTCGGCCACTTCCACCCACTGACCATTTTCGTCCTTATAGCGGATGGGCTCGGTGGCTGCACCGGCATTGCTGCCATCGGCGGCACAGCGCACGATTTCGGTGCGCTCAACGACGGTGGTGAGATGCTCCTGGTCGTCCTTGGAGCAGATGCCACGGGCCACGGTGCCATTCTCCGAGAGGGTGTTGCCCACGCGGAATCCCACCATGGCATACTGGTTCTTGGCGCCTTCGGGCAGTTCGGCGAGGAACTTGCCGATGACCATGAAGGCATCGCGATTGTAGAAGTCGTCGCAATTGATGACGCAGAAGGGCTCGCGGATGACGTCCTTGCCCATGAGCACGGCGTGGTTGGTGCCCCATGGCTTGACGCGGCCTTCGGGCACGCTGAAGCCCTCGGGCAGTGCGTCGAGGCCCTGGAAGCAGAGCTCGCAGGGAATCTTGTCTTCATACTTGGAGAGGATTTGCGTGCGGAACTGCTCCTCGAAATCCTTGCGGATGACCCATACCACCTTGCCGAATCCGGCCTGGATGGCATCGTAGATGCTATAGTCCATGATGGTTTCGCCATTGGGGCCCAGCCCGTCGAGCTGTTTCAGTCCGCCATAGCGGCTGCCCATGCCGGCAGCAAGCAGAAATAATGTTGGTTTCATGTGTGTTTGTTTTTAGAATAAATGAATGATTTATGTTAGTATGATTCAAATTGGCTGCACTGAAGAATCAGAACGGATAGCCGATGGCAAAGTGGAGCGTCTGGTTGTCGCGGAAACGGCCCACATTGAAGAATCCCGTGTGGCCGGTCTCGTAGGGAACGTGGAGTCCGATGCCCCAGTCGAGGCGGAGGATGAGGAAGTCGAGGTCGTAGCGCAGACCGACGCCCGTGCCCACGGCCATCTGGCTGAACAGTCGCGACGGCTTGAAGCCCGCGTCGCGGAAGATGTTGTTGAGATCCACGTCGTCGTAGTCATCGCCAATGTTCCACACATTGCCGGCATCGAGAAACACCGCGCCATGCAGATTGCCGAAGAGGCGCGAGCGGTATTCGAGGTTGGCCAGGAACTTCACGTCGCCGTTCTGCATGAGATAGGAAGCCTGGGTGCTGAGTTGGGTGCCATTGAAGCGTCCCGGCCCGATGCTCCTCACGGGGTAGGCGCGCAGGCTGTTGGCTCCTCCTACGTAGAAGCTCTCGGCAAAGGGGGCGAACTCTGAGTTGCCAAAACTATAGATGAAGCCGGCATTGAGATGACCCACGAGCTGACTGTTGGCGGAGAGCCGCCACGTCTTGGTGAAATCGGTTTCCAGCCGCACGAATTGTGAATAGGGATTCTTGAAGAGCTTCTTGCCCCGCTCATTCCACCGATGCCCGCTGATCATGAAGCCCAGCGACGTGATATTGGCCGCCTCGGCAACGGTGGTTTCCCAGCGAATGGGGTTCAGCAGATTCTGCGGGCTGCGGTAAAGATAGGTATAGCGCATCTGGGGAATAAAATAGTCGCTCATGGTGGCCGTGAGATAGGGATTGATGAAGATGATGCTGTCGAACTTCTCCGTCTTGGTGTTCATGAACTGGTATTTAACGGTGAGCGGGCTAAACTCATGGGTGCTCTGGGCCGAAGTCTGCCAACGATAGGTCCATTCGCCCGACACCACATGCATTTTGTAGTAGCCAGGGCGGTTGATGATGTCGGTAGAGGCCTTGGCAATGGTCCAGGGCGTGGTGAAGAATCGCCTACGCCTGCGCCTCACGGGCTGCTGCGAGCCGTCGGCGGCAGGCTGGCGGTTGCTTAGGGCGGCTGGCCGGCGCCGGTTTCCGCCAAAGAATGGCGCGATGATGCGCGGGAACTCCAGCGAGGCATCGGCACCATACTCATAGGCATTCATGTTGCTGTTGCGACTGCCCGTATGCCACTCGTAGGAGCCATGCAGATTCATGTCGAACTTCTCGCCGCCACGGAAGGCGTTGCGCTTGGTGAAACCAATCTTCATTTCGGGTCCCATGCGGCCAATCGTGCGGTTGATGAAATTGGTTTCGATGTAGGAATCGTAGGGCTTGTCGAGCACGCAGTTCAGGTTGAGGTCGAGCGTGTCGCAGACGGCATTGGCGGTGTCGCGGGGCGTAAATCGGAAGTCAACCATGCTGAAAAGCCCCGTGGCATTGATTCGGCTCACCGTCTCCAGATAGTTCTCATAGGAGAAGAGCTGGCGCGGCCGCAAGCGCATGTCGGCCATGATGACACGTGGCCGGAGGGGTGGTTTCTTGCCCGTGAAGTGCACGGTGAAGGTGCGGCGGCGCAGCGAGTCGGTCAGCGTCTGCATGAACGACTTGCGCATCTCGATGTTCACGCGTCCCACATACCACTTGCGCTTGGCCACTTCGGGAATGTCGTCGGCCATCTGCAGGCGCAGCTGCACCTGGCCGGGCACGGAAAGGGTGTCGGCCAGATAGGAGGCATAGCCCGGCTGATAATAGTAATAGCCGTTGTTGCGGAAGAGTGTGGAAATGCGGCTACGCTCTGCGTCGAGCGCTGCCACGGTGAAGGGGTCGCCCCGCTTTATCAGTGCTTCGGCCGAGGAAGACGCCAACAGTTCTTCCGCCTCGGCGGGGAAGTTCTCGTAGCTGATGCTGTCGAGCAGGAACAAAGGCCCGCAATCCACCTGATAGCCAATCTTGCTCTTCTTGGGATTCTTCTGCGCTACCGCTTCATGGCTGACCCGGCCATGGAAATAGCCATGATTGCGGAGTAGCGACTGGGCCACCGAGGCACGCAGGGCAGGATTGACCTGGCTCATCAGCACGGGCGCCTTGCCAAAGGCCTTGGTCATCCACTGGCCGAACTTGCTTTCCGAATCGGAATAGGCGTTCCATATCCACAACCTGTAGGGGAAAGGCGTGCGATAATAGCTACTGCCAAAGAGGGCGCCGTTGGGGGCAGTGGCCAGGGCTGCTTCCACCTCTTCCTGGGTGGAGGCGAAATTGGCGTTCTTCTCATAGTTGGTGTAGTCTATCTTGGTCAGTCCAACGAAGAGCTGGTCGTCGTCGGGCACGAGCTTGGTGGTGGAGCAAGCAGCCAACAGGAGCAAAGCGAGCATCAGCCAGCAGCCTGAACCGAATGACAGGCGGCAAGCCCGCAGGGCTCTCGCAATATAACTATGTGATATGTGTTGCATCATCAGTCGGAGGTTGAAATGTTTTCGGGTGTTCTCCGGCGCAACGTGTCGCGCGGCGCTGCTTGTGGGAAGCTGCGCTGCTGGGTGTTCTTCAGCCGGAAGATGTCCCAGAAATGGTCGAGCTTGCGCCGCCAGATGAAGCCGCCGCCATACTCCTGGGTATAGCCTTCGAGCCAGTCGTAGGCATTGTTCACGAAGAAGAGCTTCACGTATTTATTGGCGGTGTCGTCCAGACGGTATTCCAGCGAAACATTGTCGAAGAACGACTTGTTCTGATTGGTCATCTCATTGCCCGACGATACAGAGCCGCCAACGGCAATGCGCAGGCGGTTGTTCCAGAATCGCTTGGCAAACTTGAAAGAATAGTCGGTGTGCAGATTTCCGCTGGCATCGGTGGAGTTGTCGAGTCCGAAAGAAAGGTCGAGCGTACGGAGGGCATTTCCCGTGATATGGTTGATTTCGCTATTGAGGAACGAACTCAACGCGCTGTTCATGGAGAAGCTGCTCGTATTGCCGTCGGCGAGATACATGCCCGTGGTGAGCAACGAAACGGCCAGTTTGCCACGCTGCTCGGGGCTCATGGCCATCAGCTCGGCGTGGAGCGACATGTCCTCGGGGGCGTCGAGGGTGAACTCGAGTCCCATGTCGTTGAGCGTCTTGGTGATGATGACTCCACAATCGAAGAGCACGCTGCGCCCCACTCCAGAGGTGCCTGCAACGGTGGCTTTGGTGCTCTCGGTTGCGGTGATGTTGAGCGTTGGGTTCATGGGGTTGCCAGTGAAGTCGAGATAGCTGCCGTCCTGAATGACAAAAGTCTTCAGCGGAATGATGGGCAGCGAATACTTCATCTCGCCGTTGCTGAGCGTGTAGCGCCCGTTCAGCCGGAGGTCGTCGCTGGGATTGTAGAGCATGCGCAGGTTGCCACCCCCCATCAAATCGATGTAGTTGGAGTGGTCGGCATTGAGATAGGCCATGATATGGGCTCCCTGGGAGATGCTGATGGAGAGGTCCATATTGAAGCCCGTGAGCGGAGGACGGTTGACAACGGCTTTGGTGGTATCGTTGAAGTCGGTGAACTTGACGAGTTCGTCGAGTTGGTTGTCGGTGGTCAGCGGGGTGTCGCGCAGGATGTAGCCCATGTCTGTGGTTCCGAGCACATCCAGTCGGCCGCGCATGTTCAGATTGGAGAGCGGGCCGCTCATCATGCCGAAGAAGTTGACGAAAGCCTTGCCATAGGCCACCGACCTGCTGTTCTCCTTGGAGTCGATGAGCTGGTAGTTCTCGGCTCGCATTTTCACGTCCATCCTGACATGATCGAGATTGGAGAAGTCGATGTAGCCATAAATATTGAGGGGGTTCTCGTTATGAGAGAACATCTCGAAATTCTCGAATAGCAGATGACTACCCACAATGCGGACGGGGTCGTTGGCAAATCGCAGTTCCATGCCATAGGGCGCACTCACGAGATAGGAAGAATCGAGGAACACCTCGCCGTTGACCTGTGGTTTCTTCAGAGAGCCCTTGATAGACACTGCGCCTTCGGCAAATCCCCTCAGCCCGAAAACATGGTCGGGAATAAACCCGTTCACCATCTCCAGGGGTAGGCGTTCCAACTTGAAATCGGCATCAAGCAGACCTTCGCCCTCACTGCTATAGGTTCCGACGAGGGTTCCTATCTCCTCGTCGTCGCGCAGCAGCCGGCCGTCAATGTGATGAGAGCCGTCGTCCTTGGGCATATACACGAACTCGGTGCTGAGATTGCCCATGGGACAGTTTTCGTAGGTGAGTTGGTCAACAGAGAGTGATGACGAGACGGCCAGTTCTTCGGGAGTCTGTATGAGGTGGAAGTCGCCATCCATCATGCCTGTCACCTTGGGCATGTAGGGCAGCACGGAGAGCACCTTCTCCAGGTCGAAGCGGTTCAGGCTGACCGTCAGGTCCTGAAGCGCCTCCAGGTTTTCGTCGTTGGTATAGATTTGCACGCCTTCTCCCTTGTCGCCAAGCAGGTTGAGGTTGGCCGAGACGCGTCTGTCGTCGGAGAGGAACACATAATTGTCGTCGTTCACCTTGAACCGCTTGTAACCCAGGATGGGGTTGTCGGTATTCAGGCGCACGCGAATGCCATTGGGCTCAAGGGCGGCCTCCGCTCCCAGGTTTACGCCGAGCCTGTTGCGGTCGTCGTAAAGCTTCACGTTCACGGCCGAGCCATGCTCAAGCAGATAGCCGTCGAAGAGCGCGTTGAAGGTGTATTGCGGATTACGCTCGTTGTTCCTTATCTGTCCGCGATAGATGGTGCGCACCGAGTCGCTCTCAACATACAGTCTCACGGTGTCGAGCTGCATGCTGTCGGCCACCAATCGCGTCAGTTCTACATTCCCATTGATGCCCTCCACGGGCGACGTGCGCATGTCTACATCGGCATGGTCGAAAACATAGCCTTCCTTACGCAGCAAATCGCTAAAGAAGTTGGTGCCTCCCGAAGTGAGCGCGATGCGGGCATTGGGCAAATGCCGCCGGATGGCGTGCTGGTCGATGGTGCGGTTTTTCCATTGCGAGTCCGACTCAGCCAAGATGCGGTCGAGCTGCTGCATGAGCTGCTTGTAGCCGCCACTGGCGTCGGCATCAAGATGGAAGTCGCCGCAGTCTACCACGGCATGGGTGGTGTCGCGCCGGGTGAGCACGTCGATCACCATGTCTTCTGGTCTATAGACGTTCTTCGAGTCACGAATGGTAATATCGCCCACGTTGCCCTGCACCTTGTAGAAGTCCTTCATGTCGGTGGCCACATCCACATGGCCACAAAGGGCGACGTCAAGAGGCGTGTCGGAGATATGGAGCTTGTGTAAGTCGGCCTGCTTCAGATCGGCGGTCAACGTGGCCTCAATCTTCTTTGTGTTCATGAGTGCATCGACATACACTTGGCCGTTGAGCAACTGATTGTGGCTGTCGATGAGCACGCGCCCACGCCCGTTGCTCACGGTAGCATCGGCCTTCATGCCTGCCAGATTGTAGCCGTCGTAGGAGAACTGGCGTATGTCGGCCTTAGCCCTAAGACGAGTCTTGGCCGACAGCAAGTCGGTGCCTTGGCCTTGGGCTTCCACCGTGCCCGTGAAGGGCGTAAGCCCCATGCCTGGCACGAAATGCTGAAGCGGCATCTTGTCGGCCTCGAGGTGGGCGGTGTAGTCCATATTGCCGGTGTTCAGGTCTACTTTGGCCTTGAGTTTCCCGCCGCCTTCGGTAGCGGTGAAGTCGGCTTTGTATCTTGATCCGTCGGCTCCGAACTGTCCCTTCACGCCCATGCCCTTGGGCACCCTTATCTGCCTGCGCAGGTCGGCATCGAGCAATTCGGTGAGGAAATCAAGGTCGTGTGTGGTGGCATCGAGTTGAATGTCGGCACGCAGCCGGTCGGGATTATTCAGATTGGCCACATACCCGCTGGCTGTCCCCTTCATGGCCGTAGGCAGGTTGACATTCAGGCCCGTAAAGTCGAGGTATTGCATATTGCCCTTGGCCACTCCCTTGACGGAAAGGGGCTGGTTGGGCCACTTGCGCACAAATCCTGTGGGCATGTCGCCCATGAAGCGCATCAAGTCTTGCTTGCCCACCGTGGCGTCCAACCGCGCATAAAGATTGCCGGGCTGGCTGTCGGCAAAGGTGTTGAGATCCATCTCCAAGTCGGCCGTGATGTCAGATTCCGACGTGCGCAGATGCACTCCCGGCAGGCTCACCTTGGCACTGTCGAGCGCCACTTTTCCAGTTAAATTTTCCACATTGATGCCACTCTTCTCCCTGAAGGCGAGTTTGCGCACCGCCATGTCAAGCTTAGGATCAGAATAGCGCAGCGAATCGACTTCAAGATGCACATCGGAAAGGGCAAGATGGTTGTAGTCAAGGCCTTCGACGGGCTTCTCAAAGGGGCTATCATAAAGAAGCGCCCCGTCTGCCCAATCCAGATGGTCCACTTCATAGACACCTGCGCCGAGATCGAAACGCCCGTCGCTAACAAGGGTCTTTCCCAAATGAGCCAGCACACGCAACGAGTCGCCAGGCATGCGCACGGCGACATCGGTCTGCTCTACACGAAATTGGTCGACTTGGATTTTCCATCGGTTCTGGCTCTCGGTGGTGTCGGGTGGCACGCTGTCATTGAGCACCACTTCCACATGGGCATCGCTCAGCAGGGCATTGTCAACACGCAAGGTCTCCTGCTTCAGATCGATGCCGTGGCTCTGAAGCGACAACCGCTTCAGACGGCCTCTGACACGGGCAGCTGCAACAAAATCGGTGGTATTGAACTTCACATCGTGAAAGTCGAGCTCGTCAATGTGCACCTGCTTCTTCAAAAGTGGAAGCAACTGCACATTGACCACAAGTTTGCGGATATCGGCCACGGTGTCTTTCTGACCTGGCAAGGAGTCATTGGGTTGGAGCACTTTCACGTCATCCACACCCAGATTGAGCGGAAACTCCAGATGCACATGCCCTACGCTAATGTCCATGCCGGTCTTCTCTGAAGCGTAGGCCGACACCCTACCCACCGCCCAGTTCTGAACTGGCGGGAAATAGAGCAGCAAGGCAAGGAACAAAATCAGGAGTAGAGGCACGCCGATGGCCACACCCACCCACTTTGCGACTTTCTTCATGGAATGCAAAGTAAGTTATTTTTTCGGAAAAAACGAAACATTCGATTCAGAAATTTTCCTTACCCATCACTATTCTTGGGACTTTGGAGCTATTTCCTGCCACAGACGGTCGTCGGGCAGAGGCGACGTGACGTCTATTTGCTCCTTCGATACCGGATGTACGAAAGCCATACGCCGCGAGAGAAGCGAGATGCTGCCATCGGGATTGGAGCGCCGCGCGCCATACTTCAGGTCGCCCTTGATCGGGCAACCTACAGCAGCCAACTGGCATCGTATCTGATGGTGGCGGCCAGTGAGCAGATGGACTTCAAGAAGGGTGTAGCGCTCGCCATGGCCTATCACCCGATAGCGCAGACGGGCCTCCTTGGCATGAGGCACCTCGCGATCGTAGGCATAGCTCTTGTTCTGCTTCTCATTGCGCACCAGCCAATGATGCAGTTCGCCTTCGGGCTCGGCAGGTGGAGCACTCACAATGGCCCAATAGGTCTTGTGAATATCGCCCTGAGCAAACATGCGGTTGAGACGTTCGAGAGCCTTGGACGTGCGGGCAAAACATACCAAGCCCCACACTGGACGGTCAAGTCGATGGACAACACCCAGAAACACGTTGCCAGGCTTCTGGTATTTTGCCTTCAAATAAGCCTTCACAGTCTCCGATAGCGGCTCATCACCAGTCTTGTCGCCCTGAACAATTTCGCCACTACGCTTCGAAACAATAATAATATGATTGTCTTCGTAAACTACTTCCATAACTACATAATAATCAGCTTTCAGACATAAAGGGGCGGACATAGTCCTCCATCTTCAGGTCAACAAAGATACATTT
Organism: uncultured Prevotellaceae bacterium; assembly: GCA_946622085.1. Taxonomy (GTDB): domain Bacteria; phylum Bacteroidota; class Bacteroidia; order Bacteroidales; family Bacteroidaceae; genus Prevotella. The sequence continues at coordinate 2,019 of CAMOPD010000052.1, read as the reverse complement.
TCACAAGCAAACATGCAAGAATGTATAAGTAATTTTCATTTTCTTTGCACTTAGAGCTGTTGGGGGTAAAGCACTCTACTCACATCAGGAGCCATGCGCAGCTGCCTCCGCCATCACCGTTTGCCGGGCTTGCATGGTAGAAAACCACTATCACCGTCAAACATACTTTCAGTTTATACAGGAACAAAAGTCGCCTCTTTTTTCAATTCTTTGAGTGATGGATTCTATACACAAAAAAAGGGAGAAAGACAAAGATTTAGCGTCTTCGCCTTTCTCCCCAATATATCAATTACCTTTGAGTAAACCACGATTCCATCGTGGGCTAACCAGCGGAATCCTCTGATTACATGTTCATTCCACCATCAACCTGAATCACCTGACCAGTGACATAGCTCGACAGGTCACTGGCCAAGAACGTGGCCACATTAGCAATGTCTTCTACAGTGCCACCACGGCGGAGCGGTATCTTCTGTATCCACTCTTTGCGAATTTCCTCTGGCAGAGCCTGAGTCATGGCTGTGTCGATGAAGCCTGGAGCAATGGCGTTGGCACGTATGCCGCGAGAACCTATCTCCTGGCCTATACTCTTAGCAAGGGCTATCAGTCCGGCTTTAGAGGCTGCATAGTTGCACTGTCCGGCATTACCATGAACGCCTACTACCGAGGCCATGTTGATAATTGAACCGCTACGCTGGCGCATCATAATCGGCGTACAGGCATGAATGAAATTGAAGGCGGACTTTAAGTTCACAGCGATGACAGCATCCCATTGCTGCTCTGTCATACGCATCATTAGGCCGTCTTTAGTTATGCCGGCATTATTCACCAGGATATCTATTGCACCGAAGTCTGCTTTCACCTGATTCACTACTTCTTCCGTCTGAGCAAAGTCTGCAGCATTGCTGGCATAACCTTTTGCTTTGACGCCTTTAGCAGCGATTTCTGATTCTGTGGTCTGACCGTTTTCATCTATAACGAGGTCGGTGAAAGCCACATTTGCGCCTTCTTCGGCAAACTTAAGCGCGATGGCCTTGCCAATACCGCGCGCAGCACCTGTGATGAGGGCTGTTTTTCCTTCTAATAATCCCATTTGTTTTCTTTTGTTTATATGATTAATATATGATTATTTACACTTGTCAGATAGCTTCACATTGGAACGGCCCAAGGCTCCATAAACAAACTTTGCTACCAGTGGCTTGCTAGTTTCCGGCGTCATTCGGTGGCCCAACCGGCCATAAATATATGGAACCTCAAGGCCTTTGATGCAATAGTGGGTAATATCGGCTACCAACTCGATATTGTCTATGTCGAACTCACCGTCTGCCTTGCCCTCTGCATAAACCTTACGGAAAATTTCAAGCTCTTCCTCATCGAAATTTTTTCGGACCTTCTCCACCATCCAGATGTTACGGAAAAAGGCAGCACGCAGATTACCATTACGCATCACAGTCTCCTTAATCATGTTGAGATGAGTGTAAATGAGCTCTATTATCTTTTCTTGTGGACGAATCTTCTTTGCTGCAACTTCGTCCATCTTGTCGGAAAGTCGTTCAAGTTCCGATTCAATTACTGCATAATAAACATCCTCCTTACTCTTGAAATAAGTATAAAGAGTACGACGGCCCTTGCCCGAAGCAATGGCAATATCATTCATCGTTGTATTCTCGAATCCGTTCTTGGCAAACAATTGTCGTGCCACATCAACCAATTTTTGTCTAGTCTTTGAAATTGACATGAACTACACCTCCCTATAATTAAGCATTGCACATTTACTAACGTGTGTGCAAAAATAAACATTATATTTCAATCTACCAAATTTTTCAACAAAATTAAAGAGCTGCGATTATTGACTCAAAACGTATAACCTAATTAACGGGATCTATTGTACAACAAATCGATAAAAGGACAGAACAAGTGCTTTATTGATACAAATTGATACTTCAGTAGAAAAAAAACTGGAAAAATTTGTTTAAATGCGGAAAAAACACTAACTTTGCATCGCAATTCTAAAAAATGCGT
>CAMOPD010000051.1 GCA_946622085.1 uncultured Prevotellaceae bacterium | reverse complement strand
CTGTTGACTGGAGTCAACAGATCTATTGACTTAAGTCAACAGACAGCGTCCGGCGTGTTTTCGCCTTGAAAGCACGCCGAACGGTGATTGAAGACACGGAGTCTGGGCTTTTCGCTTTTGCCATTCATGGGCAGAAGGGTGTTTTGCGTATGATGGAGAAAGCCATGCAGAGCCCACGACAGTTTTGGTGGTGGTATTTATTCGCCCATGTAGGGACGCGCCACGGCCCGTCCCTACATGGAGGCATTCGTTTCTCTCGACACATACAAAGAAAAAATGCAGCCAAGAAATGGCTGCATTTTACGAGTTAGTTGAACCAACTACTCTGTTTTTTGCCTTAAACTTGTGTAGTTTGCTTGTAGCTTATTGTCTTTTCTCCTTGATGAGCCCGTGCCGGTAGGCGTAGAGCAGTTCTTCGAGGTCTTTCACTTGCTGTTTCAGTTCCCGGCCCTTGTCGGTGTCGGCCACGAGCATGCGGCGGTTGGCCATCTCAACTATCTGCGTGGTGCCTAGGATGTCGGTGCCGCGCTGCACGGCATCGGCGGCGCTGGTGAAGGGCTCGTGCTGCACGAGCTGGAATCCTCGGCTGTGGTAGACGAGGGTGTAGCCGGCAATGCCGGTCTCTTTGTGGTAGGCTTGCGAGAAGCCGCCGTCGATGACCATGAGGCGGCCGTTGGCCTTGATGGGGTTTTCGCCCTGTGCGGCGTGCACTGGCACGTGGCCGTTGATGATGTGGCGGTTGGGGCCCTCCACCTGGAAGGCGTCGAGGATGGCGTCGCATATCTGTTCGTTGTCGCGCAGCAGGAAATAGTTGCCTTTGGCTTCGTGGTGTGTGGCCTTGTCGGAGAGGAAGTAGCGCTCGAAGGTGGCCATTTTCGACTTGTCGAAGAGTGTGGAGTCGGGGCCGCACCAGAGATAGAGGAAATAGTCGATGGCGAAGCTCCGCTCCTGGGGCGCTGTGTCGGCGGTGAAGGCCGAGCGGATGAGCATGCCGGTGTTGTGCATGAGGTCTTTGCCGCTGAAGCGCCTGCCGCCATAGAGTGGCACTTCCTTGAGTGTGCCGTCGGCATTGAGAGGCACGGAGGCATGGAAGAGCAGGTTGTGGTTGTAGACGGCATACATGCAGCCATGGCTGCGCAGTATGCGCATGTGCTTCTGCAGCTTCTCGCTGACGCGGAAGGAGTGGTGGAGCTTGTGCATGAGCGCCTCTTCTTCGGGCGTGAGGTCGTTGGGGCTTTGGGGGTTGACGGTGGGGAAGTGGCAGCTCTTCATGGGGTGGTCGGTGCCGTCGACGCGGCACGTGCCCCGCTGGTAGTCGACGCGGCTGAGGAGGCATCGGTCGAGCATGTTCCATTCGGGGTGGCGCTGGTAGAGGCGTGCTTCCTCCTTGAACTGGATGATGGCGATGGCCTTGTGCATCTGTGCGGTGAGTCGTGCCGTCTTGTCGTCCATGCGAGCGCTGCCGCCCGACGTCTTGGGGTAGAACTCGAGGCAGGGGTCGTCGGCATAGGTCTCCATGGCGAAGGTGGCCAGGGGCACGAGGTTGATGCCGTAGCCCTCCTCGAGGGTGGTGAGGTTGGCGTAGCGCAGGCAGAGGCGTATGACGTTGCAGATGCAGGCGTCGTTGCCTGCGGCCGCTCCCATCCACAGGATGTCGTGGTTGCCCCACTGGATGTCCCAGTGCTTATAGTTGGCCATGGTGTCCATGATGATGTGGGCGCCGGGCCCGCGGTCGTAGATGTCGCCCAGGATGTGGAGATAGTCAACGGCGAGCCGCTGTATGACGTCGGCAATGGCTATGATGAAGTCGTTGGCGCGTCCGGTGCTGATGATGGTGTCGATGATGACGTTGACGTAGGCCGTTTTGTTCTGGTCTTCGGTGCGCTCGTGGAGCAACTCTTGAATGATGTAGGAGAAGTCGGGTGGCAGGGCCTTGCGCACCTTGCTGCGGGTGTATTTGCTGGAGACGTCGCGGCAGAGGCGCACCAGCCGGTTGAGGGTGATGTGATACCAGTCGTCGAGGTCTTCTTCGGTGTTTTTCACTATTTCCAGTTTCTGCTCGGGATAGTAGATGAGAGTGCAGAGTTCGCGCTTCTCGGCTTCGCGCAGTTCGTTGCCGAAGATTTCGTTCACCTTGCGCTTGATGTTGCCCGAGGCGTTCTTGAGCACGTGCAGGAAGGCCTCGTATTCGCCGTGAACGTCGGCAATGTAGTGCTCCGTGCCTTTTGGCAGGTGGAGTATGGCTTGCAAGTTGATGATTTCGGTGCTGGCCTCGGCAATCGTGGGGAACGACTGCGAGAGCAGCTGCAGGTAACGCATGTTTTTTTCGATTTGGTTGATCATATTCTTTAAGGAGTTAAGGTTTTTTTAGAGGAGAGAGGGGTTTTTAGAGGAGAGAGGAGAGATGTGTTTTACCGCGAAGATATTTTTCAACCTTTCAACTTTTCACCTTTTCAACTTTTCAATGTCAGCATGTATCCTTCGGTGAGTCCGAACATCTGGCTGAGCGTCAGCTGCATGTCTTGAGCAAACTTGTTGAGCTCAGCTTCGCGGAGCATGCGAGCGAGGAGGTCTTCGTCGAAGTCTTCGTAGCGCAGTTGCTCATACATCTCGGCCAGATGTCGTCGGCTGAGTGTGCCGTGGCTCGTCTCGTAGCTCAGATTGGCCGTCATGAGGCAGAAGGTGTATTCCTTGTTGTGGCCGTGGCTGTCTCTGAGCTCCTTGAATCTTTGCTTCATCTGCCTGGGCAGCAGCCGGCTGCTCTCTATTGGTCCCCGGGCTTTGGGGATGCGGGGCTGAAAGCGGTCGATGTCTTCTACCGAGAGCTGTGGCATGTGGGCAATGCGGTTGCCCAGCGTTTCGGCATTGGTGGCAGTTTGCTCCATGAGGGCAGCGCCGCGGCGGATAATGGGCAGCACGTCTTCCTCGTAGGCATGGATGAGCAGTCGGCGCCACGACTCCTCGCCGAGCTGTGCAAGAAGGCGGCGCTCCTGGGCCGTGATGGCGGCTTGTCGAGGCTGCCGCGCCAGTCCTGCCCTGAGCAGGATGTCTTCGGCCTGGCGGTCGTCGGGTGTCATGAGCATCCAGGCGTTGCTGTCGAGCACTTTCCTGTAGAGGCGCAGCATCTCGTCGGTCATCTGCTGGTCGCTGATGTCGTTGGTGATGATGGCATTCCTGACGATACAGAGGCGCTCATTCCATGGCCGGGGGCTCTTGATGCGCTCGTTCCACGAGAGCTGCTGCATGCTTCGCCGTTCCATCTCGCCAGTCACCACAATGGCGTCGGCATTGCAGATGGTCTCGTGCTGATAGAGCAATAGCTTGGGCAGCTTCTCGTGCAGATATTTCCTTTCCACTACCCATGGCTCGAGGGTGCCGTGAGGAGAGAGCACCACGGGGATACTGGAGCTATGCGCCCATTTAGCCATCTTGGCCGACCGCATTTCCCAGCATGTGTGTATATGGACTATCTGTGGGGCGAAGGCTTCGGCCTGCCTCTTGTTGTCGGAAAGCGATGTTCCGTCGGCACTGATGACCATCACCTGGGCTTTTTGCTGCATCAAACCAACAAGCGTTGACAAATACATGGTAGTAGAGTCAGCGCTGTTCTCTGTGGCGGGGATGAAATGCAGAATCTTCATGCTGGTGATTGTTTGCTCAGGCTGCTAACCTCTGTAGAGATGGCATTTGGCAAGCAGATATTTCAAGCGGATGATGAGGCGACGTGCCATGGAGCCCTGTGGGGCCTCGTAGCAGTTGCTGAGGAAGTTCAAGTTGGCCTCGAAATGGTTGCGCTCAAGAAATCGGTTCTTGCTGAACGTGAGCGCTTCGTTGCCGGTAGCGAAGTCGATGCCGCCCGTGCGCCGTGCCAGTTTCTTGTGCATCACGCTTTGGGCAAACTGCATGTAGGGGGTAAAGTGTTGAGTGAGCGTGTCGAAGATGACTATCTGGTTGTGCGTGGCAGCCTTCACGCCCAAGGTGAGGGCAATCTTTCTTCGGTTCATGCGTCGTGACGAGTCGGGCACAAAGGTGATGCGCAAATCGGGATATTGCGGTCGCAGCCGTTCGAGCAGCGCTTCCGACTCTTTCCTTCCTTTTCCAGCAACGACAATGACTTCCCGTTTGGTCGCTTCGTCGGCTTGCTCGAGGCTGCGTCGTAGCATCGGTTCCAGTTGCTGGTCGTTATCGTGGTCGATGATGACCACTGAGGTGTTGTCTGTTTCGTTTGTCATTAATGATTAAAATTCTTCTGCGGTATAGCCTTTCGGCAGTCGCCGGCAATTGTACTGGCTGGCCATGATTTCGCCGTAAGCGCCTGCGGAGCGTATGGCCAGCAAGTGGCCCCGGCGAACCCGGTTCAAGTCGATTTGCTTGGCAAAGACGTCTGTAGACTCGCAAATTGGCCCCACCACGTCGTAGGTGTCGGCAGGCTCTTCGCTGCTGATGTTCTCTATTTTATGGTATGCCTGATAGAGCGCCGGCCGGATGAGGTCGGTGAATCCGGCATCCACGATGGCAAACTTCTTGAAGGCTCCTTCCTTGACGTAGAGGGTTCGGGTGATGAGCGAACCGCATTGCGCCACGATGGCTCTGCCCAGTTCGAAATGGAGCGTCTGTCCTTGGCGCAGTTTGAGCTTCTTGGCATAGGTGTTGAAATAAGCCTTGAAGTCGGGTATCGACACACGGTTGGGGTGCATGTAGTCCACGCCCAATCCGCCTCCCACGTTGATGTGCTCCAGCCGTATGCGGTGGCGGTCGAGCTCATCCTGCAAGTTGTTGATGCGGTTGCAGAGCGCCTCGAAGTCACCCATGTCGAGTATCTGGCTTCCGATGTGGAAATGCAGACCTACAACTTGCACATGGGCCATTTGGGAAGCTCGCTCAATGACGGTGAGCATGTCGTGCATGGAAATGCCAAATTTGTTCTCAGCCAGGCCCGTGGTGATGTTGGCATGGGTGTGGGCCCCCACATTGGGGTTCAATCGGAAAGCCACTCTTGCCACCTTGTTTTTTGCGGCAGCCAGGTGGTCGATGACTTCCAGTTCGGGAATGCTTTCCACGTTGAAGCAGAAGATGTTCTTCTCGAGCCCAAGGTTGATTTCCCAGTCGCTCTTGCCCACTCCGGCAAACACGATTTTCCGTGCCGGGAATCCGGCGTTGACGGAGGCTTCAATCTCTCCTCCACTGACGCAGTCGACGCCCAATCCTGCTTCACGGATGATGCTCAGTACCTTGGGGTTGGCATTAGCTTTCACGGCATAGTGCACAAACCAGTTGTCGTGTCTTGCGGTTTCTTGTTTTATGCTTTTGAGCGTCTCCCGGAGCACGTTCGTGTCGTAATAGTAGAAGGGCGTTTCCATGCCCTCGAATTTGTCTGTCGGAAATGTTCCTTTCATCTTTGTCTTCTCTGTTTGTGTTCGTGTTGTTGGGTGGGATGCTCTTCTTTCTATTTGAACAGTTCGTTGCTCAGGTTCTGCAGTGCGCGTTTCTTGTCGGCTTGTCGGATGAGGAACGATATGTTGTAGTTAGAGCCGCCATAGGAAATCATTCTCACAGGAATGTCGCGCATGGCATCGGTGGCACGGGTCTCAAATCCCACGTTGCTCCAGTCGAGATCGCCCACCACGCAGATGATGCACATGTCGGAATCCACCGTCACGGTGCCATATTTCTTCAGTTCGTCAACAATCTCGTTGAGGTGGGCATCGTTGTCAATGCTCATGGACACACCCACCTCGGAAGTGGCAATCATGTCGATGGCTGTCTGATAGCTCTCGAAGATCTCGAACACTTTGCGCAGGAACCCCGTGGCCAGCAGCATGCGGCTTGACTTGATTTTTATGGCTGTGATGTTGTCTTTGGCGGCCACAGCCTTGATCTTGCCCCTTACGGTGACGTTGTCGATGATGGTTCCCGGAGCATCGGGCTCCATCGTGTTCTTCAGACGGACGGGAATGCCGGCATACTTGGCTGGCTGCACGCAGGTGGGGTGGAGGATTTTCGCACCGAAGTAGGCCAGCTCGGCAGCTTCCTCAAAATGCAGCTGTCTCACGGCCTCGGTCTTTTCTACCACTCTTGGGTCGTTGTTGTGCATGCCGTCGATGTCGGTCCAAATCTGAATCTCTTCGGCATTGATGGCGGCTCCGATGAGCGAGGCCGTGTAGTCGCTGCCTCCACGGAGCAGATTGTCTATCTCTCCGTAGGCATTGCGGCAGATGAATCCTTGAGTGATATATACCTGGTGGCCAGCGTTCTCCTCCATGATGGCTGTGAGCTTCTCCTTGATGTATGTGGGGTCTGGCTCGGCATTCTTGTCGGTACGCATGAAGTCGAGGGCTGACAACAGAATGGCATCAACGCCTTGCTCCTTCATGTAATTTGTCATCATGTTGGTGCTCATGATTTCGCCTTGGGCAACAATGCTCTTCTCCTCGAAGCTGGTGAAGAGTTCCTTGGTGAAGGAGCGCAGATACTGGAACTCCTCTCGGAGGAAGGAGCGTGTGGCCGTCTTCCATTCTTCCGTGTTATAGAGCATCTCCACATGCCCCATATAGTCTTGTTCCAGACGGTTGATGACTTCGTTGGCACCGTCGGTGTTCTTCTTGTAGAGATAATTAGCAATCTCTATGAGCGAATTGGTGGTGCCCGACATGGCAGAGAGCACAACGAAAACGGGCTCTTTGTCCTTAGTTACCAATGAGGAAACGCCCTTCATGCGCTCGGGTGAGCCAACAGAAGTTCCTCCGAATTTCATTACTTTCATAGTCGTATGGTTGTTTTGATGTCTTATTTATGTCTGTTTCGTGTTATTCGTCTTCCGATTCCTCCGAGAGATCAAGTCTTGAGAAGTCTTGAGTCACATCGCTCATGCTGCCGTCCTTACACCGGTACACAATGCCAGGAAACTTGTCGAGCATGGGTATGTTGTGAGTCGTCATCACAACGGCGGTTCCGCTCATGCTGATCTGCTTGAGCAGTCCCACAATGTTGCTCGCCGTTTCGGGGTCGAGGTTTCCTGTCGGCTCGTCGGCAATGATGATGCGGGGCTTGTTCAGTATGGCTCTTGCTATGGCCACGCGCTGCTGCTCGCCGCCCGACAATTCATGGGGCATTTTGTCTTTTGTCTCCACCATTCCCACGTCGCTCAGCACTTCGTCTATGCGCTCGCTGATGGCCTGTTTGTCTTTCCATCCGGTGGCTTGAAGCACAAATCTCAGGTTCTTCTCTACCGAGCGGTCGTGCAGCAGCTGGAAGTCCTGGAAGATGATGCCCATCTCCTTGCGCAGAGCCGGAATCTCGCGTCTCTTTATATCCATGAGGTCACGCCCCAAGGCTTCGGCTTTCTCTGCCTCTTCAATGTCGAGCTCGCAATAGATGGTCTTCAGCAGTGAGCTCTTGCCCGATCCCACCTTACCTATAATATAGATGAATTCGCCCTCTTCGGCATGGAAGTCAACGTCGTTGAGCACGCATACATCATTCTGCGAAATCTTCACTTTCTGATAGTCTATCAGCATATCTTTCTGAATTGTTATGGGTGTTTTTGTTCTATGACTTTTTATTCCATTTCGCCCTTGCTTTTCAGCTCCCTGCGGCGTTTGTCCCAGTTGGGGTCATGGCGTTTCTGCAGTTCTTTGGCAACATCTTCTATGCGGAGCCCCTTGCTGGTGAGCAGCACAATGAGATGGTAGAGCATGTCTGATGCTTCGTAGACCAGCTTCTCGTTCGTTCCGTTGCAAGCCTCGATGACTGTCTCAAGTGCTTCTTCTCCAACCTTTTGTGCCATCTTGTTTGTTCCGTCCTTGAACAGTTTGGTCGTGTAGGAGCCTTCGGGCATTTCCTCTTTCCTTTTTTCCACGAAGTCCTGTAGAAAACTCAGAAACATCAGCGGATGACGCTCGTTTTCCTCTCCCCAGCAAGTGTCGGTGCCTGTGTGGCATGTAGGGCCGTCAGGATGCACCCTAACGAGCAGCGTGTCGTTGTCGCAGTCGGCTTTCAAGTCTACCAGGTGGAGGTAGTTGCCCGACGTTTCGCCTTTCGTCCAGAGGCAGTTTCTCGATCGGCTCCAAAAGGTCACCCGCTTGGTGGCAAGCGTCTTGTTGTAGGCCTCTTCGTTCATGTATCCCAGCATGAGCACGTTGTTGGTCGTGGCATCCTGGATGATGGCGGGTACGAGCCCGCCTGATTTTTCGAAGTCTATTTTCATCGTCTTTCTGTCACTTTCTTAATTTCTTCTCTTTCATTTTCTTTTATGGGGTAGAGAGGAGACTGTCATCTGACATTGATTCCTTCAGAGCGCAGATAGCTCTTCAGTTCGGGAATAGGGATTTCGCCAAAGTGGAACACACTGGCAGCCAGAGCGGCGTCAGCTTTTCCCAGCAGGAAGGCATCGCGGAAATGCTCCTTGGTGCCAGCTCCGCCACTCGCAATGACGGGTATGGATAGTTCGTCGCTAAGCCTGGCAAGCGCCTCATTGGCATAGCCGTTCTTCACGCCGTCGTGGTTCATGCTGGTGAAGAGTATTTCGCCGGCTCCGCGGTCTGCCGCCTGGCGAGCCCAGTCAAAGAGTCCCAGCTCCACGCGCTCCCGCCCGCCTTTCACGTAGCAGTGCCAGCCGTCCTCGTCGAGGCGGGCATCAATGGCACACACGCACACTTGGCTGCCAAAGCGGCGGGCAATCTCGTCGATGAGTTCTGGCCGGCGGATGGCAGCACTGTTGATGCTCACCTTGTCGGCTCCGGCGTAGAGCAGCCGCTCCACGTCCTTCAGTTCGTTGATGCCTCCGCCCACGGTAAAGGGGATATTGATTTCCTCGGCTACTCGCGTCACCATTTCGGCAAACGTCTTGCGCCCCTCATAGCTTGCGGTGATGTCGAGGAAAACCAGTTCGTCGGCACCGGCGTCGCTATAGGCTTTGCCCAGCTCCACAGGGTCGCCCGCCCTGCGTAGGTTGACGAAGTTGGTGCCCTTCACGGTCTCGCCGTCCTTCACGTCGAGGCAGGGCACAATGCGTTTTGCCAGTCCTTCCATCTTATTCAATATTTTATTCGAGTTACGAGATATGAGTTACGAGCTGTGATTAGTCTTGGCGCATGAAGGTATTCATAACTCGTCACTCTTCAGTCCCAGTCTCTCCGTCTCAATGCGTCCTTCGTAAAAGGCCTTTCCAAACACAACTGCCGGAATGCCTGCTTCCTGGAGCCTGAAGATGTCGTCGGTAGACGACACGCCGCCGCTGGCGATGAGATGAAGCTGCGGGTAGGCTTCCATCACGTGTTGATAGAGACTGATGGCCGGTCCCTCCAGTGTGCCGTCCTTCGATATTTCGGTGCAGAGCACATTCTTCACGCCATGCTCCACGTATTTCTTGAGGAAAGGCAACAGGTCTTCTTCCGAATCCTCCTTCCATCCGTTGATGCTTATCTTGCCGTTGCGCACATCGGCACCGAGAATGATGCGATGGGCTCCATATTGGCCAAGCCATCCCATCAGAAGGTCGGGCTGGCTTACGGCCATGCTGCCCACGGTCACCATGGCCGCTCCCGCAGCGAACGCCTTCTCTATGTCGGCCTGCGTCTTGATGCCTCCGCCGAAGTCTACCGTCAGACTGGTGGCATCAGTGATGGCGCGCAGCACGCCGTCGTTGACCACGTGGCGCGACCTGGCGCCGTCGAGGTCAACCACATGCAGACGCCTGAAGCCCAGCATCTCGAAATGCCGGGCCACAGCCACAGGGTCTTCGTTGTAGACCGTCTTGCGGTCGTAGTCGCCTTTGGTCAGGCGTACACACTTGCCGTCAATCAGGTCGATGGCAGGTATGAGCTCTATTTTCGGTGTCTTCATCATCTTCTTCTTATCTATCACTTCATCTCCAGAAACCTCCTGATGATTTCCTCGCCCGCCTTGCCGCTCTTTTCCGGGTGAAACTGCGTGGCAAAGAAGTTGTCGCGGTGCAGGGCAGCAGAGTAGGGCAGTATGTAGTTGGCCGTGGCTGCCGTATGCTCGCACAACGGCACGTAGTAGCTATGAACGAAATATACGTAGGAGCCTTCCTCAAAGAGGGCGTTCTTCACGTCGTACAACCGGTTCCAGCCCATGCACGGCACTTTGTCCTCATGCCTTTCGGGCCTGAATCGCTTCACGTCTGCATCAAAGATGCCCAGACAGTCCACGTCGCCCTCATCAGAGTGGCGGCACAGCAGCTGTTGGCCTACGCAGATGCCCAGCACGGGCTGACGCAGATGGCGAATCACGCGGTCTAGACCGCGCGCCCGCAGATACTCCATGGCTCCACGCGCCTCGCCCTGGCCAGGGAAAAGCACCTTGTCGGCGCTCATGAGCTCTTCTGCATCATCGGTCAGTCGTGGCTCAATGCCCAGCCGTTTCAGGGCATTGACCACCGAGAAGATGTTTCCCGCGTTATATTTCACTATGGCTACATTCATAACTCTCCAGCTCCTTGTTGCTTTTTTCAGCTGAATATGATCGTCTTGTTCTTATACGTGAGAATCTTGCGCTGTATGTGCTTCGACACGGCATGTGAGAGCACAATCTTCTCCAGATCCTTGCCCTTGAGCACCAGGCTCTCGGGCGTGTCCTTATGAGATATGCGCACAACGTCCTGTTCGATGATCGGGCCTGCGTCGAGCTCTGCCGTCACGTAGTGGCTGGTGGCACCGATGATTTTCACGCCGCGCTCCCATGCCTGGTGGTAGGGTTTTGCCCCCACGAAGGCGGGCAGGAACGAATGATGGATGTTGATGATGTGGTGAGGATAGCGGGCTATCATCTCGTCGCTGATTATTTGCATGTAGCGTGCCAGCACGATGAACGTCACGCGCTTCTCCTCCAGCAGTTTCATCTCGGCCTCTTCCACCTCGGCCTTGTTCGAGTGGTCCTTGTCAATGCTCCACACGTAGTAGGGAATGCCAAACATCAAGGCCACATAGCGCAGGTCCTCGTGATTGCTCACGATGCAGGGAATGTCTACGTCGAACTCGCCAGCCTTCCAGCGGGCCAGCAGGTCGTAGAGGCAGTGGCTCATTTTCGACACGAAGATGGCCATGCGTGGCTTTTCGTCGTTGAAGTAAAGGTTGAACGTCATCCGGTATCTGCGCGCATAGAGCGTGTCCACATACTCCCGGATCTTCTCCCGGGGGATGAGAAATCCCTCCAGTTCCCACTCAATGCGCATAAAGAACATGCCGTCCTGGCGGTCTACATACTGATCCAGATAGACAATGTTTCCCTGATTATCGGTGATAAACCGAGTCACCTCCGTCACGATGCCCTGCTCGTCGGGGCAGTGAAGAAGCATAATGGCTGTTGGCTTCATTTCCTGTCCTGTAAATATATTTGTCTGTTACCTTGTTCTCTCTCTTATCCTATTTTTGCCGACAAAGTTACTCATTTTCTTTCATATTCGCGCTATTTAATGTCGAAAAATGATGGATGGAAAGAAATATGGCTGGGGGACTTTCGCGATTGTTTGCAAAATAAAAGGTGCACCCTGTTCAGGCTGCACCTTCGTATTGTAGGTTGGGAAGCGTCTACTTCTTGATGTTGGGCTCTTCCAGGCCGAGGCCTTTTTTGCGGTCGACCACTTTGAGCACCAGCCCGAGCACGAGTGCTGCCACGCCGAGGCATGCGAGCATGACGAGTGGTGCAGTGTAGTTGAGCTCCGTGGCGCTGGCTCCTGCGGGGTTGGTCTTGTCGAGCACCTTGCCGATGAGCAGTGGGAAGAGCCAGAGGCCGATGTTTTGAATCCAGAAGATCAGCGCGTAGGCTGAGCCGATGACCTTGGCGTCAACCAGTTTGGGCACGCTGGGCCAGAGCGAGGCTGGAACGAGCGAGAACGATGCGCCGAGCACGAGGATGGTGGCGTAGGCAATGATGACGCCGCCTACGGCCGATCCCTTGAACAGGGGCAGGACGAAGGCAAACGTGAGGTGGCAGCCAATGAGCAGCAGCGAACCGAGCACGAGCATGGAGACTGCTTTGCCATGGTTGTCGAGATAGTTGCCCAAGATGGGCGTGATGAGCACGGCCAGCAGGGGGAATACGGCAAAGATGCTTTCTGCAGTCTGGCGCATGTAGCCCATATAGCAATAGGTGATGAGTGCCAAAACCGACAGGCAGAGCAGCGAGTAGCGGGCCGTCTTGTTCTTCTGGAAATTGCTTGCAAAGCCGGCTGCTGCCACCACCAGCATGATGATGTACTGGATGATGGTGATGCTCTCGCTGGCCCAGAATGAGTCGGCGGCGGGCTGTGTCAGTGAGAGGTTACACTGCAACATGTTGACGGCATACTTCTGGAAGGGGAAGATGGCCGAATAATAGAGTACGCAGAGCAGGGCAACAATCCAGAAACCGCTGTCGGAGAGTATGCGGCCGATGTCGCTGATCTTGAAGGGATCGTCTTTCTCTTCCGCCTCGCCTGTCTGCGCATCGAGCTTCTTGTCCATGAAGAAATAGACGATGGTCATGATGAGGGCGATGCACATGAGC
>CAMOPD010000050.1 GCA_946622085.1 uncultured Prevotellaceae bacterium | reverse complement strand
CCATCATGGCCTGTGTGAGCTCGTAGTTGTCGATGGGGAACTGGTCGGTGTCCCAGCCGTTCTGAGCGTCGCCGCGGTTGGCATCGATGGAGCCGAGCATGCCGGCGTCAACGGCGCAAGCCAGTTCGTGCTCGAAGGTGTGGCCTGCCAGTGTGGCGTGGTTCACCTCGATGTTCACTTTGAAGTCCTTGTCGAGTCCGTGTGCGCGGAGGAAGCCCACCACGGTCTCGGTGTCTACGTCGTACTGGTGCTTGCTGGGCTCCATGGGCTTCGGCTCAATGAGGAAGGTGCCCTGGAAGCCTTTCGAGCGGGCATAGTCGCGGGCCAGTGTGAGCATCATGGCCATGTGCTCCTTCTCGCGCTTCTGGTCGGTGTTGAGCAGGCTCATGTAGCCCTCGCGTCCGCCCCAGAACACGTAGTTCTGACCGCCGAGCTTGATGGTGGCGTCGATGGCGTTCTTAATCTGCACGATGGCACGGGCCACAACGTCGAAGTCGGGGTTGGTAGAGGCGCCGTTGGCATAGCGCTTGTTGCCGAACACGTTGGCTGTACCCCAGAGCAGCTTGATGTTGGGATATTGCTTCATCTTCTCAAGAGCGTAGTCGGTGATGGCCTTCATGCGAGCCTCATACTCGGCGATGGTGGCGCCCTCGTCAACGAGGTCTACATCGTGGAAGCAGAAGTACTCGATGCCGAGCTTGTCCATGATTTCGAAGCCGGCGTCCATCTTGTCCTTGGCGCGCTGAACAGCGTCCTCAGCCTTGTCCCATTCGTAGCTGCGGGTCTGGCCGCCGAACTGGTCGGCACTGGCTCCGCCCAGGGTGTGCCACCAGGCCATGGCGAACTTCAGCCAGTCTTTCATCTTCTTGCCCATCACTACCTTTTCGGGGTCGTAGTAATGGAAAGCCATCACGTTCTTACTATCTTTTCCTTCGAAAGGAATTTTACCGGTAAACGGAAAATACTCTTTTGCCATAATGTTAGTTATTGTTTTAAATTTGAGGTTTGAAAATATGTGCTTGCTGATTTACAATTTCTTGAGCTGCTCTTTCCAAGCTGCATAAGCGCTGAGGTAATCGTTGCGTCGGGCTTCGTCGGGCTCAATGACGGCGAGTTTCTTCAGCGTGGCGAAAGCCTCTTCGTTGTCCTTGTAGATGCCGCAACCCATTCCGGCACCCTTGGCGGCTCCGACGGAACCATCGGTTTCGTAGAGTTCGATGGTGGCCCCGCTCACGCCTGCGAGGGTGTTGCGGAAGATGTCGCTGAGGAACATGTTGGCCTTGCCGGCATGAATCTTGCGGATGTCCATGCCCATCTGCTGCATGATTTCCATTCCATAGCAGAAGGAGAAGACGATGCCTTCCTGGGCGGCACGCATGATGTGGGCCTTGGAGTGCTTGTTGAAGTTGATGCCATTGATGGAGCAGCCCACTTCGCGGTTTTCGAGCACGCGCTCGGCGCCATTGCCGAAGGGGATGATGGTGACTCCCTCGCTGCCGATGGGCACATTCTCCATCATGACGTTCATGTCGGCATAGGAGATGCCTTCGGGAGCCACGTTGCGGCGTATCCAGGCATTGAGGATGCCGGTGCCATTGATGCAGAGGAGCACGCCAAGACGGTCGAGCTCGGTGGTATAGTTGACGTGGGCGAAAGTGTTTACACGGCTCTTCTGGTCGTAGTTGGCTTCGCCAAGAACGCCATAAACCACGCCCGAGGTGCCTGCCGTCGAGGCTATCTCGCCGGGGTTGAACACGTTGAGCGAAAGGGCATTGTTGGGCTGGTCGCCACCTCGATAGCTGATGGGGGTGCCGGCCTTCAGGCCCAATTCCTGGGCAGCAGCCTCGCAGAGCTCACTCTGCACGCTGAACGTGGGCACGATGTCGGGGATGATGCTCTCATCGAATCCGAAATAGTCGAGCAGGAACTTGGCAGGACGTTTCTCCTTGAAGTCCCACATCATGCCTTCCGACAGTCCGCTGATGGTGGTATTGGCCACTCCGCTCAGGCGCATGGCGATATAGTCGCCGGGGAGCATGATCTTGTCTATCTTTTCAAACAGCTCGGGTTCGTTCTCCTTCACCCAAGCCAGTTTAGAGGCCGTGAAGTTGCCCGGAGAGTTGAGCAGATGGCTCAGGCACTGGTCGCTGCCCAAATCGCCGAAAGCCTTCTCGCCATAGGGAACGGCACGCGAATCACACCAGATGATGCTGGGACGCAGCACTTGCTGATTTCTGTCCACGCACACCAGTCCGTGCATCTGATAGCTGATTCCGATGGCCTTCACTTCTTCAGCGGTGGCACCGGCTTCGGCCATGATTTTCTTCAGGCTAAGCTTGGCGTTCTCCCACCACATGTTGGGGTCTTGCTCGGCCCAACCGGCCTTGACTGCCATGATAGGCGCTTCAGTCTCTGGGAAAAAAGCCGTAGCGGCGCAGTTGCCGCTGTCAGCATCTACCAATGATGCCTTGACAGAACTACTGCCGACATCAAATCCTAATAAATATCTCCTTGCCATTTTTATTCGTATTATATTATACCTTATTAGTTTTTATATATATAATACGAATCAGTGGGAAAATCCCCCGTAAAGAAATAACAAAAAATATTCAAGTTTCGTATATAAACAACTTCGTTGGAGTTAAGGAGTTTGGAGTTAAGGAGTTTGGAGTTAAGGAGTTAAGGAGTTATGGAGTTAAGACATTTGACTTGTTCGATTCCTTTCCGCCGGAGTGTTCGGGTTTTGAAGTATTGTCATAACTCCATAAATTCTTAACTCCTTCACTCCATAACTCCTTCACTCCTATCACCCTGCGAAAGTTGAATAAAAATATATTAAGGAGCCCTTTTTGACTGGGTCAGTCGAAGAGCGACAATGACAAATCTTCGTTATGGGGCGCAGAGGCGGGCTCTTCCTCTTCCTCGCCAAACTGCAGCATCAATTGTCTGGTTTCGGCAGAATGAGGGTTCAGCCTGTAGATGCCTCTTTCCGTTTTTTGCAATAACGACTCTGCCGATTTGGAGTTTCTCAAGACGAAAGAAGCCACATATCGATGCACTTCTTCGAAATCCACCGTCTCGAAGAATGTGTTGGAAGCGTTGAACACGTGGCGGGATATCTTGGCCACGCTCAGACCTTCACTGCCTGCTTCCGTGAGAAATTTCAATATGTGACTATCGTATTCCAAATGGCTTTGAATGACTGACAATTAAAAAAAAGGAGCCGGTAAAAGCATTATTTACCAGCTCCTCTTGACATATTTTTCGTTGGTTTAAGCCAGAGCAATCTTGCCCTCTGCATCGGCTACCTTACCTTCCTTGAGAAGCCAACCCAGACCGAGCAGGGCCTCTTCGTTGGAAATCTTTGCTGCCTTTGCAATTTCAGCTACTGAAAGAGCCTTCTCAGCTGTTGCCAGAGCCTGATAAACATCACCAGCCTTGAAACCTACGTTCTCAGCATTGATGACTACTGCTGCCTTCTTTGTAGCAGCCTTCTTCACTGTTGCCTTTTTCTCAGCTGCTGCCTCTTTGGGAGCTGCAGCTTTCTTAGTTGCTTTCTTTTCTGCCATAATTTAGTAAAAACTTTTTGTTAACCGAATTAGTTAAGTATCAACTCTTTATGAATTGCGTTGCAAAGTTAGTACTTTTTTCCAAAGCAGTCTAATTTTTTTACAGAAAAATGAATTTTTCTGGGCAGAGGAAAGAGCAAAAGTTAATTTTCTTGACTTATATCAACTTTCAGTTGTAGTTCATCGAGCTGTTTCTGATCCAGTTCGCTGGGCGCATCGAGCATCACATCGCGCCCGCTGTTGTTCTTCGGGAAGGCTATGCAGTCGCGTATAGAGTCGAGACCGGCCATGATGCTGACAAAGCGGTCGAGTCCGAAAGCCAGACCAGCATGTGGCGGCGCACCATACTTGAACGCATTGATGAGGAATCCGAACTGCGCCATGGCCCGCTCGGGGGTGAAGCCCAGGATCTCGAACATCTTTTCCTGCAGCTTGCCGTCGTGAATACGCAATGATCCGCCTCCGAGTTCCACGCCGTTGCAAACGAAATCGTAAGCCACGGCACGCACCCTTTCGGGATGTTCGTCGAGCAGCGGAATATCGTCAGGATTGGGCATGGTGAAGGGATGATGAGTGGCCATGAGTCGCTGCTCTTCGTCGCTCCATTCGAAAAGTGGGAAGTCCACAATCCAGAGGCAAACGAACTTGTCCTTGTCGCGCAATCCCAGCCGGTCGCCCATCTCCAGGCGGAGTGTGCAAAGCTGAATGCGGGTCTTGTTGGCGTTGTCGCCGCTGAGGATGAGCACCAAGTCGCCATCCTTGGCTCCCATGGCTTGCTTCACTTGCTGCCATACTTCGGGAGCGTAGAACTTGTCGGCAGACGACTTCACCGTTCCGTCGTCGTTGAACTTCACGTAGACCAGTCCCTTGGCTCCCACCTGCGGACGCTTCACAAACTCGGTCAGCTGGTCGAGTTGCTTGCGCGTATAGTTGGCACAGCCCGGAACGCAGATGCCACCGATATAGGCTGCATCGTTGAAGACAGAGAAAGACCCTGTGCCCTTCAGCTGAGGCATGAGCTCCACAAACTCCATGCCGAAGCGCAAGTCGGGCTTGTCGCTACCAAAGCGGCGCATGGCTTCATGCCACGTCATGCGCTGAAGCTGAGGCAATTCGATGCCTCTGATTTCCTTGAACAGATGGCGGGCCATGTCTTCGAAGAGCTGCAACACGTCTTCCTGCTCTACAAACGACATTTCGCAGTCTATCTGGGTGAATTCCGGCTGACGGTCAGCACGCAGGTCTTCATCGCGGAAGCACTTGGCTATCTGGAAATAGCGGTCGAAACCGCTCACCATGAGCAACTGCTTCAGCGTCTGCGGACTTTGCGGAAGAGCATAGAACTGGCCCGGATTCATGCGCGAAGGCACCACGAAATCGCGTGCTCCTTCTGGCGTTGAACCAATGAGGATGGGTGTTTCCACCTCAATGAAATTCCTCGCATCGAGGAAGTTGCGAATGAGTATAGTCATGCGGTGGCGCAACTCCAGATTCTTGCGCACGGCGGGGCGCCGCAAGTCCAGATAGCGATATTTCATGCGAATATCATCGCCACCATCAGTGTTGTCTTCTATCGTGAAAGGCGGGGTGATGCTTTCGCTCAGCACATTGAGCTGAGTCACAATGATTTCTATGTCGCCAGTAGGCAGATTGGCATTCTTGCTTTGACGCTCGCTCACCTGGCCCACCACCTGAATGCAGAACTCGCGGCCCAGCTTGTTGGCACGCTCGCAGAGAGAAGCGTCAACAGCCTCATTGAAAACGAGCTGCGTGATGCCATAACGGTCGCGCAAATCTACAAAGGTCATTCCGCCCATCTTGCGTGTGCGCTGCACCCATCCGGCCAAGGTCACCTGCTGGCCGGCATCCGAGAGCCTCAGCTCTCCACATGTATTGCTTCTATACATTTTTGTTAATAAAGAATAATTGTAGGTTCAATTTATGATGTGCAAAATTAGCGAATAAAAATGAAACAGCAAAATAATATCTTAAATTATACAAAAATTAGCATTACTCTCACGCTAAATGATTATTTTTGCAACAGTTTTCTTAAAACAGCAAACCATTAAAACAACGTAGAATATGAAAAGAATGTTTACAATAGCCCTGCTGATGACAGCCTTCATCACCATGGCATCTGCTCAGAAACAGGCTTCGATTAAGTTCGGTAGTTTCACCCATGACTTCGGAACATTCTCTGAAGCATCGCCCGTTCAGGAATGCACTTTCACCTTCACCAATGCCGGCGAGGCTCCGCTCATCATCAATCAGGCAGTGGCTTCATGCGGCTGCACCGTGCCGGAGTATACCAAAGAGCCCATCGCTCCAGGCAAGAGCGGCAGCATCAAGGTGACCTACAACGGCAAGGGCAAGTTTCCCGGTCACTTCAAGAAGACCATCACCATCCGCACTAACGGCGATCCCGAGATGACGCGTCTCTACATTGAAGGCAACATGACCGAAGAGAAGAAATAGCACACTCCCACCACCCTATTTCCAACAATGAAGCGGCAAGACCTGAATGGTTTTGCCGCTTCATTGTTTTTGTCACTTCAGATTCTCACTGAAGAATGTCTGCATCTTCTCATAAGGAATGACGCCAGCCTCATCGTCGTAAAGGTCAACGTGCGAGGCTCCAGGGATAATCAGCAGTTCCTTGTTGCCCACGATGGCGCTCTGGCCCTCGACGTGCTTGCCCGTCATCTTCTCGAAGGCATATTCCGAGAAGTAGCGCGAGTGGGCTTTCTCGCCATGAATGAGCAGGACGGGATTCTCTATCTCTGCGGCCCATGCAAGCAACGGCTGGTTCATGAACGACTGGCAGCCAATGACATTCCAACCGTCGTTGGAGTTTCCGCTACGCTTGTGATAGCCACGCGGTGTCTTGTAGTAGGCATGATAGTCCTTCACAAACCAAGGAGCATCCTCGGGCAGCGGGTCTACTACGCCACCGGCGCGCTGATAGGTGCCAGCCTTGTAGTCGGCAGTGCGCTGAGCAGCCAGTGCGCGGCGCTTCTCCATGCGCTGTTGGGGCGTGTCTTCGCTCTTGAAGTAGCCCTCCACATTCACCTTGCTCATGTCATACATGGTCGAGGCAACGGTGGCCTTGATGCGCGGGTCGAGGGCAGCAGCATTGACAGCCATGCCTCCGAAACCGCAAATGCCGATGATGCCTATGCGGTGGGGGTCCACATTGTCCTGCACGGAGAGGAAGTCTACGGCAGCCAGGAAGTCTTCGGTATTGATGTCGGGCGAAGCCATCCTGCGGGGCTCGCCGCCACTCTCGCCGGTGAACGAGGGGTCGAAGGCAATGGTCAGGAATCCACGCTCGGCCATGTGCTGGGCATAGAGTCCGCTCGACTGTTCCTTCACGGCTCCGAACGGACCGCTCACGGCGATGGCAGCCAGCTTGCCCTCGGCATTCTTGGGGGTATACATGTCGGCGGCAAGTTCTATGCCGTAACGATTGTGGAATGTCACCTTCTGGTGGTCCACCTTGTCACTCTGGGGGAACGTCTTGTCCCACTCCTGAGTCAATGTCAGTGTTGTATTCATATTTTCTTTTGTTTGGGTTTGATCGTTGTTGTTGCAAGCTGTCAGCACACTGGCCAAGAGCATTGCTGCTATGAACTTCTGTTTCATCTTTCTACAGGCTTTCTTTCAGAACTTTCACTACTTCGTCACGACTGAGGATATGGTAGCCTCCCTGACAAATGGGGCAGGCATCGGCCATGCCCTCTATCTGTTCGGGTTTGGCGCCGCAGTCGCTGATGTTCATGGCCAGTCCCAGTTCGCGCATCCACTGCTCCATCGTCTCCAGTCCTTCCATGGCCACCTGTTTGTCGTCCTTGCCCTCAGCACTGACGCCCCAGACGACGGTGGCCAGACGCTTGAACTTCATCACGGCATCGGCCGAGCTGTTGATGAGCAGGCGATAGTAGGCGCCGCTGACGGCGGCAAGCGTGTGGCCGTGGGTGGCATCGGTAAAGGCGGCAACGGCCTGTCCCAGCATGTGAACCATCCAGTCGGTGGCCTTGCCGCGGTCGATGAGCGTGTTCAGAGCCCACGTGGCCGTCCACATGATGTTCGAACGGGCTTCGTAGTCATCGGGGTGCACGATTGCCTTGCGCGAGCTGACGATGAGCGAGCGCATCAGTCCCTCGGCAATGTAGTCGCTGGTGTTATCGTCGGTGCCCGAGAGATACTGTTCCAGGATGTGGCTCATAATGTCGTAGATACCTGCCACCATCTGATACTTTGGCACGCTGAACGTGAAGCGCGGATTCAGGATGGCGAAGTCGGGATTGCGGAAGTTGTAGAACAACTTGCGGTTCTCCGAGTGGCTGGAGATGACGGAGCAGCTGTCCATCTCCGAGCCCGTTCCGGCCATCGTCAGCACGCACCCTACGGGAATCCAGCGGCACGTCATGGGCTGCCAGTTCTTGAAGTAATACTCCCAGGGATCGCCGTCATAATAGGCGCTGCCGGCCACGGCTTTGCAGTAGTCAATCGTTGAGCCGCCTCCCACGCCGAGAATGAAGTCCACCTCTTCGCGGCGTGCCAGGTGTGCGCCCTCGAGCACTTTCTCAATAGTAGGATTGGGCATCACGCCCGAAAGCTCTACAATCTCCTTGCCAGCCTTTTTCAACTCGGCCACCACTTGGTCGTAGATGCCAAAGCGCTTGATGCTGCCGCCACCGTAGACCAGCATCACACGGGCTCCGTAGCCCTGAAGTTCTTCGCTCAGTTTGCTCAGTGAATCCTCGCCGAAATGCAGTTTCGTGGGATTGTGGAATGTGAAATTTCCTAACATGACTATATTCCTTGTTTTAATAGAAAAAAATGGGTAATCTGCAAGTTGTTGGAGACACGGCTGCCAAGCCCGGTAAACACAGAGTCCATGGGCTGTCACCATGTCTCAGAAGTCTGCCGCAAAGATAAACTATAAAATCCGCAGATAAGGCACACGGAATAGCCCTTTTTCTACCAATTTTGCAGAAAAGGGCTTCAACGGCAGTGCGGTCGAAACCATTCACTCACGCCGGCCGCAACTGAGAGAGGGGGGTGTTGGTTGACTGGCTGATACCAGCACAAGCGGCCTGTGACAGGCCTGTTTTACGCATTTGCCCAGCGTTAATCTTCCATAATCGCTCGTTTGTTACAGTCTTTTTTCGTATCTTTGTCACTATGAAGAAGATCCTGAAGGTTGACAATCCCAATGTCTATGCACAGCACGTGGGGGCCGAGGAGCTGCATCCGCTGCTCTCTATCATTCATTTCGACGAGGTGTCGCCCGTGCACAACAGCCTGAACAACTATGGGGTGTATGGGCTGTTCATTCAGCGCGAGTTTCCCAAGAACCTGCTCTACGGCATACGCACGCTGGAAGTGAGCGATGCCTCCATCATTGCGGTGGCTCCGGGCCAGCTGGGCGGTGCCGAAGACAACGGCGAGGAGCTCACGCTGAGCGGATGGGCCGTGCTGTGGTCGCCCGAGCTGCTGCAGGGCAACGAGCTGCAAGGGCTCATGCGCCACTATCACTTCTTCTCCTACTTTGCCACGGAGTCGCTGCGCATGGACGCGTCGGAATGGCTGCTCATCACGCAGCTCATCAGTCAGATGCGCCAGGAGCTGAAAGAGCACGACGACTCACCCGCCCTGCGCCGCGTGCTGCTGGCCTATCTGCACCTGCTGCTGGAGTATTGCAACCGCATCTACCTGCGCCAGTTGCCGATAGAGGACAGGGATACGGGCGACATCCTGAAGCGCTTCCACAATCTGCTCGAGGACTATTATCTGGAGGGGAAACAGTATCAGCTGGGGCTGCCCACCGTGGCCTATTGCGCTTCGGAGCTGGCCTATTCTGCCCACTACTTTGGCGACCTCTTCCGCAAATTCACGGGCGGCACGGCCATCGGATACATCCACACCTACATCATCAACCAGGGCAAGAATCTGCTCATGCACGGCCACAACATCAACGAGACTTCGCAACTGCTGGGATTCGACTTTCCCCATCACTTCACCCGCCTGTTCAAGAAGATGACGGGCATCACGCCAAGCGAATTTCTCGGGAAATAACGCCCACCCTGCAGAGCTGTCCTACAGGAAATAGGTGCGGCAGATTCACAAGACTCCTTTTGCATGTATATACAGGTTTTTGCGTATAAACATGCTGTCAGAATCTCGCTTTGCAACACACTGATTTTCAACCACTTGCAACACCGATAATTTTATCTTCGAGTAAGCACGCCACTTACGCGTAGTAAGCACGCCACTCACTCATCGTAAGCACGCCACTCACGCGTAGTAAAAACGCCACTCACGATGAGGAACCCGGCCGGAATGAATAAAAATTCACTTCCGTCTGTAGATGCGCCAGCCGAGCATACCCACGATGATGCTGGCAAAGGGAGAGAAAATGTTGAAGAAACAATAGGGAAGATAAGTGAGCGTAGAGACGCCGAGCACGGTGCTCTGCGTCAGTCCACACGTGTTCCACGGCACGAGCACCGAAGTCACCGTGGCTCCGTCTTCGCACGAACGGCTGAGCAGCCGCGGCTCGTAGCCCCGGTCGCGATAGGTGTCCTTGAACATGGAAGTGGCGAGCATGATGGACAGATACTGGTCGGCCATGGCCACATTGAAGAAGAAACTGGCTCCGACGGTGGATGCCACGAGCGAAGCCGTGCCGCGCACGCACTTGAGCACCATGCGGATGATGTCCTCCAGCTGACCCGTGGCCGTGAGCGAACCGCCGAAGGTCTGGGCACAGATGATGAGCCAGATGGTGGGCATCATGCCTGCCATGCCGCTCGTCTCCACCAGACGGTCGAGGCTGGCCAGCCCCGTGGCCACCGAGGTGTTGCCATAGCAAACCTGCATGATGCCACGATAGGGCATCAGGGCATCGTGGAACTGCATGTCATTGTCTTCTGCGGCGATGCGGCAAACCAGGTCTTGCTGAAACGCCAGGGCCACCACGGCCGCAAGCAGAGTGGCCAGGAAGAGCACCACGAGCGACGGCCAGCGGCGGACTATCATCACGCCCGTCAGCACGGGCACCAGCAAGAGCCAGGGGGAAATGAGGAACGAACGGCTGAGGGCCTGCATGAAGTCGGCCACGTTGGCCGTGCCAGAGACGTTCATGCACAGTCCGGCCACGAAGAAGATGAACAGCGAGAGGACAAACGACGGGATGGTGGTGTTCATCATGTAGCGTATGTGGGTGAATAGCGGCGTGCCGGCAACGCTCGACGCCAGCACGGTGGTATCGGAGAGAGGCGACAGCTTGTCGCCGAAATAAGCGCCGGTGATGATGCTGCCCGCTATCCAGCCGTCGGCAAAACCGTGAGCCTTGCCAATGCCCATGAGCGCCACGCCGATGGTGGCCACCGTGGTCCACGACGAACCGATGAGCAGACTCACGATGGCACAAAGCAGACTGCTGCTGACAAGAAACCACTCGGGCTGCAGAATCTGCATGCCATAGTAAATCATCGTGGGCACGATGCCCGAAATCATCCACGTGCCGCCAATGGCACCGATGAGCAGCAGAATGATGATGGCAGGCACGCAGCTGGCCACCTTGTCGGTGATTTCCTTCTCCAGCCGTTCCCAATCCAAGCGGCCGCTGAACTTGCCCACAAGCACACTGACGGCACTTGCGGCGAGAAGGGACACCTGACTGGCACCATCAAGTGTTGAGTTGCCAAAAACGGCAACGCAACACGTGATGAGCGCAATGAGCACTATAAAGGGTATTAGTGCCAGCATATAGAAAGGGAGTATAGCGTTGAGTCTGTGTGTTGGAGGGAGAAGCCGAGGGCCCCGTCAGGCCACCTTCTCCAGGCGCTTCATCATGGCAAACATGAAGAGCGCTGCCACGAGGCATACGGCAATGAATACGCCCCAGACGAGTGTCAGCGGCAGGTCGCCCCAGAGCAGACCGCCCACGAGGACGAGCTGATTGCCGATGGCCGTGGCCACAAACCAGCCACCCATCATCATGCCCTTATACTTGGGAGGAGCCACCTTCGAGACGAACGAGATGCCCATGGGCGAAAGCAGCAGCTCGCCAAAGGTGAGCACCAGATAGACGGTGATGAGCCAGTAGGGAGAGGCAAACTTGGCGGCATCGCCGGCCGTGGCCTGCTCGTTGGGGGTGAGCAGTCCCCGGCTTCCCATGAGCATGATGCAGAAGGCCAGGGCTGCAATGAGCATGCCATAGGCTATCTTGCGCGGAGCCGACGGCTCTTTGCCCTTGGCAGCCAGACTGCCGAAGATGGCCATGGAGACGGGCGTGAGGGCCACCACATAGAAGGGATTGAACTGCTGGAAGATGGGGGCCGAGATGTCGATGGTGCCCGTTGCGCGCGTGTACTTATATATTAGTACGCCCAGAGCGGCCAGAATGATGATGCCCGAAATGAGCTTGCCCTTCTGAGTCTTGCTCTGGAAGAGCGAGAAACCGGCATAGACAATAAAGATGATCATCACCAGATTGATCACGTCGAACGGCATGGTGTGAGCGCCACTGGCCGTCTTCTCGGTGAACTCATTGGCAAAATAGGTCAGCGAGAGGCCGTTCTGATGGAATGCCATCCAGAAGAAGATGACCACGGCAAAGACCAGGCAAAGGGCCACGATGCGCTGCTTGGTCTCCTCCTTGGTGAGCTCCGGCTCGGCCACGGCGTTGGCTGCCTTAGCCTCTCCCTTCTTGCCGCCCTCGGTGTGGCGGAAGGTGGAGCGGAAGGCATAGTAGATGGCGATGGAGAGGATGAGCGAGGCGCAGGCCACGGCAAAAGCGAAGTGGTAGGCCTCGCCCTCGGCGGTGTAGCCCAGCACGTCGTGAGCATACTCCGTGATCTTGATGGCCGCCGTGGGAGCAAAGAGCGCGCCGATGTTGATGGCCATGTAGAACAGCGAGAAGCCCGAGTCGCGCTTGTCGGCATACTGCGG
>CAMOPD010000049.1 GCA_946622085.1 uncultured Prevotellaceae bacterium | reverse complement strand
TCACCATGCAGGCACGCGAGTTGAGCGGTTGCATCTGGTCGAAAATGAAATTGCCGATGCTATAGTAGATGCTCTTGCCGCGAAACTGCTCAATGGTCTGCAGGGTGTGGGTGTGATGGCCTATCAGACAGTCGGCGCCGGCGCTCAACAGCCGATGGGCCTGCATGCGCTGCCACGGTGTGGGCTGCAGCTTGTGCTCAGCTCCCCAGTGCAGGCAAACCACGATGCAGCACGACGGGTCGTGCTGCCGCAGACGGCTGATGGCCGCCACAAGAGAGTCGATGGTGAGCATGCTCACGCTGGGCTCTGAGGGCAGATAGGCGTAGTTCTCGAACGGCATCTGAAGCGACGCCAACAGATAGACCCGGCGCGGATGGTCGGCCAGCAGCAGAGGCTGCGCAGCCTCATTCATGGTGCTGCCGGCCCCAAAGGGCACCATGCCTGCCCGTCGGATGTTCTCCCAAGTGTCGCGCAGCCCATTCCGGCCTTGGTCAATGCTGTGGTTGTTGGCCAGATTGAGGTGGGTGATGCCATGGCGCTTCAAGGCGGTCAGCCATTCAGGCTCAGCCCTGAAGATGAAGCGCTTGAACACAGGTTGGCGGATGCTCGTGGCGGGGCACTCCAAATTGCCCACCACATAGTCCGACCGACTGAACACAGAATCGACGGAGGGTGAAAACAGATGGTCGATGCCACGCATCTCTATGGCGCGCCTAACGCCCCGGTCGAGCAGAATGTCGCCCGTAAAAGTCACCGTCAGCGTGTCTTGGGCGCATAGAAACGAAAAATGAAGCATGACGAATGTCAGGCAAAGCCACACGCTCATGTGGCGGAGGACATAACGTTCTTCATGCTTCATTTTTATTTGCAGTCTTCTGATAAAGAATGATGTCAGCACCCGGTGCTGTAGAATATCAGTTCATTGTCGGCAGGCACATTCTTGAGTGGAATCACGATTTCGTTCATCCACGTGGGCACGCCCTCGTTGGGACGTTGCTTCAGGCTCTCCTGCCATTCCTCGTCAGTGAGGCGAGGCTCGTCGATGGAGCGCTTGAATTCGCGATAGGAGAACACGGCACCGCGTGTGAGCCACAGCTGCCCGCCAATCTCCACAACGACATAGATTTCGCTTGCCGGTCCCACGGCCTCGTAGAGTACGCTCTTGTTCATGTTGTTTATGGCGTTGGCAGTATAGACATCGGCCACCACGGCCACATGCTTGTCGGCGCCCTGCACGTCCACCCAGCCTTGCAGCCACTGGTCTTCGCCCTTGATGATGTCGAGCGTGATGTTCTCGTAGGTGGCACCGATGGTTCTTATCTGCGCATACTCCTGCTCCGAAAGCTCCTTGCCGGCCAGCTCCTTCTTCGACGCATCGAGCAGGAACTGCGCCTCGTCGCGCAGCCGCTCCGTCAGTTCGGTGGTGCGGTCGGTGGTCAGCTGGAAGTCGCGGAACACCTTCACCGTGGCGTCGATGAGCGACAACGCCTTCTGCCAATAGGCCACGTTGGGCTCCACATATCCCTTGAACACTGGTTCGGGCGGATCGTAGCCCCCGCACTCGGCTCCTGCCGGCTGCTTGGCATAGAGAATGGCATCGTGCTTCAGTTCGGCCCACGAAGCCAGCGCGGCATTGAGGTCTTTCTTGCGCCACTGCTCGGTGCGCATGAAGTAGGGATAGTTGTCATTCGGCGCATTGACGAGCGTAGCCAGCGACGACATCCACTTCGTAGACACCGTTTCGTCCCAGTCAATCTCGCCCATGCGCTGCTTCATGCGTTGCAGGTTGGGCGTGTAGCCTTCCCATTGCTCGGCCTCCTTGAGCTCATTGAGCAAGATGCGCTCGGCGGCTCCGCTGCCCAGGGCGGCAAAGAAGTCGAGTCCGCGAGGCACGTCGCGCTTGGTGATGGGACTCGTCTCGTAGTCCACCATTTCCTGCAGCACCTCGCCATCGGGCTGATAGCGCTGCGGCATCAGGTTGATTTTGCAGTGGCTGGTGAACTCAAACTTGGGGCGTATGTGCGTTTGCTTCTCGCCGATGGCCTCCACGGTCTGGCACAGCGTGGTGAAGAGTTTTTTCTTCTTTACGATTTCCTCCGGCGAGCCGCCCAGGCGGTTCATCTCGTCGTTCAGCTGCAGGATGGTGATATTGTCGGGCGAGCCCATCAGATAGCCTATCGGCTCGGCCACCTTATTGTATAGGGCCTTCAGCTGCATGCTGTTGCCAATGACGTTGGCCATGAGCATGGCGCGGTGCATCTGCAGGGGCTTGTCGGTGCCGAAGGGCACCGTCTGGAGCCACATCATGCCACGGAAGTAGCGCTGCAGCGTCTCGGTGCGGGTGTAGTGTCCGCGCGGGCGGAACAGCGAATAGGAGAACATCACGTTATGGTAGTCGAGGAAATCGGAGAAATCGTTGTCGGCCTCGATGCATTTCTTCAGTTCCTCCTCGGCCTGCTGGGCATATTTCGGGCTCAGGGCCATGAGCGGTTTGCCCGTCAGCAGCGCGTAGGCCACGGCGAAGTAGGCCGCGTCATATTCGGCTGCATCCTTCATTTCGGCCGATTTCATCGAGCCTTGCTCCGACATCCGGCGCATCTCCTGATACATGCTCAGGCACAGCTCCTCTATGTTGCCGGCGAGCTTCTTCTCCTCCACCTCGCGCAGCAGCCCGTCGAAATACATGTGGAAGAGCTGCAGGAAGATGTCGGTGGTGACGAAGCTCGGGAAGGCCGAGTAGTCGTTGTGCTCATAAATCTGGAACAGCTGATCGTACGTGTTCGGCACGATGGCAAAGCCGTTGCGCCCCAGCGCCTGCATGAGCGGCTGCTCTATCTTCTCCAGCTGCCAGGGGTTCATGAGGTTGTCGGTGTTGACGCGCATGCCCTGCGGTGCCACGAAGTTCTTCTTCATCAGCTCGTCCTCGCGGGCCTTCAGCCGAGCCATGAACTTCTGCTCCTGCGGCGTGTATTTCGTGGGGCGCGACTTGTAGCTTCCGTCTTCCTGATAGCCATAGCCCTCGGTGGCCTCGTCACCCTCGAAGCGCTCCCACATCAGCTTTTCATACCACGAGGTGGTGCTGAAGATGCTGCGCAGGTCGCCGCTGTTGAAGATGTATCCCTGCTTGGCAGCAAACGAATTGCGCAGCACGCGCAGCTCGCTGAGCGAGAGATGGGAGATGTCCATGTTGTAGTTTTTGAACTTGTTGAGCGTCTCAACGTTCAGTTTGCCCGGGCCAGGCATCACAATGCCCTTCTTCGTTGTGTCCTGTGCACTGAGGCTGAGCACAGAGACCAACAACACTAAAAAAAACAAAATCCTTTTCATAGCTCTTATAGTAATGAATAAAAAAAACTTGGTACAATCTGCGCCGTACAATGATACAGACCCCACCTATTATTATATGGTTGCATCATTGTAATACATTCGCCATACTGTCGTTCGGGGGTTCGCGCGGGGCACCCCCGACAGGAACACCGTCAGCCGGCGGCTACGGTCTTCCGCCGTCGAACGCCCTCGAGGCCTCTTCCTCGGCAGCGCCCTCGGCCAGATAGCGGCGGAAGTTCAGCCCAAATTTGCCCAGCTCATATTCCATGACGTAATAGCGGCCCTTGCCGTCGGTGGCCAGGCAGACAATCAGTGGGCCCGAGAGACGAAAGTCGAGCAGCGTGCCGCCCAGCTTCGATCCCAGCCAGAGCGGGCGTATGCGCCCGTGCACATTCTTGAAGATGAAGAGCCGGCGCGCCGGCTGAGGGAAAAACCGCGTAGGCTTCACCACGCCCAGCAGGGCCTCGTCGAGGCCGTCGCCGTTGAGGTCGCCCGTGCAGAACCGATAGACGGGGAAGGGCACCTCCCTGCGGTCAATGGTCGAGTCGGTCGTCAGCGTGAGCACGCCCAGCGAGTCGTTCACGTGCTCCAGGCAGAACGTCTGCGCGTGGGCTCCCGTTGCCGCCCGCAAGAGCAGCCCGCCGACCAGCGCAGCCATCGTCCACCCCCGCCACTCAGAGCAGTTTCTGAATCTCCGCATCCAGGTCCTTTATCTGCACGTCGCGCTTATAGAGCGAGTTGGAGCGGTCGATGAGGAAGTAAGTGGGCACGCTCTGCACGTTGTAGTTCACCAGATTCTTCGAGTTGGCACCGTCGGCATCCCACACGCTCACCCACGGCAGCGCCGCCGTCTGGGTTTTCCAGAAGTGCTCGTCGGGGTCGACAGACACCTGATAGATTTCCAGTCCTCGCGCGTGATACCTATTATATATGTCGCGCAGGAGCATGATGCGCTCGGTGCTCTCGCGGGTGGCAAACAGGTGGAAGTCGAGCATCACCACCTGCCCCTTCAGGTCGGTCAGGCTGCGCTTCTGCCCCTTGTTGTCGAGCAGCGTGATGTTGATGATGTTGCTCATGTTCACCTTGCTTGCGTCGATGGGCTGTCCCTGCAGCTGGCTTTCCACCAAGCGCACATTCTTCATGCCTTCAATGGCAATGTTGTGCAGGTTCTTGCCGCGCAGCGCCTCGGGATAGTAGGAGTCCCAGCTGGTGGCCACGGCGGCAAACACCTTCACGTCGTCCTTGTTTTGGCGCGGATTGAAGATGAGCGTGTTGCCCAGCGTCTGGAAGAGGGCAAAGTAGGCATAGGCCTTCATGGGCTCGCGGAAGATGAAGTTGCGCTTCACGTCGTCCTTATAGGCCTCCACCATGCGGTCTATGCTGTCGGCCGTGGCCCGCATGCCCAGATGGGTGTCGCGCTGCACGGCCATGGCGCGAGCCGTCAGGTCTATTTGCTTGAGGGCGAGTTCCTTTAT
Organism: uncultured Prevotellaceae bacterium; assembly: GCA_946622085.1. Classification (GTDB taxonomy): domain Bacteria; phylum Bacteroidota; class Bacteroidia; order Bacteroidales; family Bacteroidaceae; genus Prevotella. The sequence continues at coordinate 7,743 of CAMOPD010000049.1, read as the reverse complement.
CTTCTGGCAGTTCTCGCTTCCCGTCACCTCATAGCCCGTGGCCATGGTGGGATAGCTGGCTTTCACCGTGACCGTCTCCGTGGAGTCGATGCTCAGGTTGACCATCTGTCCGGCAATGCGCAGCCGGTAGAACTCGGGGGCTTCGGGGGCATCGCCCGTGAAGGCAAACACGCCGCTCTCGTCCAGGCGGGCCGAGTCGATGCGCACCACGCCGTCGCTCAGGCTCATGTTCTCCAGATAGAGCATGGAGTCGCGGGCCTCGGTGATGGCACCATTCACATGAAACTTCTGCCCTCCACACGAGCACACCACCAGGGCGGCCAGGCTCAGGGCGGCCGCCGGTATCAGATGTTTTATACGTTTGATATTCATCCTGTGTTTTGTTTTCTTGTTTCCTGTCGTTATTTAGGTGCAAAGATAGTGTAAAAAAATGAGTATGCGCCAGGAAACCCCAACTATTTTTGCGGTTCGCTAAAAAATAACTTGTAGCGATTTCTTCACCACACAGTTGTATTCTTTACAGTGGGAACGGCGTAGGAAGAGTGTCGGAATAGTGGTGCAAATGGATGGACTTAACAGTGTAAGCCGCAGGAAAAAGGCTTCTCCCCGCTACGAAAAAGACGCGCGAGCGGCAAGATAAAACTAAAATCACGTCATGATTCCATAAAATCACGACGTGATTCCATAAAATCGTGACGTGATTCCATGGAATCATGACGTGATTTTAGTTTTTGCAGCCCGCTTCGTTGACTTTTGCAGCCCGCTTTCCAATTTTTGCAGCCCGCTTTCTTGTACAAGTAATCATTAGAAGGGGCTTGGAAAACGGTTTGTACACAAGAAATAAATATAACATGTTGGCATGATGATGACTACAGCCCCCACCCCTGCCCCTCCCCTTGAATGGCGGGGAACGGCTGCGCACTGCATGCCCTTTGAAGGGAGGAAGAGAGACTGCGCACCATCATCCAGAGGGAACCCCGTAGGCCTTCCCCGCCCCAAGGGGAGGGTATAGGGGTGGGGTCTGTATCTTTGAACGGTGCAAAAGGTCATCAAGCGAAGCCCCCTTTGCTGTGCGCTTCCACCCAGCTGGCGGTTCCGAAGGTGAGAACAATGGAGATGGTGGTGGCCACCATCGACATGAGGAATTGCTTCATGGTGGCCATGCCGCTGCCCGATGCCAGGCTTTTGGGGGTGTGTACTTTTACGTTCATATCAGCATAGAGATTTGATTTCCAACAGTTATTCGGGGGAACTCAGAGTGACGAGCTACGAAAGACGAGCTGTGATTACGGCAAGGCGTATAAGGCTATTCTCCACTCGTAGCTCGTCACCTGCCACTCGTCGCTTCTTTCTCCTCGTTCAGGCTTGCTGCGAGCCCGGGTTACTGAATACAAAAACAGAGAAAATAATTGGAAATGAAGGTCTTTTGAAAGAAAAATTTCATTCCGGGGCGCCTGGGCGGGGAGCGGTCTACCGTTAAAAGAACTAAAAAACGGAGTTTTGTTGTAGTTTTTCCCTACTTTTGTCGTCAAATAGCTTAGTATCAACAACGTGTTTTCGGAACATCCAAAACATTATTCATAGTAAAAAAACCTTTTTCTTATGTTCAAACTCACAAAAACGCTCTTCGTAGCACTGCTGATGGCCGTGGCACAGGTTGCCATGGCACAGATGATGCCGTCGTTGACTCCCGACAAGGACGTGCGCACGGGCAAGCTGGACAACGGCCTGACCTACTACATTCGTTACAACAATTGGCCGGAGAAACGCGCCGAATTCTACATCGCCCAGCGCGTGGGCTCCATTCAGGAGAACGACGACCAGCGCGGACTGGCCCACTTCCTGGAGCACATGTGCTTCAACGGCACGCAGAACTTCGAGGGCAACGAGGTGCTGCGCTGGTGCGAAAGCATCGGCGTGAAGTTCGGCACCGACCTGAATGCCTATACGAGCATCGACCGCACGGTGTACAACATCTCGAACGTGCCCACCGACCGCGTGTCGGCACAAGACTCCTGTCTGCTCATCCTGCACGACTGGGCCGACGGACTGACCCTCGACCCCGCTGAGATAGACAAGGAGCGCGGCGTCATTCACGAGGAGTGGCGACTGCGCACCAGCCCCCAGATGCGCATGCTGGAGCGCTGTCTGCCCAAGCTCTATCCCGGCTCCAAGTATGGCCAGCGCATGCCCATCGGACTGATGGAGGTGGTAGACAACTTCAAGCCGCAGACACTGCGCGACTACTATGAGAAATGGTATCGGCCCGACAACCAGGCCATCATCGTGGTGGGCGACGTCGACGTGGACCGCACCGAGCAGAAAATCAAGGAACTCTTCGGCCCCATCAAGCTGCAGGAGGGCGCCGAGAAGGTGGTCGACGTGGAAGTGCCCGACAATGCCGAGCCCATCTACGTCATAGAGAAGGACAAGGAGCAGCAGCGCAACGGCGTGAGCCTGATGTTCAAGCACGACGTGTTCCCCGACTCGCTGAAGAACACCGTGGCCTATCTGATGCAGAACTACATGAAGAGCGTGACCATGAGCATGCTCAACGCTCGCCTGAACGAGCTCTCGCAGAAAGCCGACTGCCCCTTCGTGAGCGCCAGCATGAGCGACGGCACCTACCTCTTCTCCAGAACCAAGGACGCACTGAGCCTTGATGCCGACCCCAAGGACGGACAACTGGAGGCTTCGCTCCAGGCCATCATGCGCGAGGCAAGAAGAGCCGCCGAGTTTGGCTTCACCGCCACGGAGTATCAGCGCGCCAAGGCCAACTATGAAAGCTCGCTCGACAAGTACTACAGCAACAAGGACAAGCGCTACAACGCCTCGTTCGTGAACGAATACGTGCAGAACTTCCTCGACAACGACCCCTTCCCGTCGATTGACGACGAATATGCCATGATGAAGCAAATCATACCGGCACTGCCCCTGAACTACTTCAACATGTATATCAAGGAACTGGTGCCGCAGAACGACTCCAACATGGTGGTGATGACCTTCCTCAACGAGAAAGAGGGCAACAAATATCCCACCGAGGCTTCGCTGAAGAAGGCCATCGACGATGCTCGCGCCGAGAAGCTGGAGGCCTATGTGGACAACGTGAAGAACGAGCCGCTCATGACCACCCTGCCCAAGATGGGAAGCATCATCAGCGAGGAGAAGAGCCCCAAGTTCGACTATACCACGCTGACGCTGGGCAACGGCATCAAGGTGATTCTGAAGAAGACCGACTATAAGAAAGACCAGGTGATACTGAGAGGCGAAGGCCCCGGCGGCTCATCGCTCTACGGCATGAAGGACAAGGAGAACCTCGACCTCTTCGACGACGTCATTGAGGCCAGCGGACTGGGCAACTTCTCGCACACCGAGCTGGAGAAGGCTCTGGCTGGCAAGATTGCCAGCGCAAGCCTCAGCCTCAGCGAGAAGTACCAGCTCATCAGAGGCAACTCCACACCGAAAGACATGGAGACCATGTTCCAGCTGGTGAACCTCTACTTCGGCAAGGTGAAGAAAGACCAGGAGTCGTTCAACAACCTGATGAGCACCATGGAGCTGCAGCTGAAGAACAAGGCCCTCTCGCCCGAACAGTCGTTCAGCGACTCGCTCACCACCACGCTCTATGCCCACAACCCGCGCATGAAGCCCCTGGAGGTGAAGGACCTGAAGAAAGTGAGCTACGACCGCATACTGCAGATTGCCCGCGAGCGCATGGCCAACGCCGGCGAATACGTGTTCACCATCATCGGCAACTTCGACAACGACTCCATCCGGCCGCTCATCTGCCGCTATCTGGGCTCGCTGCCCGTCACCGGCAAACAACAGCAGGGCAAGCGCCTGAGCGACATCGCCAGCGGACAGGTGAAGAACAGCTACAAGCGCAAGATGGAGACGCCCAAGGCCATCAGCATCATGCTCTGGACCAACAAGGACATGGACTACACGCTGGAGAACAGCATCAAGGCCGACATGGCCGGACAGGTGCTCAGCATGATCTATCTGAAGAAGATACGCGAGGAGGCCAGCGCAGCCTACACATGTGGAGCCAGCGGCGCTGCTGAGCGCGACGACGACTTCCGCGTCATCATGCTGCAGGCCTACTGCCCCATGAAGCCCGAGAAGGGCGACGTGGCCCTGAAGATCATGAGCGAGGAGGTGCCCGCTCTGGCCCAGAGCTGCGATGCCGACATGCTGACCAAGGTGAAGGAGTACATGCTGAAGAACATCGACGATGAGGCCAAGACCAACGGCTATTGGAACAGCGTCATCTATCGCTACCGCAAGTATGGACTCGACTTCCACACCGACTTCAAGCGCATCGTGGAGGCTCAGACTCCCGAGAGCATCTGCGCCTTCATGCGCGAGTTCCTCAAGCCTGGCAACAAGATCGAGGTGACCATGATGCCACAGGAGTAAAAGAGCTCAGAGTTACGAGAGCAGAGTGCAGAGTTGTGATTACCGTTGGCTTATGTGGCTAATCATAACTCGGGGCTCTGCTCTTTTTTTAAGCTGACACGAGGGAATTTTTTTACCATTTCGGAGCGCATAATTCATAAATATTTCTACCTTTGCAAAAAGAATTGAAAAAAGCGAAATGGAAAAACCCACAATTACTCGAACTGCCTTTCTGAAAGAACTGCGCGACTATGTGTTCATCACCATTGCCATGCTTTCCTATTGCATCGGCTGGTCGGTGTTTCTGCTCCCCAACGGCATCACCACGGGTGGCGTGCCGGGCATCTCGTCGATTCTGGAGTGGAGCCCGCTCCACATCCCCGCCCAGGTGTCCTACTTCGTGATTAATGCGGGGCTGCTCGTCATAGCGCTGCGCATACTGGGGTGGAAGTTCTGCGTGAAAACGGTCTATGCCGTCATCGTGCTCACGCTGGCGCTCTCGCTCTCTCGCGGATTCACCGCCCAGTTGCATCTGCTGAGCGACCAGCCCTTCATGGCCAGCGTGCTGGGAGCCGTGTTCTGCGGCAGCGGCGTAGGCCTGGGGCTGGGCTCCAACGGTTCTACGGGAGGCACCGACATCATTGCCGCCATCATCAACAAGTATCGCGACATCTCGCTGGGGCGCGTCATCCTGATTTGCGATGTCATCATCATCTCGTCGAGCTACTTCGTGCTGAAAGACTGGGAGAAGGTGATCTATGGCTACGTGGTGCTCTACGTGACGGCCTTCTGCGTGGACCAAGTGGTGAACAGCATGCGCCGAAGCGTGCAGTTCTTCATCATCTCGGAGAAATACGAGGAGATGGGCCACCGCATCAACAGCGAGGCCCATCGCGGCTGCACCGTCATCAGCGGTCAGGGAGCCTACTCCGGCCATGAGGTGAAGATGCTCTTCGTGCTGGCCAAGCAGAGCGAGAGTGCCAAGATATTCCAGCTCATCGAGGAAACCGACCCGCACGCCTTTGTCTCGCAAAGCGCCGTCATCGGTGTCTATGGCGAAGGCTTCGACCGCTTCAAGGTGAAGAGGCACAAGGTGCCCAAGGCTAATCAGATGTGAGACCCGATGGACAGGGAGCCAGAGTGGGGATTGCCTGCATGGCCAAGTTGAAAGGTTGAAAAATCCGCACCTAATGCATCTCTCTCTCCTCTCTCCTCTCTCCTCTTTTTAATCAAAAAACCAACCTATAATAACAATGAAAGAGAAAGACCAAATGCAGCTCCCCGAGAATGCCTTCCGTGAACTGAAGGACGGCGAGCAGTATGAGCCGCTGATGAATGCGCGGCAGGAATATCCCGAAGTAAACGCCTGGTCGGTGACGTGGGGCGTCATCATGGCCGTCATCTTCTCGGCCGCCGCTGCCTATCTGGGCCTGAAAGTGGGCCAGGTGTTCGAAGCGGCCATCCCCATTGCCATCATTGCCGTGGGCGTTTCGACGGCCACCAAGCGCTCCAGGGCGCTGGGCGAGAACGTCATCATCCAGAGCATCGGAGCCTGTTCGGGAGCCGTGGTGGCTGGAGCCATCTTCACGCTGCCCGCCATCTACATCCTGCAGGCCAAGTATCCGGAGATGAGCGCCTCGTTCATGAAGATTTTCATCTCCTCGCTGCTCGGCGGCATCATCGGCATATTGTTTCTCATCCCCTTCCGCAAGTATTTCGTGAGTGACATGCACGGCAAGTATCCCTTCCCCGAGGCCACGGCCACCACCCAGGTGCTGGTGAGCGGGGCCAAGGGTGGCAATCAGGCCAAGCCGCTGCTCATGGCGGGGCTCGTGGGCGGACTCTACGACTTCATCGTGGCCAGCTTTGGCTGGTGGAACGAGAACTTCACCACGCGCGTGGTGGGGGCGGGCCAATATCTGGCCGACCACGCCAAGCTGGTGTTTAAGGTGAACACGGGTGCCGCCGTGTTTGGACTGGGCTATATCATCGGCCTGAAATATGCACTCATCATCTGTCTCGGTTCGCTGGCCGTGTGGTGGCTGCTCGTGCCGGGCATGGCCATTGTGTTCCACGACCAGGTGCTCAACCTCTGGGATCCCAGCATCACCACCGCCGTGGGCGACATGTCGCCCGAGCAGATATTCACCAGCTATGGCAAGTCGATAGGCATCGGCGGCATCGCCATGGCCGGCATCATTGGCATCATCAAGTCGTGGGGCATCATCAAGAGTGCCGTGGGGCTGGCTGCCCAGGAGATGAAGGGCGGCAAGACGGCCGACAAGGAGCAGCTGCGCACGCAGCGCGACATCTCGTTCAAGATTATTGCCATTGGCAGTCTGGTCACCATTCTTATTACCTTCTTTTTCTTCTGGTTTGGCGTGATGGACGGCAACCTGCTCTTCGCCCTTGTGGGCATTGTGCTCGTCAGCGTCATCGCCTTCCTCTTCACCACCGTGGCCGCCAACGCCATTGCCATTGTGGGCTCCAACCCCGTCAGCGGCATGACGCTCATGACGCTCATCCTGGCCTCGGTGGTCATGGTGGCCGTGGGGCTGAGCGGCACCAGCGGCATGGTGGCAGCGCTGATTATGGGCGGCGTGGTGTGCACGGCCCTGTCGGTGGCTGGCTCGTTCATCACCGACCTGAAGATAGGCTACTGGCTGGGCACGACGCCCCGCAAGCAGGAGTCGTGGAAATTCCTCGGCACGCTCGTCTCGGCAGCCACCGTGGGCGGTGTGATGATGCTGCTCAACGAAACCTATGGATTTGCCAGCGGCCAACTGGCTGCTCCGCAGGCCAACGCCATGGCGGCCGTGATAGACCCGCTCATGAACGGCGTGGGAGCTCCGTGGGTGCTCTATGCCATCGGTGCGGCCATTGCCGTCGTACTGACCCTCTGCAAGGTGCCGGCATTGCCTTTCGCCCTCGGCATGTTCATCCCCATGCAGCTCAACATTCCGCTGCTCGTGGGAGGAGCCGTCAACTGGTATGTCACCACACGCTCAAAGAATGCACAGACCAACAAGGACCGCGGAGAGCGCGGCACACTCATCGCCTCGGGATTCATTGCCGGAGGAGCACTCATGGGCGTGGTGTCGGCACTGCTGCGCTTCGGCGGCTTCAACCCCATCAGTGAGTCGTGGCTGGCCAATCCGCTGAGCGAGATATGCTCGCTCGTGGCCTACGTGCTGCTCATTGCTTATTTCATCAGGGCAACGAAGAAATAAAAAGAGTGAGTGGTGGGTGGTGATTTTTAGAGGAGAAAGGAAAGAGCCCCGCTCCCGTCTCCCCAAAGGGGAGAAGATCTAAGCGCACAATGCATATCTCTCTCCTCTCTCCTCT
>CAMOPD010000048.1 GCA_946622085.1 uncultured Prevotellaceae bacterium | reverse complement strand
AAGAAACTGGCGAACAGAAAGATCCCAAGTGCTTCATGCCACGCATCTACCGCTTTGTTCCTTATGATACTTACAAAACTGCCATTAGCTCAGCAGAATGGAAGACCATTGTTTCCTACAAAGACGTGACGGTTCCCGAAGATGTTGAGGCATACGTAGTGACGAAAGTCGTTGATGGCGAGGATAGGAGCAAGGCCGTGCTGCAAGAAGTGGAAGACAAAAAGCTGAAAGGCGGTGAACCCTACCTGCTCCACAGCACATCCGGTGACTACACATTGACCTTGCTGACTCCTAACACTCCTGATGAACTTCCGGCTCCCAAGAAGAATTTGCTTCAAGTGAGCACCAGGACGACCTCGGGTGAAAAGGGCAACACTTCTGTATATGTACTGGCCAACAAGACCAATGGTGTAGGTTTCTACAGATGGACTGGCGGCGACCTTGGTTCGGGCCGCGTCTATCTGCCCGTTGAGGCAAGTGTGAGTGGTGCCCATGAGTATTGTGGATTCTTTGTAGACGAAACTACTGCCATCCAAGCTGTTGACGATGCAAAGACGAATGTAGGTCCTTTCTACGACTTGCAGGGTCGACGCGTGCAGCATCCTACGAAGGGCGTTTATGTTGTGAACGGCAAGAAAGTAATCATTAAATAATATTACATGGTTTTCAACGACAAGGTAAGTAACATTTGAGAATTTAGAAAAGATGAAAAAGACATATTTGAAACCCGAAACAAAATGGTTGGAGCCTTTTGACGATGAAGCCCTGATGCAGGAAACATCATTGGACGTCAACGACAATGACTCTGATGAAGAAATTGAAGAAATTGACGATCTCTTGTCAAAGCCTGCTCCCTCTGTTTGGGAAGATTAATAATTGGTCGTTCTTAAATCATTAATAATGATAAAGAATATTTCGAAAATGATGGTCATCGCAACCGTGAGCCTCGTGCTCACGGGTTGCGCCATCTCAAAACGTTATGTGTCGACAGCGACGGTTCCCGCCGATGCCTATGGCACGAGTGAGGACATACGCAAGGCTCCCTCCAGCAGTTCGTTAGCAGAGTTGTCGTGGCGCGAGTTCTTCACCGACCCACTGTTACGCGAACTCATCGACAGTGTGTTATCGCGTAATACCGATTTGAACTCAGCACGTATTGCCATCGAACAGTCGGAAGCCTCGCTGAAAGCGGCTAAAATGGCCTACCTGCCGTCGCTCTATTTTGCACCGCAAGGCACATGGGCCAAGTTTGGCAGCTACCCCAGTACGAAGACTTACAATCTACCACTGCAGCTCAGCATGGACATTGATGCTTTCGGCTCCATCACGAGCCAGAAGCACAAGTCGGAAGCCATTCTTCTGCAAGCCCAGGTTCGCGAGGAAGCCATCAAAGCCAATCTCATCTCAACGGTAGCACAGCAATACTTCATGTTGCAGGTCCTCGACCGTCAGTTGCAGATTCTGACGGCTACCGACAGCCTGTGGAACGCCTCGCTGGAAACTCAGAAGACGCTTTGGGAAAATGGCAAGTCCTACAGCACTGCCGTCAACCAAATGGAGTCGTCTTACCTGACTGTGAAGACCCAGATTGTTGATACACGTCGCAATATTCGTAGTGTGGAGAATGCCATCTGCCGCCTGTTGGCTCAAACACCGCAACACATCAAGCGTAGTGCATGGGGCAGTTCTGCCCTACCCACACACCAAGCCTCGAGCACCGGTCAGCGAATGTTCGACGAGCAGTTCCTCAAGATTGGCGTTCCTGCCCAGCTGCTGAAGCTTCGCCCCGACGTCCGCATTGCCGACCACATGATGGAGGAAGCTTTCTACAACACCAGTGCGGCTTATTCAGCCTTCTTCCCCAGCATCACACTACAAGGTGTTGCCGGATGGACCAACAATGGCGGCTCTGCGGTAATCAATCCTGGCAAGCTGCTTCTCAACGCCATGGCCTCGCTCACACAGCCCATCTTTGCCCGAGGCAAGCTGAGTGCGAACCTGAAGATTGCCCGCCTTACGGAAGAAGACTTGCAGCGTAAGTACGTGCAGACCGTCATCGATGCCGGCAATCAGGTGAACGAAGCATTGGCCGACTGTCAGGCAGCTCGCGAGAAGCACGCTTACTATCACCGTCAAGTGCAAGTGCTAAACGACGCCTACACAGGTACCCACGAACTGATGGACAACGGCAAGGCCAACTATCTGGAGGTGCTTACCGCGCAGGAAAGCCTTCTCAGTGCCCAACTCAGTGAGGCGATGAACATGTATAACGGAGCACAGGCCGTCATAGCGCTCTACATCGCCCTTGGCGGAGCCACGAAGTGAAATCGTCTTTTACACACGACTAACAATGATAAATGATAAACCTATTCTCATGCAAAGTAGTGAAACATCTCGAATGACAAGCAGAACGCTCTTGCAAGTGATGGGTTTATCATTTATCATTTTTCTTTTTTCCTATAGTCAAGCCTCTGCGCAAAACCTGTTTCAGCGCGTCGATAGTATGCTGACAGAGAGCTACCGCAAAGGCGACATCGACACCACTTACATCAAGCGTCCGCAGACAAAGTGGACCATTCTGGGGCGTATCAACGTCTCGGGAGCAAAGATTGAAGCTGAGGGAATGGAGAATGGTCATCATTTCAACTCGGAGATGACGGCCGACTACAAGTCTACACTCAGCGCTGCTGTCAGCTATCTGGGTTTCTCGCTCAGCGGGGCCCTCAATCCGGCAAAACTGCTGGGCAAATACCGCGACTTCGAAATCAACTTCAACTCTTATGGCAGGCGTTTCGGCTTCGACATTATTTACCAGAACGCACAAAACTTCACGGGCTGGCACGACCACGACGGCATGGAGCGCATCACCCTGCCTGCCGACCTGCTGAAGGTGAAGACACTTAACCTGAATGCCTTCTACGTCTTCAACAGCCGCCACTTTTCCTATCCCGCCGCCTTCACACAGAGCTACATTCAGTTACGCTCAGCTGGCAGTTTCCTGTTGGCCGCATCGGGCCAGGGGCAGCACGCCACGCTCAGCCCACGACCAAACGTTAACTGGAATCAGGAAATGAATTTAAAGATGACGAACATTGGCATTGGTGCAGGCTATGCCTACAACTATGTACCGGCGAAAGGCTGGCTGATGCATATCTCTGCCCTACCCACGTTCATTGTCTATAGCAACACCTCGATGACCCTCGGCGACACCCGCGTGCCCCTACACTACCATTTCCCCGAAGCCATCATCACAGGCCGTGGTGCCGTGGTTCACCATTGGAGCAACAAGTTTCTAGGATTGTCGATGGTGTTCAACTTTACCAATATCGGCCACAAGGAAAGCCTGACCGTGCATAACATCAAATGGCGCGTCAGGACCTTCTTCGGACTTAGGTTTTAGAATATTGAAAAAAGATCATAATGAAAAAGCTAATCATGACATTGGCTGCCGTGCTGCTTTGTGGAACGGCGGGCGCACAAGAGAATGACAGCACAGTATGCGCACAGCAGAACGACAGCGTGAACATCGGCAGAAAGAAGGTTGCCGTGGTGTTGAGCGGCGGCGGTGCGAAGGGCATGGCGCATATAGGTGCACTGAAGATATTGGAAAAGGCAGGCATACCCATCGATATCGTCACCGGCACGTCGATGGGAAGCATCATCGGCGGACTCTATGCCATCGGCTACAATGCCAATGCGCTCGACTCGATGGTGAGGGTGCAGGACTGGACCTACGTGATCAGCGACCGTGAGGACTTGCGCCGCCATAAGAAACTGCAAAAGGGAGAACAAAAGGAGAATAAAGGGAGAACTAAAAAAATAATCAAAGAATTGTTTTGCCATTTCAATAAATTGTAGTAATTTTGCAGCCGATTTAGTCCGTTCGGGCTCAGACAAGCATGGGCACGACGTCCATCGCCTGGCGGAAAAACCCCTATTTACAAACAATTTTAATCAAAAAAATGTACGCAATTGTAGAAATCCAGGGTCAACAGTTCAAAGTGGAGCAAGGACAGAAGCTCTTTGTCAACCGCATCAAGGATGCAGAGGAAGGCAAGACTGTTGAATTTGACAAGGTGCTGCTCGTCGACAACGAGGGCGCAGTCACAGTAGGCGCACCGACTGTAGCAGGTGCAAAGGTAGTATGTGAAGTAGTGAACCCGCTCGTGAAGGGCGAGAAGGTGATTGTCTTCAAGATGAAGCGCCGCAAGGACTCTCGCAAGAAGAATGGTCATCGCCAGCAGTTCACTCAGGTAGAAGTTAAATCAGTAATCGCTTAAAGAGTAGGAGGACTTAAGAATGGCTCATAAAAAAGGTGTCGGTAGTTCGAAGAACGGACGCGAATCAGCAGCTCAGAGACTCGGCGTGAAGATTTGGGGCGGTCAGAAGTGCATCGCAGGCAACATCATCGTTCGCCAGCGCGGTACGAAGCACAACCCCGGCAAGAACGTTGCCATCGGCAAGGATGATACGCTCTATGCTCTCGTAGACGGAACGGTGGAATTCCGCAAGGGTCGTCACGACAAGAGCACGGTGAACGTAATTCCCGAGGCTGAAGCTTAGTCGAAAGACAATTAACAATAACACAACTTATTCCAAACAAACAACAGAAATCCCAATTCTCCCGCGAGAGTTGGGATTTTTGCATGATTTATCGCTCCATTTACGAAAGTTTTTGTATTTTTGCAACCTGTAAATGGTAAATAAAACGTAAATCAGATAAACTGTAAAAATAGAAACTATGCTTACACTAAAGCTCATTAGCGAGGAAACAGAAAGAGTGATTAAAGGCTTGGAGAAAAAGCACTTCAAGGGTGCCCGCGAAGCCATAGACAATGTGCTGGCCGTTGACAAGCGCCGACGCGAAACCCAACAGACGCTCGACAACAACCTGTCGGAAGCCAAGAAGATGGCCGCTCAGATAGGTCAGCTCATGAAGCAGGGAGCACGCCAGGAGGCCGAGAAGGTGAAGGCCGAAGTGGCTCAGCTGAAAGAGAGCAACAAGCAGCTCGAGGCCGCCAAGGCTCAAGCCGAGGAGGAGCTCACGCAACTGCTTTGCCAGATCCCCAACATCCCCTACGACGAAGTGCCCCAGGGCGCGGCCGCCGAGGACAACCGCGTGGTGAAGAGCAACCTGAAGGAATGCGTGGAGACCGACACCGTGGGCAACTGGACGGCCAACCCCGAGATAGCCAGCGCCAAGCTGCCACATTGGGAACTGGCCAAGAAATACAACCTCATTGACTTCGACCTGGGCGTGAAGATCACGGGCGCCGGATTCCCCGTCTACATCGGCAAGGGCGCCCAGCTGCAGCGCGCCCTGATCAACTTCTTCCTGACCGAGGCCGGCAAGAGCGGCTACACGGAGATCATGCCCCCGACGGTGGTCAACGCCGCCTCGGGCTACGGCACGGGTCAGCTGCCCGACAAGGAGGGCCAGATGTATCACGCCGAGGTCGACGACTTCTATCTGATTCCGACGGCCGAGGTGCCCGTGACGAACATCTATCGCGACGTCATCCTCGACGAGAAGCAGCTGCCCATCAAGAACTGCGCCTACACCGAGTGCTTCCGCCGCGAGGCCGGCTCCTACGGCAAGGACGTGCGCGGACTGAACCGTCTGCATGAGTTCTCGAAGATCGAGATCGTGCGCATCGACAAGCCTGAGCACTCGAAGGAGAGCCACAAGGAGATGCTGGCTCACGTGGAGGGTCTGCTGAAGAAGCTGGAACTGCCCTACCGCATCCTGCTGCTCTGCGGTGGCGACCAGAGCTTCACCAGCGCCATCTGCTACGACTTCGAAGTGTTCTCCGAGGCTCAGAAGCGATGGCTCGAAGTGTCGTCGGTGAGCAACTTCGACACCTACCAGGCCAACCGGCTGAAATGCCGCTATCGCCGAGCCGACAACAAGAAGACCGAGCTCTGCCACACGCTCAACGGCTCGGCCCTGGCACTGCCGCGCATCGTGGCCGCCATCCTGGAGAACAACCAGACTGAGCGGGGCATCGTCATCCCGAAGGCTCTCGTGCCCTATTGCGGTTTCGACGTGATAGATTAGCCTCCAAGCTACAATTACACAAAACACAAAAACATAAAAAAACGAAACAAGGAGTATGAACAAGATTGTTAGAAAAGAGCAGTTCTCGGAGAAAGTGTTTCTTTTTGAAATAGAGGCCCCGCTGATAGCCAAGAGCCGCAAGGCGGGCAACTTCGTCATCGTGCGCGTTGACAAGCAAGGCGAGCGCATGCCGCTGACCATAGCCGGTGCCGACACGGAAAAGGGCACCATCACCATCGTCGTGCAACAGGTGGGACTTTCGTCCAAGAAGCTATGCCTGCTGAACGAGGGCGACAGCGTGGCCGACGTGGTGGGCCCCCTGGGCAATCCCACACATATTGAGAACTTCGGCACGGTGGTGTGCGCCGGGGGCGGCCTCGGCGTGGCTCCCATGCTCCCCATCATCCAGGCCCTCAAGGCAGCCGGCAACCGCGTGCTGAGCGTGATGGCCGGACGCTCCAAAGACCTCATCATCCTGGAAGACAAGGTGCGAGAGTCGAGCGATGAAGTGATCATCATGACCGACGACGGCAGCTACGGCGAGAAGGGCGTAGTGACCGTGGGAATAGAGAAATTCATCGAGCAGGAGCACGTGGACAAGGTGTTTGCCATCGGCCCTCCCATCATGATGAAATTCTCCAACCTCACGGCCCAGAAACACAACATCCCGTGCGAGGTGTCGCTCAACACCATCATGGTGGACGGCACGGGCATGTGCGGTGCCTGCCGACTGACCATCGGCGGCAAGACGAAGTTCGTCTGCATCGACGGACCCGAATTCGACGGCGCCTTGGTCGACTGGGACGAGATGTTCAAGCGCATGGGCACCTTCAAACGTGCCGAACAGGAGGAAATGGAGCACTTCGAGGAGCATCTGCACGGCAACACTCCGGCCGATGCCTCAGCCGACGCCTCAGCCGCCGATGGCAAGAGCCAAGCTGGCCCCTCTTCGGCAATTACCGACGAGTCCATCGACGTGCTCACCGACCGCAATGCCCCTTGGCGCAACGAGCTCCGCAAGAGCATGAAGCCCAAGGAGCGCACCCAGATAGAGCGCGTGCAGATGCCGGAACTCGACCCTGTATACCGCGCCACCACGCGCACCGAGGAGGTGAACATTGGGCTCACCCCCGAGATGGCCATGCGCGAAGCCAAGCGCTGTCTGGATTGCGCCAAGCCCACCTGCGTGGAGGGCTGCCCGGTGAACATCAACATCCCGTCGTTCATCAAGAACATTGAGCGCGGGCAATTCCTGGCCGCCGCCAAGGTTTTGAAGCAAACGTCTGCCCTGCCCGCCGTTTGTGGCCGTGTTTGTCCGCAGGAGAAGCAGTGCGAAAGCCGTTGCATACACCTGAAGATGAACGAGCCCGCCGTGGCCATAGGCTATCTGGAGCGCTTCGCAGCCGACTACGAGCGCGAGAGCGGCAACATCAGCCTGCCCGAAATAGCGCCTTCTAACGGCATGAAGATTGCCGTGGTGGGCTCGGGACCCTCGGGACTTTCGTTTGCGGGCGACATGGTGAAGCTGGGCTACGATGTCTACGTGTTTGAAGCGCTTCACGAGATAGGAGGCGTGCTCAAATACGGCATTCCCGAGTTCCGACTGCCCAACGCCATCGTTGACGTTGAGATAGAAAACCTGCGCAAGATGGGCGTGCACTTCCAGACCGACGTTATCGTGGGCAAGACCATCAGCATCGAGGAGCTCGAGCAACAGGGCTTCAAGGGGATATTCGTTGGTTCGGGTGCCGGACTGCCCAACTTCATGAACATACCGGGCGAGAACTCCATCAACATCATGTCGTCTAATGAATATCTGACGCGCGTGAACCTGATGGACGCCGCCAACCCCGCTACCGACACACCCATCAATCTGGGCAAGAAAGTGCTCGTGGTGGGAGGCGGAAACACTGCCATGGACTCTTGCCGCACCGCCAAGCGACTCGGCGGCGAGGTGACGCTGGTTTATCGCCGGTCGGAAGCAGAAATGCCCGCCCGACTCGAAGAGGTGAAGCATGCCAAGGAAGAAGGCATCAGCTTCCTCACACTGCACAACCCCATTGAATATAAGGCCGACGAGAACGGTGCCGTGTGCAAGGCGGTTCTCCAGGTGATGGAGCTGGGCGAACCCGATGCCAGCGGCCGCCGCTCGCCCGTACCCGTTGAAGGAAAGACGGTCGAACTGGACGTCGACCAGGTGATTGTGGCCGTGGGCGTGAGCCCCAACCCGCTGGTGCCCAAGAGCATTGAAGGGCTGGAGCTGGGACGCAAGAACACCATCGTGGTGAACGAAGGCATGCAGTCGAGCCGACCCGAGGTCTATGCCGGAGGCGACATCGTGCGTGGCGGAGCCACCGTCATTCTGGCCATGGGCGACGGTCGCCGGGCTGCTCTCAACATGGACAAGCAGCTCAGGGGCGAAGCTTAGCAAAGCAATAGACGATTATTATATTCAAAAACATCGGGTAGCGGCCATTGCCGCTACCCGATGTTTTTTTTGATGAAGTCCCTAAGGACCTTAGTGACCTTAGAGACCTTAAGGACCTTAATGTCCTTAAAGACTATCTCACCACGATCTTGCCATTGACAATAAAGACGCCCTTGTCGGGATGGGCCACGCGGCGGCCGCTCAGGTCGTAGTAAGCGTCGGCGGCACGCTTCTTCGCCGTGGTCACGTGGCTGATGCCCGTGGTGGCATCGTCTTCCACGCTGAACTTCTGGCCAGCCCAGGCGAGCACTTCCCAGTTGGAGGTGTCGTCGGAGTCGAACGTGCCATTGGCCACGAGCTCCTCGCCGGTGCTCTTCTCCACGCACGAGACGTCGTCTATCGACACCTTGCCGCCAATCAGCCCGAAGACGAACTGAAGCTTGTCGTGGTCGAACGAGGCCTGGAATTCCCACGTGAGCTCCTTGCTCACGGTGGTCACGCTCTGGGAAGCAAGATACTGCACGTCGTCGCTATTATTCCACTGGTTGCGGTTCGGACTGGTGCTCCAGATAGGCCATAGGGCGCAGTCGCCGCTCATCTGGGCCTTCATGGTGGCCTTCACCACATAGCTTCTACCCTTCACCATGGGGCGTATGAGGGTGCAGATGGCCTGACGGTCCCACGGATTGGTGCCCGCGCTGCCATTGTCGACCACGAGTAGGCGGTTCACTCCGCCCGAGCTCTGCGCCGTGACGTGGAAGGTGGTGCTCACCGTGTGGCCTGTAAAGTCGGTATAGCTCACGTTCACCTCGGCGTAGTGAAGTTCCTTCGTGGCCACGAGCATGCCGTCGCTGATGGTGAGTCCGTCGACCTGCGAGAAGGTGGCATCTCTGAAGACGTCCTCCTCGTGGCCGTCCTCAAAGATGGCCTTCACCGAGATGTTGCGGCTGCCACCCACTTTCAGCGTCACATCGTTGATGGGCGAAATGGCAGTGGCAGTAAAGAGTTTCTTGAGGCTTGAATGAAGATTGTAGCCACTGTTCACCTGTGGAGCTACTCCCAATAGCTTCAGCGCCTCGATGGCATAGCGCTTGCCCATGGTGCGATAGCCTGCAGAGGTGAAATGAAGGTGGTCGTTCTGGCACGGGCAGCCTTCCGAACTGATGACATGAGCCGTAGGAATAACCGAGGGAACCTTGGCGACGACCGAGTTGTGAAGCGAGCACGAGCCGCCCACAGAGGCGCCCACCACCTCCCCCACGAAGAGGGGCACGTCTTGAGCCGAGAGGCCAAGGTCGCTGAGCAGGCGCTCATAGACGGTCTTCACTTTCTGCGGCCAGTCCTGCTGCCCGTTGTTGGTCTCGCCCTGATGGAGCAGTATGCCCTTGATGACACCCTTCTGCTGGGCTATGCGGGCCATGCTCACGAGTCGTCCGTAGGGGTCGTCATTGTAGGCAGCAAACGAGCTCTTCATCCATTCGGGCTGACTGGGCAGATAGCCCGCCACCTCTTCTTGCATGAAACCCTTGATGTCAACGCCGCCGATGGCCACGTCGACCACGCCCACCTTTACATTCTGTGGCAGGGCGGCCACCATGGAGCGCCCGAAGTAGTCGGCCATGCCCAGGCGGGTCCACTGGCGCACGATGGGCGGATAGGCCGTATACCATTGCCCCATGGTGCGCTGGGGATTGCTGAAGCCTACGGCGGCGAGCATCTGGAATCGGGGGTCTACATATTCCCTGTCAACGCTTTCCACGTCGGCGTTGCCTTCCATGTTCGACTGGCCGAAGCACAGATAGACATAGAAGTTGGGGTCTTGTGCCTGGACTACCATTCCGGTGAGCGCAAGCAATATGGTTGCAATGATTCTCATGTTTAATACTTCTAAAATCAGATAGTTAATAAACTGTTCTGTCCTCCTTACTTAATATACACGGGGGCCAAAGATGGTGGTGCCAATGCGCACCATGGTGCTGCCGTGTTGCAAGGCTATGGGATAATCGTCGCTCATGCCCCAACTGCGCTCGCAGAAAGCATCGTCTTCGGCAAAATACTGAGCCTTCAACTCATCAAAGAGGTCGGCTGCCTGCTGGAATTCAGCAGCTACCTGCTGCTTGTCGTCGGTAAACGTAGCCATGGCCATGAGTCCGCAGATCTGTACGTTCTTCAGCTCGCGCCATTCGCCGTCGGCAAGCAGCTGCCGGCAGTCGTCGGGAGAGAGTCCATACTTCGAGGTTTCCTGCGCCACATGCAATTCGAGCAACACTCTGATGACACGGCCATAACGTGCTGCCTGCTTGTTGATTTCCTTCAAAAGGCGAAGTGAATCTACAGCCTCTATCATGGAGATGTAGGGAGCGATGTATTTCACTTTGTTGGTTTGCAGATGGCCTATGAAATGCCACTCAATGTCGGCAGGCAACGAGGTCTGCTTTTTGGCTAATTCCTGCTCATGACTCTCGCCGAAGATGCGTTGCCCGCACTCATAGGCCGCCATGATGTAGTCGTTGGGATGGAATTTGCTCACGGCCACCAGCTTCACGTCCTGCGGCAGCGAAGCCCTTACTTCGGCTAAATGCCTTTTAACGTCGTACATGCTCTTGGGTTTATTCCATCTCGGGTTTGTCGTCCTTTTCCGTCTTGCGATATTCGAAGACGTCCATAAGCTGAGTCTCCGTGACGGCAGCAATGACATAGTCAATCATCGAGCCGCCCATCGCCGTGACAATGTTGTTCACGGCCTGCTGAAACGTGCTGGCCTGCACCAGATAGTTCACGTTGCTGCGCTTCTCCTTTTCGGTCTTCTCGTCGATGGTGATGAATTGCAGTTTGGCCTTATACCAGCGGTCGGCATTGGCGTCGTCGCTGAAGAAAATCTCCTTGTAGGCGGCCTTCTTGATGTCAGACACCTCAAACTCTCCACTGATGTACGACGACATCTCCTCGGTGATGCGGCGCTCGGCCTCGGTGAAGCTCAGCGCATCCACGGTGTACTGCTCAGTCACCTTCTTCTGCATGCCGTCTTCCATCGTCTTCTCATACTTGATTTTGGTCTCAAACCATTCTGCTGTTCTTGATCTCATAATATCTTACTTTTTTTATTTTAGTTATTTCATTCTGTCTATCGCTTTTGGGGGAGCGTGTCAAGCCGAATAGGCAAACCCACGCCAACAGCTTTGCAGGCACAAAAGTAAGGATATTTCTCGTAAATGGAGAAAAAAACGCAGGAAACTGGCCGAAAGTGTGGCAATTTTATTAATTTTGCACCTTGAAATCAACAAAAAGAGAACGAACATGCCTCAAATTTCCGTACGCGGAATGGAGATGCCCGAATCGCCCATCCGCAAACTGGCTCCACTGGCAGCTGCCGCCAAGCGCCGTGGCATAAAGGTGTATCATCTGAACATCGGACAGCCCGACCTGCCTACGCCGCAGGTGGCCCTCGACGCCATACGCAACGTAGACCGCGAGATTCTGGAGTATTCGCCCTCGCAGGGCTATCTGAGTTACCGTGAGAAGCTGGTGGACTACTACAGGAAATACGACATCAACGTGACGGCCGACGACATCATCATCACCTGCGGCGGAAGCGAGGCCGTGCTCTTTGCCTTCATGAGCTGCCTCAACCCCGGCGACGAAATCATCGTGCCCGAGCCTGCCTATGCCAACTACATGGCCTTTGCCATCTCCGCAGGAGCCAAGATTCGCACCATCGCCACGACCATCGAAGAGGGCTTCTCGCTTCCCAAGGTGGAGAAGTTTGAAGAACTCATCAACGACCGCACACGCGCCATCCTCATCTGCAACCCCAACAACCCCACTGGCTATCTCTACACACGCCGCGAAATGAACCAGATTCGCGACCTGGTGAAGAAGTACGACCTCTATCTCTTCTCCGACGAAGTGTATAGGGAATACATCTACACCGGCTCGCCCTACATCTCGGCCTGCCATCTGGAGGGCATCGAGCAGAACGTGGTGCTCATCGACTCCGTGTCGAAGCGCTACTCGGAGTGCGGCATCCGCATCGGCGCCCTCATCACCAAGAACGCCGACATACGGCG
>CAMOPD010000047.1 GCA_946622085.1 uncultured Prevotellaceae bacterium | reverse complement strand
GCCATGAGCAGCATTGTCATCAATAAGCGTAATTTTTGTTTCATAGTTATGATATGATTTTGTTAGTTTTCGTTTATGTTGTATTCTCCCCAGCGTTGTAAGTTGGGCAAGATATGATTTCATGGTGCAAATTTACATATTTATGTTGATGTTGCAAAAGGGAAAGGGGAGAAAAATCGCTCATTATGAGCGGATTTTGTGTTTTCGGCATTTCTTCGTTCAAGTGGATTGGCGGGGACCCGGCATTTGGAGTGGTGGCGCTTTTGTTCGTCGCCTTCTATCAGACGCTTGGCGGAATGGCTATAATAGCGGCTTGCTTAGGCATAAGAAAAGCCGCAAGCTCCGGACGGTTTGGCGGGGGCTTGCGGCGTTGTCGTGTTATGTGTTAGGTATGATGTGTCAATGAGTTGCGATTATTGATAGAGGAATCGCTTGATGCTCTTTTTGGGTGTCTTCTCAAATTCCTCCTCCTGCAGGTGTATGGCGGTGAGCTTGCAGTAGTGGGGGAGCGTCTGGTTGAGCTCTTGGCGGTTTTGCTCCATGATGTTGTTGAGGTCGTCGCGCGAGAAGCCCATGTTCTTGGCCTCTTCGTAGTCGGGGAACACCAGTCCCTCGAGCTTGTCGCCGCGTTGCACCACGAGGCTTTCCACCACCATGGCCATGGAGTTGAGCTTGTCTTCTATCTCCTCGGGATAGATGTTCTGTCCGTTGGCGCCGAGCAGCATGTTCTTAGAGCGTCCCTTGATGAAGACGTTGCCCTGGGCGTCCATGGTGCCCAGGTCGCCCGTGTGGTACCATCCATCGGAGTCGATGGTCTGGCGTGTGGCTTCATCGTTCTTGTAGTATCCCAGCATGACGTTGAGTCCGCGTGCGAGGATTTCGCCCGGCACGTTCTGCGGGTCGTGGCTGTCGATCTTCACCTCCATGTGCACGGCGGCGCGTCCGCAGCTGCCCGGCGCAAACTCTTTCCAGTCGGCATAGCAGATGATGGGGGCGCACTCGGTGGCTCCGTAGCCCACGGTGTAGGGGAAGTTGATGCGCTTGAGGAACGACTCCACCTCCTGGTTGAAGGCTGCTCCTCCGATGATGACCTCATAGATTTTCCCGCCGAAGGCGTTGACCACCTGCTCGCAGATCTTCTCTCTCACCTTGGCGTTGATGATGGGCATGTTGAGCAGCAGGCGCATGCGGTTGTTCTGTATCTTGGGGAATACTTTCTTGCGGATAATCTTCTCGATGACCAGTGGCACGGCAATGATGATGGCGGGCTTCACCTCGGCGAAGGCCTGTGCAATGATGGCGGGCGAGGGCACGCGTGTGAGGAAGAACACGTGGCATCCGGTCATGAATTCGAATGTGAACTCGAAGGCCATGCCATACATGTGGGCCATGGGCAGGATGCTGATGACGTTGTCGCCGCGGCGCACCTGCTTGCCCATCACCTGGCGGGCAAAATCGTAGTTGCTCCACACGGCGCGATAGGGTATCATCACGCCCTTAGAGAAGCCCGTGGTGCCGCTGGTGTAGTTGATCATGGCCAGCTCGTCGGGGCTCTCCTCGCGGTAGTAGTGCACGTGCTCGGCGCGGAAGTATTTGGGGTATTTGTGTCCGAATATCTCGTTGAGGTGCTCGCGGGCGTAGGTCAGTTTGTCGGTGCGCGAGATGACGAGCGAGTAGTCGGGAATATACACGATGCCTTCGAGATGGGGCATCTTGGTGGGGTCGATGGTGGTGGCCACGACGTCGCCCACGAAGAGGAGCTTGGCATCAGAGTGGTTCACGATGTTGTGCACCTGGTCGGGCATGAACTCGTGCAGGATGGGCACGGCCACGGCGCCGTAGGTGAGCGTGGCCAGGAAGGCGCATGCCCAGTTGGAGCTGTTGCGTCCGCAGAGGGCTATCTTGTCGCCCTTTTCTACGCCGCTGTTCTCGAAGAGAATGTGCAGTTTCTCTATCTTGCGTGCCACGTCGTGATATTGCAGGGTGGCTCCCTTGAAGTCGGTCAGCGCGTCAAGGTTCCAGTTGTCTATGATGCTTTTCTCGATGATGGCATTAAAGCTTGGTATTTCCATGGTCTTATAGTGAGTGTGTTATTTTAGTATGTGTGTGCAGGGTGGGGGAGTACTACTTGTAGAGGTATCGCTTGATGCTCTTCTTGGGCGTCTTGGCAAACTCGTCTTCGCGCAGTTCCACGCTGGCAATCTTGCTGTATTGGGGCAGCGTGAGGTTGAGGTCTTTGAGGTTTTGCTCCATGATGTGCTTCAGGTCGTCGGTGTTGAATCCCATGTTCTTGGCCTCGTCGTAGTCGGGGTGCACCAGCGCCACCAGTTTCTCGTCGCGCTTCACGATGATGCACTCGCTCACCATGGCCATGGAGCTGAGTTTGTCTTCTATCTCCTCGGGGTAGATGTTTTGTCCGCTGGCCCCGAGCAGCATGTTCTTGATTCTTCCGCGTATGAAGAGGTGGCCGTCGGCGGCGAGTGTGCCCAGGTCGCCGGTGTGATACCATCCTTCGTCGTCGAGCACTTCGCGCGTGGCTTCCTCGTTCTTGTAGTATCCCAGCATGACGTTGGTGCCTCGGGTGACAATCTCGCCGGCCATGCGCTGCGGGTCGGGGCTGAGTATCTTCACCTCCATGTGGTCGACGGCCGTGCCGCACGAGGTGGGCACGAAGTCGTGGTAGTCGCTATAGGTGATGAGCGGGGCACATTCGGTGGTGCCGTAGCCCACGGTGAGCGGGAAGTCTATGCTATGTAGGAACGACTCCACCTCCTGGTTGAGCGCTGCTCCGCCCACAATCACCTCATACATCTGTCCTCCGAAGGCTTCGACCACCTGCTCGCAAATCTTCTGCTTCACCTTCTTGTTCACCACGGGCATGTTGAGCAGCAGCTTCACGGCGTTGTTCTGAATCTTGGGGAACACCTTCTTGCGTATGATTTTCTCCACGATGAGCGGCACGGCCACCACCACCACGGGCTTGACGTCCTGAAACGCCTTGGCAATGATGGCGGGCGACGGCAAGCGGTTGAGGAAGTAGATGTGGCATCCATGAATGAAGGGGAAGAGGAATTCCACGGCCATGCCATACATGTGGGCCATGGGCAGGATGCTGAGCATGTTGCCCGTGGGTGGCACGTGTGGCTGTCCGAGCCGCTTCAGAATGAAGTCGATGTTGCCCCAAAGAGCGCGATAGGGCAGCATCACGCCCTTGGAGAATCCGGTGGTGCCGCTGGTGTAGTTGATGAGCGCCAGTTCGTCGGCCTGGTCTACGTGATAGTTCACGTGCTCGGCGCGGAAGTATTTGGGGTATTTGTGTCCGAATATTTCGTTGAGGTGCTCGCGGGCAAAGGTCAGTTTGTCGGTGCGCGAGATGACGAGCGAGAAGTCGGGAATGAAGACGATGCCTTCCAAGTGGGGCATCTGATTGGGGGCGATGGTTTTGGCCACGTAGTCGCCAACGAAGAGCAGTTTAGCTTCAGAGTGGTTGACAATGTTGTGCACCTGCTCGGCATTGAACTCATGCAGAATAGGCACTGCCACGGCGCCATAGGTGAGCGTGGCCAGGAAGGTGACAGCCCAGTGGGCGCTGTTTCTTCCGCAAATAGCAATCTTGTCGCCTTTGGTCACTCCACTATTCTCAAAGAGGATGTGCAGTTTCTCTATCTTTCGTGCGACATCGTTAAATTGGAGCGTTGCTCCCTGATAGTCTGTCAGTGCATCCTGATTCCAATTTTTTATGATGCTATCTTGAATATACGAGTTGAAGCTTGGTATTGATTGCATTGCACAAATCACAAAATTTTGTGCAAAGATAACATCTTCTTTGCACATTCCAAAATAAATTGTGCAATAATTTGAGAAACCCGTTCATTTTTGGCGGTTTCCCCTCCTGGTTTGTTCTATTGTTCTTTTGGATTGTTCTCTTCTTCCTCTTTGCCGGGGTTTCTGGTTTCGAGCCAGTGGTCAATGAGTTGGCGCGCGATGGAAAGTTTTTCGGGTATCTGTGGCAGGTGGTCTTTGTGGAACCATCCTCCCGACGAAAGTTCCGAGCGTTGCAGGTGAATGTTTCCGCCGGCATAGTCGGCATAGAATCCCACCATGAGTCCGCAGGGGTAGGGCCAAGGCTGGCTGGCAAAATAGCGTATGTTGCTGATGCTGATGCCCACCTCCTCGCTCACTTCGCGCACGACGGCTTCCTCGAGCGTCTCGCCCGTCTCGACGAATCCCGCCACGAGTCCGTAGAACTGGGTGCGGAAGTTGTTGGCGTGCACCAGCAGCACCTCGTCGCCGCGGCTGATGAGCACGATGACGGCGGTGGCCAGCTGCGGCCACACCTCCTTGCCGCAATGCTCGCATCGCTTGGAGATGTCGGTGTGGAGCTTCATGGGCCCTCCGCACACGCCGCAATAGCGCGTGTTCTGGTCCCAGTAGATGATTTCCTGGCATTTGCCGGCGGTGAGATACATGGCGCGTGGCAGCTTGTAGTAGGAGGCGCGCAGGGGGCACATCAGCCAGTGGTCGTCGTCGGTGACGGGTTCATCGATGGTGTAGGTCTTCACCTGGGCTTCGCTCAGGAATGGGGCATGGATGCGGTGTATGGTTGTCCAGGGCTTCACGTCGGTGGGCGGCTGGCTGCCCGAGGGGATGCCGTAGATGCCATCGGCCAGGCGTTGCAGCAGCAGATTGCCCTCGCAGAACACAAACCAGAAGCAGGTGGAGTGGGTGGTATTCACTTTCATGTCGATTTTTTTGAAAGGGCTTTAAGGTCCTTAAGGGTTTTTAAGGGCTTTAGGGTCTTTAGGGTCTTTTTCCGAAGATGAGTTCGCGGTCGCGTCGGATGGCCTGCTCGGTCCATTCCGTGGGCACGAATCGCCAGTTGTTGTGGGCTTTGGGGTTCAAGGTGCCCGCCTCCTCGATGGTCTTCATGAGGTAGTAGCGCTGGTCGTGCTCGCTGCGGTAGATGATGCGGCTCTTGAGCGAGTCGTGGGGAATGCCGGCGCCGCGCGTGAGCAGCTGTCCGCCGCCATTGCCGCGATAGCTGTTCATGGCCACTTTATACCATTTCCCCTCGTCGAACTCCTCGCCGTTGCTCATCCTCAGTATGTGCACCTTCTGGCCGTCGGGCTTGGTCACGTCCACCTCGTAGTCAATGCCCACGGCACTGTCGAAGTTGAATGCCAGGTTCTTGATTCTGGATTGCCCGTGGCGCTCGCCCTCGTCCATCAGGATGATGTGGTCGTCGGGGCTCTTCATGGTGTTCACCCACAGGTCGTAGCTCATTTCCAGATGGCGGCGCACTTCCTCGCCCGTCATCTTGAGCATGTAGATTTCGTTTTCGTAGCGGTAGAGGTTGAAGAGGTCGCTCACGTAGACGTCGCCCGCCTGGATGGACGTGTCGAAGGAGAGCGGCGCGTTGAACGAGATGTCGGCTCCCGTGTGGCTCAGCTGCAGGTCGTGTATGAAGTCGCTGAAGGGCGAGCTTCCGAAGTAGCAGTCGCGCGTGTAGATGGACTCCTCAAAGCGTCCTATTCTCCGGTTCACGAAGTTGCTCACGCTGTCCATCTGCGCCTGGAAGTGGCTCAGGAACTGGCGGTCGGGCTCCTCGCCCCGAATGTCAACTATGCTGCCTTCCACCTTCTTTTCCAGGAGTTTCTTGCCGCGCTTGGTCACCGTGATCTTAGCGTCGGCCACGTAGAGTGCGTTGTTGCTCGGGTCGAGCATCGTCACCTGTCGGCCCTGTGGGCTGGTCACCACGCCCTCGTAGCGCATGTGGTCGTGGCCGAAGAGAATGAGGTCGAAGCCCTCCACCTGGGCGGCCACCTTGGTCGATGCGTTTTCCTCGTAGTCGTCGGTAGTGATGCCGCCCTGGCGTCCAGAGTGGAAAAGGCCGATGATGACGTCGGGCTTCTCCACGCGCTTCAGATGGTCCACCCAATGCTGGGCCGAGCTCACCATCTCGTCGAAGCGCAGCCCCTCCCACAGGTCTTCGTTCAGCCAGTTGGGGATGGCCGGCGTGAGCATGCCCAGCACGGCCATCCTCACGCCCTCGCGCTCGATGATGGTGTAGGGCCTCACGTAGGGTTGGCCTGTGCGGGTGTCGATGATGTTGGCGCCCAGCATGGGGCACTTCACCTCGCCAATCCATTTGTCGTAGACGGCATGGCCCGTCTCCACGTCGTGGTTGCCCACGGTCTGGGCGTCGTAGCCCATGTAGTTGATCACTTCGGCGGCCACGTTGGGCAAGTCGGGCTTCACGAAGTTGCAATAGTAGCACGTGGGCTGGCCCTGCAGGATGTCGCCATTGTCGAGCAACAACAGGTTGCGCCCATACTCGCCGCGCAGCCTATTAATATAGGTATACGCGCGCGCAAGGGAGCCCTCCTGGGGTTTGCGGTCGATGAAGTCGTAGGGGAAGAAGCAGCCGTGCACGTCGCTCGTCTGTATCACTCTGATGTTTACAGTCTTTGTCTTTGCCATAGTGGGTGTGAAGAGGCATAGCAGCGCCATGCCAAGGGTGAGGATTTTTTTCATGCTTTAAGGCTTTGGTGATGCAAAGATAGCATTTTTAGTCCACATTCGTGCCTTGCCGAAGCTTTTTCTCTTGCCAGGGCGCAAAATAATGAAATGCAGCAGCCCGAAAAAGCACGGAGAGCGGGCTGCAAAAGCCATGAAAACGGGCTGCAAAAACTAAAATCACGACGTGATTCCATAAAATCACGTCACGATTCCATAAAATCACGTCATGATTCCATGGAATCACGTCGTGATTTTAGTTTTATCTTGCCGCTCGCGCGGTTTTTTCGCGGCGTTGAGAAGCCTTTTTCCTGGGGCGTGCGAAGAATGCTGGCGCTCCGTTGGCTTCCTTTCTGCCCGCTGGCACGGCGCTTGGCCATGCCGGGGGCAGGCCGCTCGTGCTCAAGTGCTGCTGAGCCATTGGGGCTAAGTGGTCATCGGGTGGCCAATTATTTGGTGCCGAAGGAGCGCAAACCCGATTATTTTAGTTATCTTTGCAGCCATAAAAACGTTTTTCGTCCCATGAAGATAACAAAGAATCAATATCTGAAAGGCTTTGCCTCGGTGGTGCTGCTCCTGGCCCTGGTGAGGTGTGCCTTCCCGCGGGTGGCCTCGGGCTCCGACGCCATGGCCGTGGCCACCGATGCCGCCGATGCACCCGAAGCGGAGGCCCCGGCCCCGGCGGCCGAAGAGCCGGCGACGACCGGCGAGCCCTCGGCCAAGGCCGATGCCACCACGGAGAAACCTGACTCGGAGAGCCATGCCGACGTGACGGCTCCCGAGAAACGCTCGGCCCGATACTTCGACCGCGACGGCCGCCTGATCAGAAACCGCATACTGAGCGTGGCCAGCTATTCGGAGGCTTTTCCCGACTCGCAGGCCGTGCAGATAGAGGCGGCCAACCGCTACGGCGTGCGCCCCGTGATGAACCGCGAGGAGGCCGAGCGGCGCAAGATGGAGCTGGTGTACGTGGGCGCCAATCCCTACTTCTACGTGCAGCCCCTGCAACGAAGCATTCCCTACCTGGTGCCGCGCGCCGCCGTGCTACTACAGGACATTGGCCGCAACTTCTTCGATAGCCTGCAGATGAAGGGCGTGCCCCTGCACAAAATCAACGTGACGAGCCTCATGCGGAGCAAGGCCGACGTGGGCAAGCTGCGCAACTACAACGGCAATGCCACCGAGAACAGCTGCCACCTCTATGGCACCACGTTCGACATAAGCTACAACCGCTACGTCACCGTGCAGCCACCCGACGGGCCCCGCCGGCGCGAAGTGCGCAACGACACGCTCAAGTGGGTGCTGAGCGAAGTGCTGCGCGACCTGCGCGCCAACGGCCGTTGCTACGTGAAGTATGAGGTGAAACAAGGATGCTATCACATCACCACACGATAAACCATTCCCACAAAAAGAGATGATTTCCCGACATTCTGCCGTCCTGACGACCGTAGCCGCGACGTGGCTGCTGGCGTTCGCCAGTTGCTTGAGCCTGAGCGCGCAAGTGGCTGACACTTGGCAACATGAGTACTACGCTGAAATACCAGTCTACATCGACAGCATTCAGCAGGAGCTCACCTATCCGCTGGCCTGGGGCAAGGCTCCGGAAAGGAATTTCGCCAAGTGGCGCAAGAAGGCCCGCAAGAAAGTGCTCGAGTGCATGATGGCGCCGCCGCCCGCCGCCCAGAGCTACGACGTGAGGCTGCTCGCCGAAGAGCAACGCGACGGCTACCGGGCCCAGAAGATAGAGTTCAGCCTCTCGCGCTGGTACCGGGTGAAGGCCTATCTGCTCATCCCCGACGGCGAGGGGCCCTTCCCGGCCGTCAACGTGCTCCACGACCACGGCGCCCATCTCTCCATCGGCAAGGAGAAGATGGTGAGGCCCTTCCACGTGGAGCAGCGCGTGATAGACGATGCCGACGCCTGGGTGAAGACGCTCTATGGCGGGCAATACCTGGGCGACTATCTGGCCCGGGCCGGCTTCGTGGTGCTCGCCACCGACGCGCCGCTGTGGGGCGAGCGCGGGCGCAAGGAGGGCGCCGACCGCGGCAAATACGACCTCATTGCCGGCAACATGATGATGCTGGGGCGCGACCTGAGTGCCTTCATGACCTACGACGACATGGCGGCCACCGAACTGCTGGCCACGCTGCCCTGCGTAGACGCCAGCCGCATAGGGTGCGCCGGATGCTCCATGGGAGGCTACAGGGCGTGGATGCTCAGTGCGCTCAGCGACCGCGTGAAGGCCGCCGCCTGCATCTGCTGGATGGGCTCCACGTTTGCCCAGCTCTCCCATCGCTACGGGCGCAAGGAGAACGGCGGATTTGCCAATTGCATACCCGCACTGAGGCAGTATCTCGACTATCCGCACATCGCCTCGATGGCCTGCCCCAAGCCCATGCTCTTCATCTCGGGGCGACGAGACAAGCTCTTCCCCCTGGTGGGCGTGGAGGCCGCCTTCGACGAGATGCGGCGCGTGTGGCAGAGCCAGGGCGCGGCCGACAGGCTGGAAACGCGGCTGGAAGACCAGCCACACGAGTGCAACCTGGACAATCAGCAGGCCATTCTCGACTTCCTGAAGCGGCACTTGATGAGAATGGAATGATTTCAACGAAGGATTGAAGGGATTTTTCTGAACAACGAATACTTATGATAGCAGAATATCAGATAAGGGTGCTGCCGCAGACGGCGGCTTCGGAGGGGGCCATCAAGGAATACGTGGCCCGCGAGCAGGGACTCGACGTGCGCACCATCAACCATGTGCGCGTGTTGAAACGGAGCATTGATGCGCGCCAGCGCACCATCTACGTGAACCTGAAGGTGAGGGCCTACGTCAACGAGGTGCCCACCGACGACGAATATGTGGTGACGACCTATGGCGACGTGAGCCAGTCGCAGCCCGTCATCGTGGTGGGCGCGGGGCCCGGCGGACTCTTTGCCGCGCTCAGGCTCATCGAGCTGGGCGCCAAGCCCATCGTGCTGGAGCGGGGCAAGAACGTGCACGACCGCAAGCGCGACCTGGCGCTCATTGCCAAGACGCAGAGCGTGGACCCCGAGAGCAACTATTGCTTCGGCGAGGGCGGCGCGGGGGCCTACTCCGACGGCAAGCTCTACACGCGGAGCAAGAAGCGCGGACCGACGGAGAAGATTCTCAACGTGTTTTGCCAGCATGGGGCCTCGACGGCCATCCTGGCCGATGCCCACCCGCACATTGGCACCGACCGACTGCCGCGCGTCATCGAGAACATGCGCAACACCATTCTCAGCTCGGGCGGGGAGGTGCACTTCCAGACGCGCATGACGCGACTCATCGTGCACGGCCAGGCCGTGGTGGGCGTCGAGGCCGTGAGCCCGAGCGGAGAGCGCACGTTCATGGGCCCCGTCATCCTGGCCACGGGCCATTCGGCGCGCGACGTGTATCGCTATCTGGCCGAGGCCAAAATAGAGATTGAGCCCAAGGCGCTGGCCATGGGCGTGAGACTGGAGCACCCGTCGATGCTCATCGACCAGCTGCAATATCATCGGCGCGAGGGTAGGGGAAAGTATCTGCCGGCGGCCGAATACAGCTACGTCACCCAGGTCGACGGGCGCGGCGTCTATTCGTTTTGCATGTGTCCCGGCGGATTTGTCATTCCCGCCGCCACGGGCAGGGAACAGATCGTGGTGAACGGCATGAGCCCCAGCAACCGGGGCACGCGATGGTCGAACAGCGGCATGGTAGTGGAGATACGTCCGGAGGATGTGGACGGCGAGGTGGACGACGCGTCGTCGCCCCTGAAGATGATGCACTTCCAGGAGCAGCTGGAGCGCGCCACGTGGCAACAGGGCAACATGCGCCAGACGGCTCCGGCGCAGCGCATGGCCGACTTCGTGAACGGCCGTCTGAGCTACGACCTGCCGCCCTCGTCGTATGCGCCCGGCCTGCTGTCGAGCCCCCTGCACTTCTGGCTCCCCCAGATGATAGCTCACCGCCTGCAACAGGGCTTCAGGAAGTTCGGGCAGATGAGCCACGGATTCCTCACCAACGAGGCCGTGGTGATAGCCACGGAGACGCGCACGTCGAGCCCCGTGCGCATACTGCGACATCACGAGACGCTCCAGCACGTGCGTCTGGCCGGCCTCTTCCCGTGTGGAGAAGGAGCCGGCTATGCTGGCGGCATTGTTTCGGCAGGAGTAGACGGCGAGCGTTGCGCCGAGAGTGCCTACTCGTATCTCATGGATTTGGCCGGATGAATGTGTGAAATGAGATAGCTTGGAGCGATAAGCACGAACACGCTGATAAGGAGCGTGGCGATGTTTATCAATATAATATAAGGAATGTGCAATTCTACGGGCACGGTGCTCACGTAGTAGGTCGACGGGTCGAGTTTCACGAGGCCCGTCGTTTTTTGTAGCAGGATGATGCCAATGCCCAGCACGTCACCAATGAGCATGCCCTTGCCGATGATGAAGACGGCAAACCACAGGAAGGTGTGGCGTATGGTCTTGTTGCGTGCGCCCACGGCCTTGAGCACGCCTATCATGCTGGTGCGCTCGAGGATGATGATGAGCAGGCCGCTGATCATGGTGAAGCCCGCCACGCAGATCATCAGTCCCAGGATGATCCATACGTTGAGGTCGAGCAGCCCCAGCCAGGAGAAGATGGCGGGATAGGACTCGTGGATGGTTGACGAGGAGTAGGTTTCGCCCGTGCGGTCGGTGGTGCGGTTCACCATGTTCACCATGTAGTCGGCGGTGCGCTGGAGCTGGTCGAAGTGGGTCACGAGCACCTCGGCTCCGCTGGCCTGGTCGGCTTCCCATCCGTTGAGTTTGACGGCGGTGCGCAGGTCGGTGAAGACGATTTGCTTGTCGAACATGGTGAGGTTGGTCTGATAGATGCCGGCGATGGTGAATCGGCGCATGCGCACGTTGCCCTTGTCGAAGAAGTAGGCGAAAATCTTCTGCCCGCTCTTGAGCATCAGCTGGTCGGCCATGAGTCGGGAGACGACAATCTGGTTGCTGCTCTTCTCGGCGCTGAAGCGAGGCAGGTGGCCCTCCACCATGTTGCGGGCGATGAAGGTGGTGTCGAAGTGCTCGTCGACGCCCTTGAGCATCACGCCGAGGAAGTCGGCATCGGTCTTCAGTATGCCCTGCTTCATGGCATACTTCTGCACGTGGGCCACGCCGGGCGCCTTGCGGAGCACCTGCATCATGCTGTCGTTCATCACGATGGGGTATTGGTCGAGGCCGTTCACGGTCATGAAGTTGCCCACGTTGATGTGGCTCCCGAAGCCTATCACCTTGTCGCGTATGGTGTGCTTGAATCCCAGCACCACGCTCACCGAGACAATCATCACGGCCAGTCCTATAGCCACTCCGATGGTGGCTATTCTGATGGCCGGGCGCGACACTTTCCGCTCGTCGCCCTGGTCGCTATAGATTCGTCGGGCTAAGAATAGGGGTAGATTCAACGTTGGTGGGGCTTTTTGTTTGTAGGGAAAAACGGTTTTCTTTGCCGGGCGCAACATGTGCCCGAGGCTGCCGGCTGCTACTCTTCGTCCACTCGTCCGGGATAGGCCTCGAGCGCCTTGCGCAAGACGAAGAGTGCGCGCTCCAGGTCTTTCTTCTTCAGCACGTAGGCGATGCGCACCTGGTTGATGCCGGCGCCGGGCGTGGTGTAGAATCCGCTGGCGGGTGCCATCATCACGGTTTCGCCTTCGTAGTTGAAGGTCTCGAGGCACCAGCGGCAGAACTTCTCGCTATCGTCTACGGGCAGCTTGGCCACGGTGTAGAAGGCGCCCATGGGGATGGGTGAGTAGACGCCCGGGATGCGGTTGAGGCCGTCGATGAGGCACTTGCGGCGCTCCACGTATTCGTCGTAGACGTCGCGCAGATAGTCCTCGGGCGTGTCGAGCGAGGCTTCGGCAGCAATCTGGCCGATGAGTGGCGGTGAGAGTCGTGCCTGGCAGAACTTCATGACGGCCCGCCGTATGTCGGCGTTCTTGGTGATGAGGGCGCCGATGCGAATGCCGCACTCCGAGTAGCGCTTCGACACGGAGTCGAT
>CAMOPD010000046.1 GCA_946622085.1 uncultured Prevotellaceae bacterium | reverse complement strand
TCGGGTGGGAATTGCGGCTGGGGATTGTCTGTCATTCCTATGATGATAAATTTGACCATATTCCTTTGATTATTGAATATAGAGGAGGGAGGGGAGAGGAAAGAGGAGCTACCAGTGACGAGCTGCGAGCTCAGAGTGACGAGCTATGATTAGCTTCATACGCCACGAGTAATCACAACTCTGAACTCGTAGCTCGGAACTTTGGGTTCTCTTCTCCCTTTGGGGAAGACGGGAGAGGGGCTCACACGTCCCTGCCAGGCTGCAGTAGCTCGGCATCGTCGAAGCAGAGGATGGCGTTGCAGAGCGTGGCAGCCAAGTTGCTGCCGCCCTTGCGGCCTTCTACAATGATTTTGGGCACGCTGGTGAAAGGCTTCACCATGTGCTTCGACTCCTCCACATGGACAAATCCCACGGGAGCGGCAATGATGCCGGCGGGCTGAGCCTTGCCCTGGCGCATGAGATGGCACAGCTCCATGAGAGCCGTTGGCGCATTGCCGAACGCAAAGAGGGCTTGCGGATGCTCTTCCACCGCCAGGCGAATGCCCGCCTGCGTGCGTGTGATGCCCTCTTGCCGGGCCATCTCGGCCACGCGCGGGTCGTGCAGGAAGCATTTCGCCTCTATGCCCAGTCGGGCGAGCGCTCCCTTCCTGATGCCGCTCACCACCATGGTCACGTCGGTAACGATGGTTCTCAGCGCACCGTCTTTCACCTTGTTGAAGATGGCTTCCACGGCTCCATTGTCAGTGCGCAAGATGCGCTCCATGTCGAAGTCGGCTGTAGTGTGTATGGCGTGCAGCAAAGCCCATTTGTGGCCCAAGGGGAGGTTGGGAGTCTTCAGTTCGCTTTCTATTCGGCGGAAGCTCTCCATCATGATTTGCTGGCCCGTGGTGGGCGGACAGTTCTCCTCGTCGGCGCTTTCTGGCTGTCGGTAATAGCCCCTTGGCGTAATCATCTTTCCATCGGCTACATACGTCTGCGAATTGCCAATGATGACCACTGTGAACATGTCGATGTCCTCGATGCATAGTGCGCCCAGCGTTGTCACCACCACCTGCTGCTCGTTGCGCCCTGCCTGGCGCACGTAGCCCACAGGGGTCTGCTCCGACCGTCCTTCCTGCAGCATCAGCTCCCGCAGGCGGTAGAGTTGCCAGTAGCGTTCGTGGCTGCGCGGATTGTAGATGGCTGTCACGAAGTCGCCCGCGGCGGCGGCACGTATGCGCCGCTCAATGAGAGCCCACGGAGTCATCAGGTCGGAGAGCGAAATCAGACACACATCGTGGCCCAGTGGCGCTCCGAGCAGTGCGCCCGCCTTTTGGAAGGCAGAAATGCCGGGCAGAACCTCTATCTGGATGTCTTCTGCTCCTTCCTTCTTCCCCATCTCGTAGATGAGTGGGGCCATGCCATAGATGCCAGCGTCGCCCGACGAAATCACCACCACGCGGCGTCCCGTCGCGGCCAGTTGCAGTGCCTGTGCTGCCCGGTCGCGCTCGCGGCGCATGCCTGTGTCAATGCATTGGCAGTCATCACGCAGAAACGGCTCAATAAACCGGAAGTAATATTTATAGCCCACCACCACGTCAGCCTCCCTCAGTGCTGCTTGCACGGCGGGGGTGATGTCGTCGGGGCTGCCGGGACCTATGCCGGCTACGATGATTCTGTTCATGTGCTTGAAGGTTTTCTGTGGCAAAGATACGAAATTATTAGTTTTTCTTTCAATGAAGCCATTCTTATTTGAACTTGAGCTTCAGACCGACTACAACCATTCGGCCAGGGCTATAGAGGGCGTATTTGCGCTTGGAAGAGTCGATGCGGCGGTCAACGCGGTTGAAGATGTTGTCGATGCCGAGTCCAGGCTCCACCACGACCCATGGCAGGCCGTCGAAGGTATGGGTGGTGTGCAGGTTCCAGATGCCGAAACCTGGCGCGTTTTCATAGTCCGGATAGTAGGTCTTCGACTGGAATCGGGCGTTGAGGCTGGCGTTCATAGCATAGTGATGCCAAGCGTGGTGATAGTTGGCCGAGGCAACAGCTGCGTGGCGCATGCTCCGCTCCAGGTTTTGCCATTTCCCCTCGCTCTGGCTGCGGGCATAGGTATAGACGTAGTTGGCCGAGAGGTTGAGGTGGGACGTCACGTTGGCCGAGACGGTGGCTTGAAGGCCGCTTACGCGTGCACGGTCGCTATTCTGATAGCGGGAATAACGCTCCAACTTGGTGGCCTGTTCGTCAGTGATTTCTGGAAATTCTGCTCGCAGCATGGTGAGCCCGGCCTCGTCGACATCAATGTTCTGGCGTACCACCATGTCATTGATGGTGTTGATGAATCCCGTGAGGTTCAAGGCGAGTGTTTGTGTTCGATATTCGGCGTTGAGTGAGAAATAATGGCTTTTCTCGGGTTTCAATTCCTGGTTGCCGAAAATGATTTGTGGCTTTCCCCGGTTGACGGAGAAGTAATGATAGTGGAGCTCGTCGAGACCGGGAGCGCGGAAACCGGCCGACCATGTGGCTCGAAAGTTGAGCGGTCCAGGCGAGAGCATGAGCGTGGCCTTGGGCGAGAGATGGTCTCCGAAAGTCTCATGATGCGTGTAGCGCAGGCCGAAGGTCGCGGTGAGAAGTGGCAGCAGCCGCTGCTCGTGTTGGGCATAGGCAGCCAGCGTGGAGGCCGCTTGGTCGATGTTGCCCGATGAGGCGCAGAGAAAGTCGCGCCGCCAGTCGGCCCCGATGATGGTCGTGGCTCCCTGCCGAAGCCCCAGGATGGCCTTCAGTTGTGCCTCGTTGGAGCGTTGCCGCTTGGACTGGATGTAGTCGCCCACTTTGTAGCTTTTGGTCTCTACATCGTATTGCTTGCCGTAGCGGAAGCGGTCGACCGTGAAGTCGGCTTGCAGCGAGTTGCGTGATGAGAATTTATAGATTCCGCCAAGGTTCCATCGCAGTCCCTTGTAGCGCATTTCGTAGTCGGTACCGCCGCCGATGTCTGGTCGCGTGTTGGGGCGGTCGGTTATTTTGTAAGAGTAGTTTAAGCCCGCATTGAGGGCCAGCTGGTCGGTGGGAGAGTAGGTGAACTTCTGTCCCACGACGTTGGACCGGTAGCCGGTGAAGAGCGGTGCAAGCGTCTGTTGCGTTTCGGTGTCAGACTTTGGCACGTATTCCAAGTCGGTGGTCTGATAGCTGTCGGCACGGTCGTGAGTGAATGTGGTGTAGCTTCCGAAGCCGTTGGCGTAGATGTCGAGGTTGACCGACTCTGTGAGTTGTCCGTGGCCGCTGACGCGTGTGTCGTTGGTCACGTTCAGCAGTTGCTGTGTGGGCTGGTCGGTGATGATGTTGATGACGCCCGCAATGGCGTCACTGCCATAGAGCGACGAGGCGGCTCCGTCGAGCACTTCGATGCGCTTGACGCGCGACATGTTGATGCGTGTCAGGTCCACGTTGCTTGAAATGTCGCCCGAGAGCTTTTGTCCGTTGATGAGTATCAGGATGTATTTGTTGCCCAGTCCGTTCATGCGCAAGAAGGTGCCCATGCTGCTGGGCGCCATGGAGGCTTGTGGCAGCATGCGGGTGAGTGCCGACTCAAAGGTGGTGATGCCTTGTTCGTGCATCTCCTGTTGCGACAATACGTGCACTGGCGTGGCCGTAGACTTGAGCCGCTGGTGGTGGCCCGAACCTGTCACCACCACGGGGTTAAGGTTGTATGTGCGGCTGGTCATCGACGAGTCGCGATGCTCCATGCGGTGTATCTGGGAAAAAGAAAAAAGGCTGCAAGTGAGAAAAACAAATAGTAGGGTTGTTCGCTTATTCATAGTAGTATAGAAGGAGCAGAGAGGGAGAAGGATGTGTTTCCTCGTCCTTCATCTCTCTGCTCCGGTTGGTTTGTGGTTTGGCTTGTTTATTCGGGATTCTTTGAGTGGTAGAAGTCGAGAGGTTCGCCGCTGATGGCATCCTTGGTG
The DNA here is from genome assembly GCA_946622085.1 of uncultured Prevotellaceae bacterium. Lineage (GTDB taxonomy): Bacteria > Bacteroidota > Bacteroidia > Bacteroidales > Bacteroidaceae > Prevotella. Next base: position 8,617 of record CAMOPD010000046.1, on the reverse strand, counting down.
TGGTTCATCCAAATCTGTCGGATGGTGGGCAGTTCGAGCAGACCCTTCTCAATCATGGTAGAGTTGTTGCACTCGTATCCCATGTGGCTGAAGTACATCTTCCAGCTGGTGTCTTCCACTTCGCCTTCCTCGTTGGCTTCGAATCCGTTGTCCCAGGCATCGTCGTCGCCGGCCATGTCGTTGTGGCCGTGGTCACCGTCGATAGACATGAGCGGATGGCAGAACACCTTGCCGCTCTTGATGCCATTAGCTTGCATGCGGGCGAGCACGTGGGTCTTGAAGTTTTCCTTCATGTCTACCGTGCCCACGTAGTAGTTCTTGTTATACTTCTGCAGGGCGTCCTCCAGTTGGGTATATCGCACGTTGGCCTTGTAGGTGTCGTAGGAGTCGGGGTTGCCGTGTCCCATGAAGGCCACCACGCCTTCAGCAGACTTGCTGGCATAGAGGGCGTTGAGCGCCGTGGCCACGGCAGTCACGTCTTTTTCGGCATCCTGGAGCAGGGGCACGCCGAGCTTCAGTGTGACGTTGGCCAGATAGTTGTCGTCAATGTCGCCGTTGGCGTTGTTGGCGAAGTCCTTGATGTAGTTGATGACGCGAGTGTATTCCTCGCCGGGAATCACCTGGAGCGACTGTACCACAATCTCCTTGTACTGAATGTCGGGCTGGGCAAAGGCCGTGAGCCAGAAAGGAGGAGCATAGAAGTTGCGCGGAGCCACATTCTCGCCGGCTGCCGCGCGGTTGATGCAGATGGCCGAAGAGAACGACAGATAGACGTCGTAGCCCTGGAAGGCGGCCTTGTAGGCACTCACTGTCTCGTCGAAGGCATCGTAGGCCTGCTGCCATGTGGAGCCAAAGGCAACGAGCAGAATGGCCTTGGAGTTCTTCTTCTGCGCCTTTACGGTTTGGTTGACTGCGTTTTGGTAAACGGTGTAGTTGTTGTTGACGGTCTTGTCGTCATCGTCGTCGCCACAGGCCGTGAAGCTCATGGCTGTGATGAGGGCCACTGCGGCCATCATCAGGAATTTAATCTTCTTCATTTGATTGATTTGAGTTAAAATTAAACTTATGGTTGTTTTTGATTTTCTTTCCTTCGTTCAGCCTGATGGTGAGTGAGGCGTAGATGGTTCTTCCGGCCGTCTTGGTGCCGAGGTGCAGCCCGTGGGGTGTGCGGTCTACATGGTTGAAGATGTTGTCGATGCCGGCCTCCAGTCGCCATGCGGTGTGGGCGGCGTGGCCCAAGTCGTGGCTGGTGGTCAGTCGCCACAGGTTGTAGGCGCGTCCGTCGCCGTCAATCTGGTAGTATCGCTTGCTTGAGAATCGGCCGTAAAGCCCTGCTGTGAGCCGGTAGTCGGGGCTGAAAGCGTGGCTCCAAGTGGCAAAGACATTTCCCTTGTGGTGGGCCATGCCGTCGATGACCACGCGGTGCATGCGGTCGTGGTTGGTGTCGTATTGATTGGCCTGAGTGTCGAGCCAACTGTATGACATTCCTGCCGAGAAGTCCTTGCGGGCATAGCGCAGCGAGAAGTCCACTCCGCAGGTGCGTGCGTCTTCGATGTTCTGATACTGGCGGGTCTTCACAGGGTCGTATTGGGCAATCAGTTCGGCGGGTGCCTCGTAGTTGGGTATGGTGACGAGGGCAATCATGTTGTTCACCTTGTTGTAATAGCCCGACAGGGTGATCGAGAGCCCCGCCCACGTGTATTCGCCGCTCAGCGAGAAGTAGTTGCTGGTTTGTGGGCGCAAGTCTGTGTTGCCCAAGTAGAGGTAGGTGCCGCTCATCTGGCGCACATAGCGGTAGGCCAGTTCCTTGGGCGTGGGGGTCTTGAAGCCTTGGCTCCATGCGGCGCGCAGCCGCACGGCTGCCCCCAGGCGGAGCATGGCCGAGACCTTCGGCGTGAGCCGCAGTCCGAATTGCTGGTTGTCGTTGAGTCGCAGTCCGGTGGTGATGTTGAGGTGGGGGATAAGACTGAATTCATCCTGCACGTAGAGCGCCGCCGTCCAGTCGTTGGCCGTTCCGTCGGCCACGCGGTTGGGGGCGTTGAGGTGGTCGTATCGGTATTCAGCTCCGGCCGTAAGGCGGTTCTCCCCTGGCAGCGTGAACACTCCCTTCAGATGGGCCATGGCGCGCTGCTGGTCGCTTTGCAGCTGGGTCTGGTCGGGCAGATAGGGGAAGTAGGGGTAATAGATGGTTCCGCGGCTCTTCTCATAGTCTTCTACCAGGGTGTTCGACGTGAAGTAATAGTAGTAGGCATGGCGGTTCCAGTCAATGTCGAGCGACAGGTAGTCTTGCTTGCCGAGCTGCATCTTCCCACCTACTGCTGCCGACTGGTTGCTGTATTGCAGGTCGTAGGTGTAGACGTCGTAGTGGGCGTAGCGCCCGTTCTGGGGTCGGTAGATGCGCTTCCAGTAGGTGCTTCCTTCGGCATATAGCTCCGTGCTGGGCGTGAGCTGGTAGCTCAGCCGCTCGGCTATCTGCCAGTTGGTGTGTCGGTTCACCGTTTTGTTCTTCGAGTCAATGACGGGCGTCTCCGTTGGCAGGGTGTGCTCCACGGGCGTGTTCTGCCAGCCGTCGGAGTGTTGCAACTGGAAGTTGGTGGTGCTGCTCAGCCGGCCATGGTTCAGCACCAGCGTGTTGTGCTGGCGCAGGTCGCCGTGGCTGCCGCCGCGGGTGGTGTTTTCGGCCAGGAGTCCTTGCTGGGTGTGCTTGCGGGTGATGATGTTGACGACTCCAGCAATGGCGTCGCTGCCGTAGAGGGCCGATGCGGCTCCCTTCACAATCTCTATCTTCTCGATGTTGTGAGGGTCGATGACGCTGAGGTCGTTTTCACCGCCCACGTCGCCGTGTATGCGCTTGCCGTCGATGAGTATGAGGATGTAGTTGTTGCCCAGTCCGTTCATCTGCATGTGGCTCCCCATGTCGTCTTCGCTGAAATCAAACGAGGCGGTGAGCCCGCTGAGGATGTCCTCTATGGAGCGTCCGGCATAGCCACGGAGCATCTTGCCGGAGATGACTTCGGTCTGCACGGGCGCATTCTTCAGCAGATGCTGTGTGCCCGTGCCGGTGACGACGACCTCCTGAAGGGAGTCTTCCCTGAGGACGGTCTGCGCCCATGTGGTCGGGGCAAGGCAAAGCGCCAATGCCCCTGCTATCCAGTTCTTCATGTAGCGTGAAATGTGTTGTTGGCACGACGCATCTTCCTGTACGTGTGCACATGAAACTCGTAAGCGTTCGAACAGGCAGGTCTTCTGGCTTTCCTCTGCCCGTTATACCTTCCCGATGGCTGGCGATGGAGCGCCGTGGCCGATCAGTGGCGTTATACTAACGGGCATGATAAGGAGGATTACAGCTGCAGGCACAGCTCCGGTTTCTCACCGGATTCCCTTGCATGGGGCCGGACTTTCTGCGGCCTCATTTCCTGATTCGGCGGCAAAGGTAATAAATAAATGCTAAAGGAACTGTATGTTTTTCGGATTTTTTCTTACTTTTGCACTGATGAAGAGAAAATTTCTGATTGCTGCTCCCGCCAGCGGCTCGGGCAAAACCACCGTGGCGCGCGGACTGATGGCGCTGTTTTCGGCCCAGGGCTATCGTGTGCAGCCCTTCAAGTGCGGCCCCGATTATATTGACACCAAGTTCCATGCCGCCGTGTGTGGCCGGCCCAGCATCAATCTCGATACGTTCATGGCCTCGAAGGCTCATGTGAAGGAACTCTTCGCCCGTTATGCGGCGGGGAGCGATGTGTGTGTGGTGGAGGGCATGATGGGGCTCTTCGATGGCTACGACCGCGACCGGGGGTCAACGGCCGAAGTGGCTTCCGTCCTTGGGCTGCCCGTGGTGCTGGTGGTTGATGCCCGTTCGGCGGCCTATTCCATGGCTGCCCTGCTGCAGGGCTTTCTTGGCTTCCGCAGCGACGTCAACATAGCGGGCGTCATATTCAATAAGGTGGGCTCGCCGCGCCATGCCGTCATGCTTCGCCAGGTGTGCGATGACTTGCAGACCGAATGCCTGGGCTGTCTGCCCAAGAGTGCACAGCTCGAAGTGGGTTCCCGCTATCTGGGGCTCGATTTCTCGGCCGACAATAACCTTTCCGACGTCCGGCAATTGCTCAGCAAGCACATCGATTGCGGGCGGCTTTTAGAGTTGGGCGGAGAAGAATTTGCCGCGAGCATCTGCACAGAGCAACGCCCGGCTCCTGCCACCTGTCCCGGCCACGTGCTCGTTGCCCGCAATGAAGAGTCTTTCTCGTTCATTTATCAAGAGACGCTCGATGGCTTCGGCCGCGTCAGCTTTTTCAATCCCGAAACCCAGATTCCCGATTTCCATGATGTAGACATGCTCTATTTGCCAGGCGGCTATCCTGAGAAGCATCTTGATGCCCTGGTGGCTGCCGAGGCCACGCGCCATGCCATACGCGACTTTGCGCTGGGTGGAGGCCGCGTGGTGGCCGAGTGTGGCGGCATGATGTATCTTTGTGAGGCCATCGTCACCGACGAGGGCGCGTTCCCCATGTGCGGCGTGTTGCCCTATAGCATCTCCGCGCGCCGGGCCGACCGTAAGTTGTCGTTGGGCTATCGGCGCTTCGTGCTCGACGGCCGTGAATATCGCGGCCACGAATTCCACTACACTCAGTTTGCTGGCACGGAGTTGCCTGCATCGGCTGCCCAGGTGTTCAATGCCAGGAATGAACGCGTCGACACCCCCGTCATTCGCCAGGGCAATGTGCTGGCCAGCTACACGCATCTGTATTTCCACGATTTATCTTTTTTGGGCGCATGAACAACCACAGACCCCTTCACCCCATGATGTTGGCCGGCACGGGCAGCGATGTCGGCAAGAGTGTGCTGGCAGCTGCCTTCTGCCGCATCTTCCTCCAGGACGGCTACCGGCCGGCACCCTTTAAGGCCCAGAACATGGCCCTCAATTCGTTTGCCACGCCCGACGGACTGGAGATTGGGCGCGCACAGGCCGTGCAGGCCGAGGCGGCAGGACTGCCCCCCGAGAGCGACATGAACCCGCTGCTCCTCAAGCCTCAGAGCGACCACACCAGCCAGGTGGTGCTCAACGGCCGCCCCATCGGCAACCGCGATGCCTACGACTTCTGGCGCCGCCACGCACGGGGGGGCACTCAGCAGTCGGTCGACTTCCGGGCAGAGGTGTGTGCCGCCTACGACCGGCTGGCCTCGCGCCATAACCCCATCGTCATGGAGGGGGCTGGCAGCATAGCCGAAATCAACCTGCGCGACACCGACCTGGTGAATCTGCCCATGGCCCGACATGCAGGGGCCGACGTGATTCTGGTGGGCGACATCGACCGGGGCGGCGTCTTCGCATCGGTCTATGGAAGCATGGCCCTGCAGACGCCTGCCGACCGACAGCTCATCAAGGGCATCATCATCAACAAGTTCCGGGGCGACCTGCGCCTCTTCGACGAGGGACGGCGCATGATGGAAAGCATCTGCGGCGTGCCCGTACTCGGAGTGGTGCCCTACTTCAAGCACATCTATGTGGAAGAGGAAGACAGCGTAGACCTGGCGGCCAAGAGCATGCAGGCTCGTCAGGGGCGCGTGAACGTGGCCGTGGTGCTGTTGCGCCATCTGTCCAACTTCACCGACTTCAACGTGCTCGAGCGCGACCCGCGCGTGCACCTCTTCTATACCAACAATACCGACGACCTGAAGAAAAGCGACATCATCATCCTGCCCGGCAGCAAATCCACCATCAGCGACCTCTACGAGCTGCGCCGCAACGGCGTGGCACAGGCCATCGTGAGGGCCCATCGCGACGGCGCCGCCGTGCTGGGCATCTGCGGGGGCTACCAGATGATGGGCATCGAGGTGACCGACCCTCTGCATCTCGAAGGCGACATTGAACGGCTGCCCGGCCTGGCCTTGCTGCCCATCACCACCACGATGACCGCTACCAAGACCACCCGGCAAACCCGCTTCCGGCTCTTCGGACAGGGCTCAGGGCAACGGCTGCTCGAAGGCTATGAGATCCACATGGGCGAGACACGGCCCTTCGCCCAGGACATACCCCAGCCGCTCACCATGACCGACGACGGACAGACAGGCGGTTGCCGCGTCAGCCCCAAGTGCATGGGCACCTATATCCACGGCATACTGGACAATCCCGAATTCATCGACATGCTGCTCAGTCCCTTTGCCGACAAAATGGATGCGGTGGGCAAGGACTTCGACTATCGGGAGTTCAAGAATCAGCAATACAACCTTCTGGCCGACCATGTGCGCCGACACGTCGACATGGACCGGCTCTACCAAATACTGACAGACCATGATTGACGGACACGGCGACGACCGCCATCTCTATGGCGGCATCAGCATCAACTTCAGCTCCAACATCTATTCCCATGCCGACCTCTCGGAGCTGCGGGAGCATCTGGCCGGATGCCTGGATGTCATCGGCTCCTATCCCGAGCCCGCCCCGCTGACGCTCGAAAGCCTCATTGCACGCACCGAGGGCATCGAGGCCGACCAGGTGCTCGTCACCAGCGGGGCCACCGATGCCATCTACCTGCTCGCACAGACCTTCTGCCACATGCAGGCCTACGAGGTGAAGCACCCCACGTTCAGCGAGTACGACGATGCCTGCCGTCTCTTCGGCATGACCGAAGGGCTGGGGGCGCCCGTGTGCTGGATTTGCAACCCCAACAACCCCACCGGCGCGGTCTTGCCGCCCGACGAACTGAAACAGCTGGCCCGCCGGCACCAGCTGCTCATCGTCGACCAGTCGTACGAAGACTATACACTCGCACCGCTGCTCTCGCCGCAAGAGGCCATCGGCTGCGGCAACATCATCCTCATCCATTCCATGACCAAGCGCTATGCTGTGCCGGGACTCCGACTGGGCTATCTCACTGCACCCGCCCCACTGCTCAGCGAGGTGCGGCGGCACTGCCGACCGTGGGCCGTCAACGCGCTGGCCATAGAGGCCGGCAAGTGGCTCTTGCAGAGGCGCTTCCGGCTGATTTCTCATCTCTCTGCCTATCTTGACGAGGCGCAGCGGCTCGGCCGGCGGCTCGGCGGCGTGGAGGGCATCAGCGTCATGCCCACGCAGACCAACTTCATGCTCTGCACCATTGAGCAGGCCACGGCGGCCGAACTGAAGCAGTGGCTGGCCCACGAGCGGGGCATGCTCATTCGCGATGCGTCGAACTTCCGCTCGCTCACGCCCCATCACTTCCGCGTGGCGGCTGGACTGCCCTGCGAGAACAGCGCCCTCGTCAAGGCCATCCATCAATTCCTCAGCACGAAATGAACCTATACCTTATTTATTATATACTCCCACTCATGCTTGGTTGGACGCTCGACCTCTTGCTTGGCGACCCCTTGTGGCTGCCCCATCCCGTGGTGTGGTTTGGGCGCATGATCAGCCGCCTGGAGCGGCGCTTCAACAGAGGGCAGCACCACCGGCGGCTCAAGGGAGCCCTGGTGGCCCTGGGGCTCATCACATTTGTCTTCGGGCTCACGTGGCTGCTGCTCCTCGCGGCCGACAGGCTGAGCGTCGTGGCGGGAGTCGCCTTGCGGGCAGTCCTCATCTTCTTCTGCCTGGCCGGAACGACGCTCGTTCGCGAGGTGCGCCAGGTGTTCACGGCCTGCGACCGCTCGCTCCTCGACGGCCGCCGACAGGTGGCGCGCATCGTGGGGCGCGACACGTCGCAACTCTCTGCCCAGGAAGTGCGCACGGCAGCCCTGGAGACGCTGGCCGAAAACCTGAGCGACGGGGTCGTGGCGCCCCTCTTCTGGCTCGCCGTCGCCGGCGTGCCCGGCATGATGGCCTATAAGATGGTGAACACGCTCGACTCGATGATTGGCTATCGCACCGAGCGCTACCGTTGCTTCGGCACCGTGGCCGCACGCATCGACGACGTGGCCAACTACGTGCCCGCGCGGCTCACGGCCCTGCTCATGGCCGCCAGCGCCCTGCTCATGGGGCGGGCGCGCCCATCGCTCTTCGGCTTCATCTGGCGCTACGGGCGCTGCCACGCCAGTCCCAACAGCGGCTATCCCGAAGCCGCCCTGGCCGGCATCCTGAACTGTCGCTTCGGCGGGCCGCACTATTACTTCGGACAGTTGTTCCCCAAACCCTATATAGGCCATAACGACCGCCCCCTCACCACCGCCGACATGCGCCTTGCGGTGCGCGTCAACCGCATGGCCGAAGTGCTGGCCGTGCTCCTCGTGGCAGCCGCAGGTCTATGGCTGACGCTCTGACGATGGGGCCCTCAGCAAGAGCCTTCTTGTGCCCTTTCCCGGCCATCTGCCCCCATGTTATGCCAAGGCGTGCTTCCCTGAGGCTACCCCCCCGTGGCGTTGCCAGAAAGACAAACACTCACCAGTTGTTTTGTAAACATTTTTCACAACGAATTTCTTCCCTCTTTGAGTAAGCACGCCATTTACGATGAGTAAGAACGCCACTTACGCATGGTAAGCACGCCACTTACTCATCGTAAATGGCGTTCTTACTCAAAGAAAAAATGCCGACCTTTGTAAGTCGTTGACTATCAGCACTCTTTCAAAAAGCACCATTTCCCTGCTTCCTAAAAGTGATTTTGTCAATATCTTTTACCGTTAATTTCCCCTCCAAAATCACTTCAAA
>CAMOPD010000045.1 GCA_946622085.1 uncultured Prevotellaceae bacterium | reverse complement strand
TTCCAGCCCACACGCATGTTAGCGACAGCCTCGGTGGCCGTTTCGAAATCGGCCGCACGGAGGCCGCTGGTCATTGCCGTCAGCAGTGCGACGGCCGCAAGAAATCTTCTCATAACGTTATATTTATCATGGTGATTGGGTGCAAAGATAAACATAAAATGTTGAAAAACAAGAAAATGGCACGAAAACCTTCGGCCCCGATGGCCTTTCTTCACCCCGTAAGCGAGCATGAAACAAAAGAACCGGACGCATCGTCTCGACGTGCCCGGTACTTCACCTTATTAAACAAATTAACTCTGTCTGATAATTTAAACTCATAATCTTCTGCGTGCCGCTGCACAAAGAAATACAAATAACATAAACTACTAAAACTATTAACCAAAATACTTAATAACCGTGTATCTCGATGTCTCCCGCCGACGCCGTCCTGTCGGAAAGGCTCGCCCGTCGGCGAGAGACCGATGCCTCATTGCATGCATGTCAGTGCTTGTTTTATTCGTCCCACAGGGTGTTGCCCTTAGCGCGGGACTCAGAGATGAGCAGTCCATCCATCTCGTCGGTTGTCTGTTCTTCGCTGTACCAGTCGGGGTGGTTCTCGTTGTTGCCGAAGGTCGACACCACGACGTTGTGCTCGCTTCCTGCCAGCAGGTGGAATTCTGTTTCGGCTTCTGTTATCTCTGTCTCTGGTTGTATATATAATGTTTTCATCGTTCCTACTATTTCCTTTTTGTTTGTTGTTTAAATCACTTGATAACTACCTTTTTGCCTCCGATGATGTAGATGCCGCGTGAGAGCCGGCTTGCATCCACGCGCCGCCCGTCGAGGGTGTAGGCCACGTTGGGCTCGGCATTGCGCATGTTTGCCGTGAGGCTGATGCCCGTTGGCGTGGGGTTGGGCTGCCATTCATCCACGAAGCTGATGTTCATGGCAGCAGCGGCTTCCCATCCTGTGGGTGGCTCTATGGCGCATGTGTAGCGCTTCCATGCCACCTGGGGCTTGGCGGTGTTCTTGGTTTGGAAATAGTATTTGCAGACGCCCTGATAGACTCCCAGGAAATACCATCCACGGGGCACCTTGCCCTCGGCGTCGTAGTTGCCGCGATAGGTAAATCCGTTGTGCTCCACGCCCGTGAGGGTGCGCTCGCCAAGTGTCGACTCGTCCACTTTCTCGGCGCCCACCAGGCGGTAGGCCACGGTGGTTTGTCCGGCCGCAGGAGCGGTTGCGGGGTGTATCATATAGGGGTAGTCGGCCTCCAGCACCGTCGCTACGGGGTCTGTTGTGCGGTCGAACACGTCTTCGGTGAAATCGAAAACCACCTTTCGCTGCTGTCCTTCCTCGGTGATGATGGCATCGCGGAATCGGCAGAGCTCGGTTCCTGCGCCGAAGGTGGCTTCTATCTGGTCTTTGGTCAGACTGACGGGGAGCACCACAGTATACCAGGTGTCATCCTTGATGTTAGTGATAATGATTACCTCGTCGTGTGTGGTGTAGTCCACAAGTCCGAACTTCCTCCATCCAGTCTCTTCGTTATAGTTGGCGGTGAGTTGCCCTATGTTGGGCCATCTGAGCCGGCCGCTGGGGGCGATGTAGTCGAACGAGCCGCCGTCCAGATTGTGCTTGCTGGGGTTGGTGTAGGCCTCCAGCTGCGACTGTGTGAGCCCTTCGGGCACGTGGAGCACGCAGGCCCCGATGTGCTCGCTGTTCTCCATGGTGCTCTCCCAGTAGTATTCGCGGTGGGCGGTCTCGCCCGCATTCACCTTGTATTGGTCTTGTCCGGCCACCTTGCCCAGTGTGTTCTCGCTGAACACGCCTTCGCCCAGCTCCGGAGCGGTGGTTCCCAGACAGTAGACGTCGCGCAGACGGTTGCAGAACTTGAATGCCTCGTCGCCGATGTAGGTCACGCCCTCGGGAATGGTGACCGACGTGAGATACTGGCAGTCGGCAAAGGCCTTGCTCTCAATGCGCTGCAGGGCGCTGGGCATGCGGATAGACGTGAGATGCGACTCTGCGAAGGCCCCCTCGCCGATGACGGTCACTCCGTCGGGTATCGACACCGTGGTGAAGCGTGGCCGGTTGCCACTGAAAGCCTGTTTGCCTATTGAAGTGTAGTTGCCCGGAATGATGACCTGCTCCAGGTTGTCGAATCCGAAGCCCATGCATCCATCCGGAATGGCCGTCATCCGCTCGTCGGCTGGCAGGTACACCTTATATATATTACTGCACCATGCCAGATTACCCATAGCTCCTGAAAACTCTTCGAAGTAAGTGTCGCGCAGGTCAACCACCTGCAAGTGCTGTTTCACACTCTGGTCGTTGCCCAGGGCAGCCAGGTCGCTGCCGTTGAGGTTCCCCTTAAGAATAATAGAGGTGGCTGTTTTGACCTCGTCGGTCAAATTCATTCTGCTCAGTTCGCCCGCGTTCTCCACGCTGATGGTCACTGTGTTGCCGCTACTTTCGATTGCCACCTCCGCTTGAGCGGCCATCATTGATGTTAAGAATAGAGTTGCAAGTAAAGACTTTTTCCGTTTCATCAGTCTTGTTTGAATAGTTGATAATGAGTTAATGTAATAAGCAAGGAGTGATTCCTATATCTTTCTCCAAGCTCGCCAGGGTGGGTCTTGTCGCCTCAATCCGCCTGTGGCGATGATTTAGTTTCTGGTTGCAAATTTAGCGGTCTTTATGAAACATGCAAAATTATTCGAAGTCAATTTTTTTCAATGGAACATGAGCAAAAGGCTTTGTTACAAAATACGAGGATTTCGGGGCGACTGCAGAAATGTAAAAAAACTGTTTTAAAATATTTCATTCATCAGCTATATGGTTGGTTTTCAGCCGTTTGGAAAGAGGCGGAGCAACGCCTCCGAGCACGCGCAGGGGTGAGGGCAATGGGGTGGGAGAACAGCTTCGGGCGCCACTTTCAAAGTGGAAAAGTTGAATAATTATGCGCCCCATCCATGTCTTGTGCTCCTGCTCTCACGCACCTGCAGACCCCAAACCAACGAAAAAAAACTTCGGCTTTTTTAGCTTCGACGACGTGAGTTCGACTGAGGCGTTCAGTGCTGCCGACGAAGGGATTTCCGAAGCGCATCTCAGTTTAAACGACGGGCACGGCAAATAATCACTGTCAGGGTCCCGATAAAGCACAGAGGGCGCACTGCAAAAAGTGGAATCACGACGTGATTTCATGGAATCACGTCACGATTTTATGGAATCACGCCATGATTTTATGGAATCACGTCGTGATTCCACTTTTATCTTGCCGCCCGGATGGTTTTCTCGCGGCGGGGAGAAGCTTTTATTCTGGGGCGTGGAAAGAAGTTCCAGCCCGTGAGGCGTGGAGTCGGCGAAGATGAGCTCTTCAGCCGCAGGGCCCACCTTATTAATATATACGCGCGCGAAGGGGAGCGAAACAGCCGAGCCCGACAGGCCGCAAACATTTGTTAAAACTTTCGAACTATCGCTAAAGTGTCTGGCCATAGAGCAACAAGATAGGCGGGAAAACGCTATTTTTGGAAAATAAAGGACAAAAAAGCATGAAAAACATCGTCCTGCGGGAAATGAAACGAAAAGAAACACCGATGAAACATGCGAAAACAGACGTTAAGAAGTTATTATCTATCTTTGCACCGTGCAATATTGAGAAAAAGAGACGACAAGAAATAACCTAAAGAAGAAAGACTATTCTTATTTATACTAACAAAACAATGTAAAGTCAATGAAATGCACAAGTAATGCAATCAAGACCCTTGGGTTGTTGATTCTGATGTGTTGGCTACCTATGTGGGCCCACGCTCAGAACACAACCGTGAAGGGCGTCGTTAGTGATGCCGACGGCCCCATCATCGGCGCCACTGTGAGAGTGAAAGGTGCGGCTAATGGAACGGTTACCGACTTCGACGGTAACTATTCCATCAGCGTGGCACCGGGTCAGACAATTCAGTTCTCCTACGTGGGCTATCTCACGAAGGAGGTGAAAGTGGGCAATCAATCAACCATCAACGTCACCATGGAGACCGACGACAAGATGCTCAGCGAAGTAGTGGTCGTGGGTTATGGCACCATGCGCAAGAGCGACCTCACGGGCGCCGTGACGCAGGTAGACTCGAAGAGCATCGAGAAGTCGGTGCCCACGAGCATCGACCAGGTGCTGCAAGGCCGCGCTGCCGGTGTGCAGATACAGGCCAACACGGGAACGCCGGGCGGTTCGAGCACCATCCGCATACGCGGTACCAACTCGCTGAACGCCTCGAGCCAGCCTATCTTCGTCATCGACGGCGTGATCATCGACAGCGACGGCTCCGACAATGGCAACACCAACCCGCTGGCTGGAATCAACCCGAGCGACATCGTGACGATGGACATCCTCAAGGACGCATCGGCCACCGCCATCTATGGAAGCCGGGCCTCCAACGGTGTGATCATGATCACCACCAAGCGAGGACAGTCGGGCGAAGCCACCATCACCTACGACGGCTACGTGGGATGGCAGCAGATGCCCAAGAAACTGGAAGTGCTGGGGCTGAAGGACTATGCCCAGCACTACAACGACATTGCCGACGCGCAAATCAAGCCCCACGTGGGCTCGTTCATCCGCGCCGACCTGCTGGGCGAAGGCACCGACTGGCAGGACGAGCTCTTCTCCACGGCCTTCATGACCAACCACAGCCTTTCGCTCACCGGCGGCAACGAGAAGACCACCTACGCCATTACGGCCGGCTATCTGAACCAGGACGGTATCGGACTGGGCACGGGATTCCGCCGCCAGACGCTGCGCGGCAACCTGGACACCGAGCTGAAGAAATGGCTCAAGGGCGGCATCTCGTTCTCGCTCTCGGACGCCAAGCAGGAGATGGAGAAGAACTGGGACATCATCATGACGGCACTGCGCTCGCAGCCTTCGGTGGCCGTGCGCAACCCCGAGGGGGGCTACGACGGACCCGACGACCAGTGGATGCCCGACAACGCCGTGGCCCTGGCAGAAATCAAGACCAACTATGCCAAGCGACTGAACTTCCGCATCAACACCTATCTCGAGGCCACACTGATGAAAGGCCTGACGCTGAAGACGGAGCTCTCGACCGACTACAATCTGAACAAGACGAAGAACTATCAGCCCGACTATAAGTTCGGCGTGCGCGAAAGCACACAGCGCGACGGCGCATGGTATAAGAACGACTCGAAGTACTGGTCGTGGCGCAACATCCTGACCTACAACGGAGCCATTGCCCCGAAGCACAACCTGAACGCCATGATAGGCCAGGAAATGAGCCAGAGCTACTGGGAGAACTTCGGAGTGGCCAACTCGGGCTATCTGTCGAACTCGGTGACCGACCTCATTGCCGGCGAAACCACCGGTGCCAACGTGAACATCACCCAGGGTAACCAGGACGGCTACAAGCTCTACTCCTACTTCGGACGCGCGCTCTACAACTACGACGACCGCTACCTGCTCACGGCCACTATCCGCCGCGACGGCTCCAACAAGTTTGCCGAAGGCCATCGCTGGGGATGGTTCCCATCGGCCGCTCTGGCATGGCGCGTCAGCCAGGAGAAATTCCTCAAGGACAACCCGACCATCAACAACCTCAAGCTGCGACTCGGATGGGGAACCACCGGTAACCAGAACGTGCCGCAGTGGGCCTACATGGCCATGCTGGGCAACTACACCACCACGTGGGGTGTGGGCGTGCTCAATGCCAACAATGCCAACGACAAGCTGAAGTGGGAGACCACCTACTCCACCAACATCGGTTTCGACCTCTCGCTCTTCGGCAGCCGCATCGACATCGTCTTCGACTGGTACTACAAGAAGACCAACGACCTGCTCATGATGCTCGACCTGCCCGCCTTCATGGGCTCGGGAGCAGGAAGCAACTACGGCGTGGCCAGCAACCCCTGGGGCAACGTGGGCTCGCTGCAGAACAAAGGTGTCGAGGTGACCGTCAACACGGCCAACATCGAGACGAAGGACTTCTCGTGGCGCTCCAACATCGTCTTCTCGCTCAACCGCAACAAGGTGACGGCTCTCGACACCGAGACGGGAACGCTGCCGCAGACGCTGCAGATAGGCTCGGAGACGGCCACCGTGACCAACACCGTGGTGGGACATCCCATCGGACAGTTCTGGGGATTCAAGGTCATCGGACGCTTCGACAACCCTGAAGACTTCTACTACAAGGCCGCCGACGGCACCGTGAAGCCCGTGGCGCTGCCCGAAGGCGCCAGCATTGCCACAGGACCCACGACGGGTGGCGTGTTCATCGGCGACTACATCTATGACGACATCAACGGCGACGGCGTCATCGACAACAACGACCAGACCTTCATCGGCAACCCCGAACCGAAGTTCACTTGGGGATTCGGCAACACCTTCTCGTGGAAGGGCTTCGACCTGAGCGTGCAGCTGAGCGGCTCCTACGGCAACAAGATCATGAACTACGGACGCCGATTCCTCGACATCACCGGCTCTACCAGCAACCAGCTGACCACCGTGCTCGACTACGCCCGCGTGGAGAAGATACAAGCCGACGGGCCCGACGACTACCGCAACTACTACGTCACCAATCCGGGAAGCATCATGCCACGACTCTCCACCGAGAGCGGCGTGAACAAGAACAACCGCGTGAGCGACGCCTACGTGGAGGACGGCAGCTACATACGGCTGCAGAACATCTCGCTCTCCTACACGCTGCCGCGCACCTGGCTGAGAAACATCTTCCTGACCAACGTGAAAATCTACTGCAACGTGCAGAACCTCTACACTTGGACCAAGTATAAAGGATTCGACCCGGAAGTGGGCTCCATGCGCGGCACGGCGCTGCTCAACGGAGTTGACTACAGCCGCTACCCCTCGCCACGCATCTACACCGTAGGCCTGAATGTTCAATTTTAATCCATGAATCTGTAATTAGACATTAGTAATTATGACTACCAAGATAAACAAAATAAAGAAAGCTTGCGGCTTGGTGTGCTGCGGCATTGCCGTTGCAGGGTCGGCACTGTCGTTCAGCAGCTGCGCCAGCGATTTCCTGGAGCAGAAGAACACCTACCAGCTGAGCCAGGGCAACTTCTTCTCGAGCGACGATGCCGTTTCGCAGGCCATCATCCCGCTCTACAGCTATGTGTGGTACGACTTCAACGACAAGTTCTACTACGGCATGGGCGACGGACGTGCCAACAACATCACCGCCCAGTATTCTGACTACATCTACCCCTACACCAACTTCACCGAGACGGGTCTGTCGACCGGACTGACCGAAGCCTGGGGTGCACTCTATTCGGTGGTGGCACAGTCGAACAACTCGCTCAACAACATTGCCAGCTTCTCCACAGGCGCCGTGAGCGAAACGGCACGCACGCAGGGCATTGCCGAGGCCCGCTTCATGCGCGGACTGGCCTATTGGTACATCGCCTCGCTGTGGGGATGCGCCATCATCTACGACAACACGCAGTCGCTCGTCGACAACTATGTGGTGCCTGCCAACCGGCAGACCGATGCCATGGAGTTTGCCATCCGCGACATGGAATATGCAGCCGTCAATCTGCCCGCCTCGTCGCCCAACACGGGACGTGTGAACAAATATGCGGCCTACGCCATGCTCAGCCGATTCTATCTCTCGATGGCCGGACTGACCACCAACGGACGCTACGACGGCAGCAACATCGCCACCGACCGCGTGCGCGGCACACGCAACGAATACTATCTCGACATGGCGCGCAAGGCCGCTGCCAAAGTGATCAACGAAGGCCCCTACCGACTGCTCGACAACTATGCCGACCTCTTTGCCGCTGCCACGCAGAACAACAACGAGGAGAGCATCTTCCAGCTGCAGTTCCAGGCCGGTGCCACCAATGGCCTGGCTCAGTCGATGACGCGCTTCCTGGCGTGGAGCACTCAGGTGAACCAAGGCAACTCATGGGGCGGCAGCACCTATTGCTCCTACGACCTCTGGGAGGAGTTCAAGGAGTATAAGGATGCCACGCTCAACACCACCGTCGACGACGCCATACGCCGCCACTACTCGGTGGCCTCCTATGGCGAGAGCTATCCCGAGCTCTCCACCGACCCCGAGAAACCCTATGTGTACGGCGAATCGGAGAGCGCCGGAAGCCAGGGTGCCAACATCAAGAAATATGTCATCGGAACAAACGCCGTGAACGGCATCGCCGTGAACAACAATTCGGGCGTCAACACCTACATGATGCGACTGGCCGAGGTCTATCTGAACTACGTGGAAGCCTCGATGGGCAACAGCGACGCCACGACCGATGCCACCGCGCTGAGCCTCTTCAACGCCCTGCGCACGCGTGCCGGCGTGCCCACCAAGAACCGGGTGACCTTTGAAGACCTGCGCCACGAGATGCGCGTGGAGACTGCCTTCGAAGGACTCTACTGGTACTTCCTCATCCGCCGCGCCTACTATCAGCAGCAGGAAGTGGTGAACTACGTGAACAATCAGTATCGCAACGCCAGCTACTACGAGTCGTCAACCCACACCTACAAGCTCAGCGACACCTATGCCGCTCCGGGCCCGAGCGTGGCCGTGGCAACAGCCGCCAACCTGACGCTGCCCATCGCCGACACCGACCAGACCAAGAACCCCATGCTCAAGCCGGGAAGCGACGGAACGCTGCAAACCGTGGCCTACGAGTTTGGAGAGCGCGAAGTGACCGATGCTGACCTTTTTTAAGATTTAAAGAATAAAGACTAAAGACAAGAACAACATGAAAACCATGAAATATTTTTGGATGTTGGGCCTGGCGCTCGTTGCGTTCAACTTCACTTCGTGCAAGGACGACGACGATGAAGGCTCACAGACCGCCCCGATGACCATCTCGAAGGTCTATCTGGAGAACATCAACGACGAGGAGAACAAGGACCGCGAGGTGGACTTCGCGCGCCTGGGACAGCTCATCCGCATCGAAGGCTCCGGATTCAAGGGACTCAAGAAAATACTCATCAATGGCTATGAGACCTATTTCAACAATGCCCTGATGACCGACAACAACGTATGGGTGACGCTCAACAGCGAGACGCCCGTTGACAAGGCCGACGACGACGTGCGCAACACCATCCAGCTGGTGAAGGACGGCACGAAGCTCGTCTATCCCTTCACCATCCGCGCTGCCGCTCCGAGCATCACCAGCGTAGACAACACGCTGCCCATGCCGGGCGAGACGGTGACCGTCTATGGCACCAACTTGCAGGAGACCACCAAGCTCACGCTGCCCGGTGGCATCGAAATCACCAGCGGCATCATCAGCGACGAGGAAGGCAAGTTCTACAGCTTCACCATGCCCTCGGGCGTGAGCGAGAGCGGCTCCATCACCAGCGAGGGGGCCAACGGCACGGCCGTCACACCGGCCTTCTTCAACGAGTTCCGCACCTACATCACCAACTTCGACGACAAGGGCGGACTGGGCACTTGGAGCGCCACCTATGGCACCGAGGACCTGGTGGACGACCCGCTGGGCACTGGCCGCGGCAAGGTGGCCATGCTCGTGCCCAACGTGAAGCTCGATGCCGGCGGACTGGACAAGGGCGCCAACTCGCTGCTCTGGGCTACGGCCGGCGACAAGGCTGGCGAAGACGACTGGTCGCGCATGTACTCGGTGGTGCCCGCCAGCACCAATGCCGCCGACGTGGCCATACAGTTCGACATCTATTGCCCGGAGCCATGGGACCTGAGCGGACAGCTGGAGATTTCGCTCCAGAACAACCTCTCCAACTACGGCTACGGGTCGGGATGCACCAAGTATAGCTCGCAATACATCAACACCGCCACCGTGTGGGTGCCCTGGTTCAACAAGCAGGACGGCACGCATGCACCCTTCACCACGGGCGAGCGCTGGCAGACCATCACCATACCCATGACGGCCTTCGGCAACTACGACCCCACGGAGGCGCCCGACGTGACGTTCCAGAAGATTTGCGAAGACCGCCTGGCAGGCAGCTACAGCAACTTCCTCTTCCTCTTTGTCAATGCCGACCTGGAAGACGAAGACCTCGGCGTGAAATACGAGTCGAAGCTCTTCAACCAGAAAATCTACATCGACAATCTGCGCGTGGTGCCCACTGCCGCCGTTACGGTTAGCGACTTTTAAAATGATAATCTGACAACTGATAAACAAGCATTTATGAAAACCAACATATTCAAATACATAGGTGTCGGACTCGTGGTTTGCTCACTGGCCTCATGCGACGACCAGATCATGGAATGGATGACACCCAACGGACACGGCGCAGTGACCAAGGCCGAGATACCCCTCCAGGTGAAAGAGGTGCTGGCCAACTACGACAACATCAAGGACTATGTCACCGAGTATGCGCCCAACATGATTGTGGGCGTGGGTCTCGGAGCATCCATCTATACCGACGAGGAAGACCCGCGCCGCACACTGGCCAACGACAACTTCCAGATGATCACCCTGGGCAACGCCATGAAGGCCGACGCACTGGTGGGCAACACCGGAGCGCTGAACTTCGCCACCGTTGACCGCGTCATCGAGTCCATGCCCGCCGGCATGAAGCTCTACGGCCACAACTTCTTCTGGTATCAGCAGCAGAACCAGACCTACCTGAAGTCGCTCATCGCACCCGACATCAGCATTGAGACCGACGGCGACATTGCCAGCGTGCTCAAGAACGGATACTTCGACAACGACATCAGCGGATGGATAGGATGGGGCGGCAGCTCCACACGCGAATGGGATGCCACGGGCGGCGTTGACGGCAGCGGAGGAGCCAAAATCTACAACCCCAAGTCGGGCAACCTCTGGGACGTGCAGTTCTGCCAAGACCTGCCTGCACCTGCCGAGCCGGGCACCTACATCCTGCGCTTCAAGGCGCGCACCGACGGCGTGGGCCACATACAGGTGTGCCTGCAGCAGCCCAGCGACGGCTATCCTGCCGTGGGCTACGAGACCTTCGAGGTGGGCAGCTCATGGACCACCTGCGAGAAGGAAATCACCGTCACCGACGACGGCAAGAGCTACACCCGACTGTGCATCAACACGGGCCAGGACGTGGCCACCTACTGGATAGACAACGTGGAGTTTGGAGCCAAGATCGAAGGCCCCACCAACTACTGCGACAACGGCTCCTTCGAGAGCGGCACCGACGGCTGGACCATCAACAATGCCGGAGCTGGCATCGAGGCCGTTGAGCTGGCCGACGCCGTCGACGGCAGCCACGCCCTGAAAGCCACAGCATCGGAGTCGTCGGCCAACTACTGGGACTGCCAGATCACCACGCCCGCCATGCCCACCTTCCCCGGCGAGCAGGTGCGCATCTCCTTCTTCATCAAGAGCGACCAGCCCGGACAGGCACGCGTGTCCTACGCCTCGGGCAGCGAAATCAGCAACCAGTGGCCCTGGATCAACTGGACAGGAAGCCAGTCGAGCTGGACGGAGTCGTTTGAGACCTCCTCGGGATGGCTCGAAATCAACTACATCATGCAGAACTACAGCCACGACTTCGTCGACGGTGCCGCCACATGGCGCTTCTGCATCGACCTCGGCAAGCTGCCTGGCGTCACCTATTATATAGATAATGTACGCGTGACGAAGGTGAGCGAAGAGCAGACCAGCGCCAAGGCCAGCGGCATGCGCCTTGCACCGCGACGCGCCACCAAGATGGTCTACACCTTCAAGACGGCCGAAGAGAAACAAGCCATCCTCACCACAGCCATGGAAAGCTTCATACAGGGCGTGGCCGAACACCTGAAGGAGAAGGGCGTCACACCGGCCGGCTACGACGTCATCAATGAGGCCATCGCAGACGGTCAGGGCTACGGCGTGCGCGGCATCAGCCGCGACGGTAGCGGCAACGTGGTCTTCGGAGGATCCACCACCGACGACGACGGCGTGACCACCTACGACTCCGAGCCCACCGAAGACACCGAGAACGGACTGCAGCTCAACTGGGGCGGCAACCGCTTCTACTGGGGCTACTTCGTGCCCGACTACGGCGTGAAGGCCTTCCAGCTGGCACGCAAGCACCTGCCCGCCGAAACCAAGCTCTTCATCAACGACTACAACCTGGAGACCTCGGAGGGCAAGCTCGCCGCACTCATCAAGTGGGTACAGGACATCGACGACGCCAACGGTTCGCCCATCGTCGACGGCATAGGCACGCAGATGCACGTCTCCTTCAGTCCCACCGACGATACCGAAGCCAACGCCTCCAAGCTGGCCGATCTGAAGGCACGCATCGACAAGCACTTCCAGACGCTCGCCTCCACGGGCAAGCTCATCCGCGTGACCGAACTCGACATCGCCATCGGCACCAGCTCGCCGTCGGCAGCACAATACAAGGCCCAGGCCGATGCCTACCGCATGATCTTCGAGTCGTATAAGACCAACATACCGCAGGCTCAGCAGCACGGCATCACCATCTGGAGCGTCTCCGACGCCGAGGACGAGCACGAATACTGGCTCAAGGGCGAAGTGCCTAACCTCTGGGATGCCAACTACCTGCGCAAGTGGGCCTACAAGGGCGTCTGCGACGGCATTGCCGGCGAAGACCTCGGACTGAAATATGGCGGCGACGACTACAAAGCCTACTACGAGAAGCAGAACGTTTCGGCTTCGGTAGAATAAGTCAACATCTCCTCCTGTCACCAACAGGAATAGTTCAAGAAGCACACCTGCACACGCAGATGTGCTTCTTTTTTATCCATTAATATCTTGGGGAAATGGCAATATCCAAAGTAAATCACTATCAATGACATCTTCCCTCCAGGGCGTCCAACCCATCGCTATGCACTATTGGCCTTGCAAGCCGTTTCCCCAGACATTCATTGAAATAATTACAGCCCCCACCCCTGCCCCAGCCCCTTGAGGGGTCAGGGGTGGGGTCTGTAATGATGAGCATGCCAACTTGTATGATGTTTATCGGTGTCCGGGCCGATTCACAAGCCCTTCTAATGATTAGTGAAATTCGTCGCATCCGTTGCAGAGAATAGACAAAGCGCGCGCCACCGCTGTCCCATCGAACACGAATACGGAAGGTTGTCAGCTCCCTGCAATCGTTTTTCCCCGCTCCAGGAAAAGTCAGCAAGCGGGCTGCAAAAACAGGAATCACGTCATGATTCCATAAAATCACGACACGATTCCAT
>CAMOPD010000044.1 GCA_946622085.1 uncultured Prevotellaceae bacterium | reverse complement strand
GCGCCGATGATGATAAGATCAGTGGTTGTCATTGCGTCATCTGCTTATAGGTTACGACGGGATGCTTGGCCGCCAACACGTCGTCTACTCGCCCGATGGGAGTATTGTGGGGAGCTCCTTTCACTTCATCGGGCATGCTGATGGCCTCTTCGGCAATCTTGTGCATCACGTCGACGAAACCGTCGAGCGTCTCTTTGCTCTCGTTTTCGGTGGGCTCAATCATGAGGCTCTCATGGAAGAGCAGTGGGAAGTAGATGGTCGGAGCGTGATAGCCATAATCAAGCAGCCGTTTGGCTACGTCCATTGTCGTTACGCCAGTTGACTTGTCGGCCAGGCCGTCGAACACGAACTCGTGCTTGCAGAGTCCGTCAATGGGCAGTCGGTATGCGTCTTTCAAACTCTCCTTGATGTAGTTGGCATTGAGCGTTGCCAGAGGCCCCACCATCTTGATGTTTTCCTTTCCAAGAGTCAAGATGTAGGTCAGGGCCCTAATGATGACGGCAAAGTTTCCGTGGTAGGCACCCACGGTGGGGAAGAACTGCTCCAGTCCTTTGCGCACTCCCACAGGACCTGCACCTGGTCCGCCGCCGCCATGGGGCGTAGAGAACGTCTTGTGGAGATTGATGTGCATCACGTCGAAGCCCATATCTCCCGGTCGGCAGGCACCCAGCATGGGGTTGAGGTTGGCACCGTCGTAGTACATCAACCCGCCGCAATGGTGGATGAGTTGTTCTATCTGGGGGATCTCTTTCTCGAAGAGCCCCAGAGTGTTTGGATTGGTCATCATCATGGCAGCGATGTCGTCGGAATGGGTTTCGAGAAGGGCTTTCAAATCGTCCACGTCAACGAGCCCGTTAGCACGGCTCTTTACTTCCAGCACTTCAAGACCGCACACAGCCGCCGAAGCAGGATTGGTGCCGTGGGCAGAATCGGGGACGATGACTTTTGTGCGTTTCATGTCGCCTCTGCTTTCATGGTAGGCACGAATAATCATCAGTCCGGTGAGCTCACCATGGGCTCCGGCAAAGGGGGTCAGAGTGAAGGCGTCGAGTCCTGTGAGGGCGCAGAGAGACTTGCAAAGGGTGTCGTAAACTTCCTGGGCACCTTCCACGGTGTCGACGGGTTGAAGCGGATGCAGTTTACTGAATGCCGGCATGCTGGCAGTTTCCTCATTGATGACGGGATTGTACTTCATGGTGCAGCTGCCAAGAGGGTAGAAACCGTTGTTCACGCCGAAGTTGTTGGCACTGTGGTTCGTATAGTGGCGCACGACGGTCATTTCGTCGCATTCGGGCAGTTCTGCATCGTTGGCCCGTCTCATGGCGGAAGGAATGTCGTAGTGGCCGAATTCATTCTTGGGCAGTGAGTAGCCTTTGCGTCCTGGGTGCGACCATTCGAAAATCAGGTTTCCATACAATTTGTTGTTCATAGCCTTATGCCTCCTTTGTTAGTTCCACAAGTTTGTCAATTTCTGCTTTGGTGCGTGCTTCTGTTACGGCAAAAAGTATTTTGTTGTCGTCAATCTTGATTCCACCAAAGAAGCCGTTGTCGGTGAATTTTCTCTGCAGAGCGTCTACGTCGCCATCGTAGCTGACGCAGAATTCATTGAAGAAAGGCTGATTGTAGGTCAGCTGGAACTTGCCTGTCGACAAGAGCTGTTCGCACAGATAGTGGGCACCGCCATACGAACGTTCGGCCGCCTCCTTTACCCCCTGCTTTCCCATGAGTGACATGTAGATGGTCACCCACAGCGCCATAAGACTCTCGTTAGAGCAGATGTTCGACGTGGCTTTCTGTCGGCGTATGTGCTGTTCGCGTGCTTGCAGAGTCAAGACGAATGCCCTTTGCCCGCGGCTATCTTTTGTCATGCCAACAATGCGCCCTGGCATCTTGCGGATGAGCTTTTCGGTGCAGCACATATAGCCCACGTACGGGCCGCCCCATGACATGGGGATGCCCAAACTTTGACCATCGCCCACGGCCACGTCGGCTCCCCATTCGCCAGGCGTCTTCAGCACGGCGAGGTCGGCTGCTACTGCATGGATGATGAAAAGCCCTTTGCTTGCATGGATGCTTTCCGCGAATCCGGTGTAGTCTTCAACGATGCCAAAGTAGTTGGGCTGTTGCACAATCACTCCGGCCACGCCGCCTTCTGCCAGTTGTCTTTCCATGTCTTCCTTGTCGGTGACTCCATCTTTTGCTGCCACTGGCTCAATCTCCACGCCATGGAAATGAGCGTAGGTCTTCACTACGGCCAGCGTCTTGGGGTCAACGGTTTCGGACACCAGCACCTTCGTAGCCTTCTTGCCCGCCGCATAGGCCATGAGCATGGCTTCAGCAGTGGCCGTTGTGCCGTCGTACATGGATGCGTTGGAGATGTCCATGCCTGTGAGCTCGGCCATCATGCTTTGATATTCAAAGATGTAATGAAGCGTGCCTTGAGATATTTCTGCCTGATAGGGAGTATAGCTGGTCAGAAACTCTGAGCGCCCAGCGATGCTCGGTATGACGGCAGGTGTGTAGTGATCGTAGACGCCGGCCCCTGCAAAGCAGGTGAGTTGCCGGTTCTTGCTGCCCAGTTGTTCGAAGAAACGCCGAATCTCCATTTCGCTTTTCTCCGACGGCAGGTCGTATTCGCCCTTAAAACGGATGCTCTCTGGCACATCGTCGTAGAGCTCTTCCATCGATTTCAGGCCGATGGTCTGTAGCATTTGGCCTATTTCCTCTTCTGTATGAGGGAAGAATTTGTAGTTCATGGGTTGGGGCGGGGGAGACTATTGGTTGCAGAATTGTTCGTAGGCCTCAGCATCCATCAGGTTGTCCAGCTCAGTGGGGTCAGAGAGCTCCACCTTGATGATCCAGTTCTCAAAGGCGTCCTGATTCAACAGTTCAGGAGCATCCTCGAGGGCTTCGTTTACTTCCACCACGACTCCCGTGACGGGCGAAATGAGGTCGCTGGCAGCCTTCACGCTCTCCACGGCGCCGAAGTCCTCGCCGGCTTCCACCTCGTCGTCCACTTCGGGCATATCCACATAGACCACGTTGCCCAGCGCGTTCTGTGCATAGTCGGTGATACCAATGTAACCATAGTTACCTTCCATCCTAATAAATTCGTGCGACTCGCTGTAATAGAGTCCTTTAACAACTTTTGCCATAGTTTCTTTGTGTGTTTTTATTATTGTTATTCGGTTTGTTTAAACTTATTTCTTGTAGTGTTTGTCGTAGAAGCGTTTCTTCACCACCACACCCGGGAAAGTTTTCTTGCGAATCTGGATTTCCAGCTCGGTGCCCAGTTTTGCGTGGGCAGCGTCGACGAGCGCCATGCAGACGCTCTTGCCTGTCGAGATGGAGTTGTAGCCCGTAGTCACTTCGCCCACCTTCTGGCCTTCATGGAGCACGGCATAGCCATGGCGCGGCACGGCCTTGTCTTTCAGTTCGATGCCAATGACGCGTTGGCTTACGCCCTCGGTCTTCTGTTTCAGCAGAGCCTCCTTGCCAATGAATTCAGGCTTGTCGAACTTGCAGAACATGCTCAGTCCGGCCATCACGGGCGTGATGTCAGCAGAGAGTTCGTCGCCATAAAGCGGCAGGCCCACCTCGAAGCGGAGCGTGTCGCGGCATCCCAGTCCGCAGGGCTTGCACCGGCCGCTGGCCATGAGTTTGTCCCACTGCTCACGGATGAAATCGTGGCTTCCATAGATTTCGAATCCGTCTTCGCCAGTATAGCCCGTGCGGCTTACAATGACGTCGCCAATGGTCTTCACGGTGTAGAACACGAGTTCCTTGCATGCCAAGCCCAGCACTTCTTCCACCACGGCTTCTGCCTTGGGGCCTTGCACGGCTATCTGACCGTAGAATTCAGAGCGGTTTTCCAGCATCACGTCGAATCCTTCGGCCTGCTGCTCTATCCAGGCCCAGTCTTTGTCGATGTTGGCAGCGTTAATGACAAGGAAGAAGTCATTCTCACCCATCTTGTACACCAGCAAGTCGTCAACGGTGCCACCATTCTCATAACACATCATCCCATAGTAGATTTGTCCGATGGGAGCTTGTGTGACGTCGTTGGTGAAGATGTGGTTGACGTAGCGCTCGGCATCACGGCCGCGGACGGTCACTTCGCCCATGTGCGACACATCGAACACACCGCAGTCGTTCCTCACGGCGTTGTGCTCTTCAATGATAGATGAATACTGGATGGGCATGTCAAATCCTCCGAAAGGCGAAATCAGTGCTTTCAGAGCTACATGTTTGTCGTAGAGACAAGTTCTTTTATTTTCCATAGAATTTTTATTTAGGTTTTGAATTATCTGGGTGATTCTTGTGTCAGGTCCGGGGAAGTCGCTTGCCGTCAGTCTCCGAAAATAGCGTCAAGCAGCGCCTCTTTCTCTAAGTGCACCACCACGTCGTCTATTCGGTGGGGCAGGGCGTTGCTCACAGCCTGGCGTTCAAAGGGTTGCCCTTTCAGTCTGTTGAGCATGCTTCCCAGGTCGCCCACGAGAAAGAAGTCGCCTTTCATGTCGGCCTCGCGAATGATGCCGTTTTTCAGCTCCATTCTCACTTCCACCTCGCCCACGCCTTCCAGTCGTCGTCTCCGGCAAATGGTATAGCGCGGGTTGCGTCCGAAGATGAATTCTTCCGAAAGGTATTCCTGCATCAATTCCTCAATACGGCTTACGTCGGCATTTGTCAGCCGTCTTTCGCGCTGACAGAGTTCGCGCTGGCAGAGTTGTCTGAAGTCGGCGGTGCTCGTGTCGGTATAGTCTTTCAGCAGCGCCACGTGCTGTCTTACACTTTTCACGCCCTTGCTGAGCAGTTTCTCGTCGCTTGGCGTAATGCTGCCCACCATGTGGCGCATGTTGGTGTCGAAGAGCATCGTTCCGTGCACAATGCTGCGCCCGGGTATATGATAGAAGGCGTTTCCCGATACCTTTCGTCCGTCAATGAGTATGTCGTTGCGCCCTGTGGCTTTGGCCTCGATGCCCATTTTCCATAACATGAGCACCACCATATTAATATAGCGGTTGAATGTCAGGTTGACACTGTCGTCATGGGTTACATACGACATCATCACGTTGCCACGGTCAGAATAGACACATCCACCGCCGCTCTTTCTTCGGAACATGCTGATGGCGTGCTCGCGGCAGTAGGCTTGGTTCACTTCATTTTCTATCAGCTGGTTGCGCCCAAAAATCACTGTCGGGTCTGTCTGCCACGTGAAGAAGCAGTCGTCGTCTTCATCCAAGTAGCGCGCTACGTATTCTTCCATCGCCAGATAGAATACGAGCATGCGGTTTTTCTCCTCAGGCAGTGAAATGTGGACCATTGTTTTTCATATTTTCTGCAAATATAGTCAATATTTAAATAACAACCATGCTTTTTGATGCAAAAAAAGATGAAAAGTAGTGGCAAAGGTCTATCGGAGTGGAAAAACATTTTTTGCCGGCCTCCTTTTCCGCTGAGTCAACAATCCTTGCCCCGTTCTCTGCCCCCCAAAATAACAAAGGCATATAGTTGGAGCATGCTCTCCTGCTATATGCCTTTGTTCGGTTTATACATATACCTCCACCCAAATTTCATAGAATCCGTTATCCAGTTTCGGGGGATGTATGGAATACTTCGTCTGGAGTTCATCTTCAACCCAAGGAATCATGATGTCTATGCAGTTCGAGTCTGCTTTCTTTTGTATGGTGTAGGTTTCTCCGTCGTAGCTGAAGCGCTTGGCACTCGAAGCCCTCTGAAAGAAATGGTTGGCGTCTTCTTGGTTGGCGAAGTACAGGCGTGGATTGGTTGAGGTGTCGACATTCAGGGTGAAGTAGCAGCTGTGGGCAGATGTGCTTACTATCTGATAGCCCAGATCCAGTTTCTTCCCCTTCTCCACGTTTCTGCCATAAGCTACTACAGAGTAAGAAAGACCTTCCTCCTCCTCATCGTCAACACTGTCGTCGAAGAGAAGCGACATGCCGCTTTTCTCAGCCTCAGGCTCTCCAGCATGGTTGAGCAGTCGCAGCAGGTCTTCCACCGAGAATTGTTCGCAGAACTGTTTGGCTGCTTCTTCTCTATTCTGTTTTTCAGCCTCTGCACTGTCGTTCTTATGCTTAGCTCCCGCTTGCTCGGCATTCTTCAGGCTTGCCACTTCAGGCTTGGCGGCAGATGGCTTCTCTTTTGATGAGCATGCAATGCCCAGGCAAGCGCTCAAGGCGAGGAGTGCCATTATCTTGATTGCATGTTTCATTTTTTATTGCTGTTAGTTCAGATACCTCTTTTCTCCAGTTCGGCGGCCATTTCCTGTTGCAGCTGGCGGGCCTTGTTGCCTGCAATTTCTGCGAAGTTCTCGTCAGACGAAGCATAGATGATGCCGCGCGAAGAGTTCACCAGCAATCCGCAGTCATCAGTCATGCCGTAGCGGCAAACTTCTTCGAGCGAGCCGCCCTGAGCTCCCACGCCCGGCACGAGCAGGAAGTGGTTGGGGGCAATGCGCCGTATGTCCTCGAACATGCGTCCCTGGGTGGCTCCCACCACGTACATCAGGTTTTCTGTGGTGCCCCATTGCTGGGCGCGCTTGATGACTTTCTCAAACAGTCGTTCGCCCTTTTCGTCGCGCATCAGTTGGAAGTCGTTGCTGCCCCGGTTGCTGGTCAGCGCCAGCAGAATCACCCAGTGGCCTTTGTATTCCAGGAAAGGCGTCACGGAGTCCTCACCCATATAGGGGGCTACGGTGAGTGCGTCGACGTCGTATTCTTCGAAGAACGTGCGGGCATACATCTGCGAGGTGTTGCCGATGTCGCCTCGTTTGGCGTCGGCAATGATCATGTGGTGGGGATGGTTCTCCTTGATGTACTTCACGGTTTTCTCGAAGACTTCCATGCCGTGCAGTCCGTGGGCTTCATAGAAGGCGAGATTAGGTTTGTAGGCCACGCAATAGGGGGCAGTGGCATCGATAATCTCGCGGTTGAATTCGAAGAGCGGGTCGTGCTTGTCGAGCAGGTGCACGGGCAGCCGTTTGGCGTCGGTGTCGAGTCCCACGCAGAGAAACGACCTCTTGATGCGTATTTGCTCTATGAGTTGTTGTCTTGTCATGGTTTTAAGGAGTTATGGAGTTATTACAGTTCCGATTCTTTCATTCGCTCGGCATTTTCGGCCACGGTGAGCGCATCGATCATCGGCTGGATGTCGCCGCCGAGGAATCCTTGCAGGTCGTGTGTGGTGTAGCCTATGCGATGGTCGGTCACGCGGCCCTGCGGGAAGTTGTAGGTGCGTATCTTGGCCGAGCGGTCGCCGGTAGAAACGAGGCTCTTGCGCCGCGAAGCGATGTCGTCGACGTATTTCTGGTGCTCCTTATCATATATAAAGGTATACAGGCGCGAGAGGGCACGTTCCTTGTTCTTGGGCTGGTCGCGCGTCTCGGTGCACTCAATCAGAATCTCTTCAGTCTCGCCCGTGTTGGGGTTCTTCCACATGTAGCGCAGCCTGACTCCCGACTCCACCTTGTTCACGTTCTGTCCGCCGGCGCCGCTGCTTCTGAAGGTGTCCCATTTTATTTCGCCCTCGTTGATGTTCACCTCAAACTTGTCGGCTTCGGGCAGCACGGCCACCGTGGCGGCAGAGGTCTGCATGCGGCCGTTCGACTCGGTGACGGGCACGCGCTGCACGCGGTGCACTCCGCTTTCGTATTTCAGCGTGCCATAGACGTCGGTGCCGCTCACGGCAAAGTCTATCTCCTTGAATCCGCCCACGGCCCCCTCGTTGAAGTCGGTGATGCTGAGTTGCCAGCCTTTCGACTCGCAGAAGCTCTTGTACATCTTGAACAGGTCGCCGGCAAAGAGGCAGGCCTCGTCGCCGCCCGTTCCGGCGCGTATTTCCATCTGCACGTTCTTGGCGTCCTCGGGGTCTTTGGGTATGAGGGCAATCTTGATTTCTTCTTCCAGTTTCGGCTGAAGTTCTTCGTTCATGGCCAGTTCTTCGCGGGCCATCTCCTTCATCTCCGGGTCGTCTTCGTTGGCCAGAATGTCTTTGGCTTCCTTGATGCCGTTGAGACAGTCGATGTAGCGTTTGCGTGCATCCATGATGTCGCCCAGGTCCTTGTATTCCTTGGTGAGTTTCACGAATCGCTTTTGGTCGCTGATGACGTTCGGGTCGGTGATGAGCGTGGACACTTCCTCGAAGCGGGCTTCCAGTCCGTCGAGTTTCTTGAGTATGCTGTTGTTTTCTATCATAATCGGTATTAATAGTTGAATTCGCCGAATTCGCTTTTGATGGTGAGGCTCTTCTGTCCTTCCTCGATATGTCCTACCACCTGGGCGTCGATGTTGAACGACTTGGAAATGTCGATCACCTTTTGGGCCGTTTCCTCGCTGACGTAGATTTCCATGCGGTGCCCCATGTTGAACACTTGGTACATTTCGCGCCAGTCGGTGCCCGAACAGTCGTGTATGGCGCGGAAGAGCGGTGGAACGGCGAACATGTTGTCCTTGATTACGCGGCAATTCTCGCCTACGAAGTGGAGCACCTTGGTCTGGGCTCCGCCGGTGCAGTGCACCATGCCATGGATGTCGGGGCGCAGCTCGTCGAGCAGCCGCTTGATGACCGGTGCATAGGTGCGGGTGGGCGAGAGCACCAGATGGCCGGCGTCGAGCGGCGAATGCTCAACGCCGTCGGTGAGCTTGTATTTGCCGCTGTAGACCAACTCGTCGGGCACGTTGTGGTCGTAGCTCTCGGGATATTTCTCTGCCAGATACTTGGCAAAGACGTCGTGGCGTGCCGAAGTGAGTCCGTTGCTGCCCATGCCACCGTTGTATTGCTTCTCGTAGGTGGCCTGTCCGGTGGACGACAGCCCCACGATGACGTCGCCCGGACGGATGTTGGCGTTGTCGATGACGTCGCTCCGCTTCATGCGGCAGGTCACGGTGGAGTCGACGATGATGGTTCTCACCAGGTCGCCCACGTCGGCCGTTTCTCCGCCGGTGGGATAGATGCCGATGCCCATCTGCCGCAGTTCGGCCAGTAGCTCGTCGGTGCCGTTGATGATGGCCGAGATGACCTCTCCCGGCACGAGCATCTTGTTGCGTCCGATGGTCGAGCTCACCAGAATGTTGTCGACGGCTCCCACGCAGAGCAGGTCGTCGGTGTTCATCACGATGGCATCTTGCGCAATGCCTTTCCATACGCTCAGGTCGCCCGTTTCGCGCCAGTACATATAGGCCAGGCTCGATTTCGTTCCAGCGCCGTCGGCGTGCATGATGTTGCAGTATTCGGGGTCACCGCCCAGCACGTCGGGTATGATTTTGCAGAAGGCTTGCGGGAAGATGCCCTTGTCGATGTTCTTTATGGCGTTGTGAACGTCTTCCTTGGCGGCGCTCACTCCGCGCATCATGTATCTGTTGTCCATTTTTTCTGTTTCGTTATTGTTTTCTTTGATGGGCTTCTTGCGGTGGGGGGAGCTATTTGCTTTCGTTCCAGAACTCCCACGAGGAGAAGGCCTGCAGCAGGAGCATTTCGAGCCCGTTCTTCACGTTGGCGCCGTATTGGGCGCCTCGGCGCATGAACAGTGTTTCATCGGGATTGTAAATCAGGTCGTAGAGAATGGTGTGGCTGTCCATGGCCTCATAGGGCAATTGGGGGCATTCTTCTGAGTGGGGATACATTCCGACGGGCGTACAGTTCACGATGACGTTGTATTCTTTCACCACCTCGGGCGTGATGTTGCCATACTGAATGGTTCCCGGCCGTTCGTATCGGCTCACGAAGACCGTCTCCAGCCCCAGGGCCTTCAGCCCGTAGTCGATGGCCTTTGAAGCTCCTCCGGTGCCCAGAATGAGCGCCTTGCGGTGCCACTTCTTCTCCAGCATGGGCTCAATGCTTTTGGTGAATCCGATGACGTCGCTGTTGAAGCCTTTCAGAATGATGTCGTTGCCTTTATGGGTGACACGAATCACGTTGACGGCGCCAATGGCTCTTGCCTCGGGGCTCACCGAGTCGAGAAAGCTAATCACCTTTTC
The DNA here is from genome assembly GCA_946622085.1 of uncultured Prevotellaceae bacterium. Classification (GTDB taxonomy): domain Bacteria; phylum Bacteroidota; class Bacteroidia; order Bacteroidales; family Bacteroidaceae; genus Prevotella. The sequence continues at coordinate 3,264 of CAMOPD010000044.1, read as the reverse complement.
CTTGTAGGGGATGGTCACGTTGAGCCCTTTCAGCTCCGGATTCGAGGCCAGCACTTCGGGCAATGCCTCGATGGTGGGAATCTCGAAGTTGATGTATTGTGCATCGATGTTCTCGTTTTCAAACTTTTCGTTGAAATAGCTGATGGAGAACGAGTGTCCGAGCGGGTAGCCTATTAATCCGTATTTGTCCATAATCGTATGTTTTGGGGAATGGTTTGTTGTCTGTGAGCTTATTTGGTGGCGCTGTACATGGTGCAGATGCCGAAAGTGAGTCGCTTGAAGGCCGTCTGCCTGAAGCCGGCTTTCTTGAGTATTTCCATCATGCTCTCGCCTTGCGGGAAGGCTTCAATGGTGGCCGTGAGATAGCTGTAGGCACTCTTGTCTTTCGAGATGAGGCGCCCATAGGCGGGCAGGATGGTGTGGGAATAAATCCTGAACAGTTGTTTCATGGGGAATCTCACCGGCGTGGTCAGTTCCACGATGCTCAGCTGTCCTCCGGGTTTCAGCACACGGCACATCTCGCTGAGGCCTCGGTCGAGGTTCTGGAAGTTGCGAATGCCGAAAGCTGCCGTCACGGCGTCGAACGTGCCGTCGGCAAAGGAGAGATTCATGCAGTCTTCCTTCATGAAGGAGATGGTCTGGGCGAGCCCCTCGCGTTTCACCTTCTCGCGGCCTATTTCCATCATCTTTTCCGATATGTCGGCCCCAATGAGCTTTTCGGGGTGGAGCATGCGGGCAGCCAGAATGGCAAAGTCGCCCGTGCCCGTTGCTATGTCGAGCATGATTCTGGGCTGATGTTCGGCCAGTTGGCCGATGGCCTTTTTGCGCCATCCTCGGTCGATGTCCCACGAGAGGCGGTGGTTGAGCTTGTCGTAGCTGGGGGCAATGTTGTCGAACATCTGCTCCACCTGCCTGGTCTTTTCGCCGCCATGGTCGTAGGGCTTTATCTTTTCTTGCTGGTACATGACTTAAAAGTTGAAAAGTTGGAAAGGCGTTTGCGCCGAAAGAACAACCCTCTTCTCTCCTCTAAAAACACACGATTGCCCTTTAAAACGTTCGTCACTGTTCCTTCAGCCAGCGGCTCACGTTTCTTTCAATCCTTGCGGCGATATCGCCTTCCTCGGCGGCCTTGTCAAAGCGCTCGCCGGTGATGTGCTCATAGAGCTCAATGTAGCGGTCGCTCACGCTCTCGGCATATTCGTCGGTGATTTCGGGCATCACCTGTCCGGGCTCGTTCATGAAGTTGTGCTCAATGAGCCATTGGCGCACAAACTCCTTCGACAGCTGCCGCTGGGGCTCGCCCTTGGCCAGCTTCTCCTCGTAGCCGTCGGCATAGAAGTAGCGGCTGGAGTCGGGGGTGTGGATCTCGTCGATGAGATACACCTTGCCGTCGCGCTTGCCGAATTCATACTTCGTGTCAACCAGTATGAGTCCCTGGCGGGCGGCAATCTCCTGTCCCCGTGCAAATATCCGGCGGGTGTAGTCTTCCATCACGGCGTAGTCTTCGGCCGAAACGATGCCCTGACTGATGATTTCTTCCTTCGAGATGTTCATGTCGTGGCCTTCGTCGGCCTTGGTGGTGGGCGTGATGATGGGCTCGGGGAAACGCTCGTTCTCGCGCATGCCGTCGGGCAGCTTCACGCCGCAGAGCTCTCGGCATCCCTTCTTGTATTCGCGCCAGGCCGAGCCGGTGAGGATGCTGCGGATGATCATCTCCACGCGGAATCCCTCGCACTTCAGTCCCACGGTCACCATGGGGTCGGGCGTGGCCAGCTTCCAGTTAGGGCAGATGTCGGTGGTGGTGTCGAGAAACTTGGCTGCTATCTGGTTGAGCACCTGTCCCTTGAAGGGTATGCCCTTGGGCAGCACCACGTCGAAGGCCGAGATGCGGTCGGTAGCCACCATCACGAGCACGTCGTCGTTGATGTTGTATACATCGCGCACCTTGCCATGATAAACACTCTTTTGTCCTTCAAAGTTGAAATCTGTTCTTGTTAAAGCTTTCATTTTCTTTATTCTATTTTTAGCGCCAGGGCGCAAAGACCGGGAGCATGGCTTCTTCTCAGCTCTCCCCGTGGTCTTCGCGCCCCAGCTTGTTGTTGTCGTCGTCCTTGTTGCCTCCGTTCTCCTTGTCGTGTTGCTCGTAGGCATTCACAATCCGCGTCACCAGCTTGTGGCGCACAATGTCTGTCTGGTCGAGCCTCACCACGCCAATGCCTTCCACCTTATTTAATATATGGAGCGCCTCAATGAGTCCGCTCTTCTGCGTTCGGGGCAGGTCGATCTGCGTCAAGTCGCCCGTGATGATCATCTTCGTGTTCCATCCCATGCGGGTGAGAAACATCCTGATCTGGGCCGGAGTGGTGTTCTGGGCTTCATCGAGAATCACCACGGCATCGCTGAGCGTGCGTCCGCGCATGAAGGCCAGCGGAGCAATCTGAATGATGTGCTTCTCCATCATGTCTTGCAGCTTCACGGCGGGTATCATGTCCTCCAGCGCGTCGTAGAGGGGCTGAAGATAGGGGTCTATCTTCTCCTTCATGTCGCCCGGCAGGAATCCCAGTTTCTCGCCGGCCTCCACGGCCGGGCGCGAGAGAATGATTTTCTTGGCCGTCTTCTCCTTCAGGGCCTTCACGGCCAGGGCAATGCTCAGATAGGTCTTGCCCGTGCCGGCCGGCCCCACGGCAAACACCATGTCGTTGTGCTCGTAGGCTTCCACCAGCCGCTGCTGATTGGTGCTGCGACTCTTGATGGGGCGTCCCGAAATGCTGTAGGCAATGACACCCTTCACGCCGTCGAGCTTGGTCTGGCGGCCCTTGATGATGTCGAGAATATCCTCTTCGCCCAGACTGTTGTATTTCAGCACATGGAGCCTCATGCGCTCAATGTTCTCTTCAAAATGCGCCATTTGCTCCTCGTCGCCCAAAACGCGTATCACGTTGTCACGCGCCACGATGCGGAGCTTGGGAAACAGTGCCTTAATCATTTGCAAATGGGCATTGCCAACGCCGTAGAACACTACGGGGTCGATGTCTTCAAGAACGATATGCTTTTCTGTCAATTCGGAATGTCTTTATTTTGTGATTAGGATGCAAAGATACAACAATTTCTTCTAACCGCCAAATTCTTGGAATGTTTTAAACTGGAAGGACCTGTTCACGACCCATCTACTACTCGTACATGGCGTGGCGTGCGTGATTCCGAACATCCCGTCTTCCGCCGCTAAAACAGCCACGTATTTCGATCATTCCCACGGTGGAAACT